>DATLIA010000272.1:0-64785 GCA_035540215.1 Actinokineospora sp. | reverse complement strand
GCTCGACCTCGTCGCGGCGCATGAACAGCGTCGGGTTGCCGCGCACGACGTCGAGCAGCAGCCGCTCGTAGGCCTCGGGCACCCGTTCCTTGAATGTCTCGGCGAAGCTCAGGTTCAGCGGCACCTGGCGCAGCCGCAGTCCGCCCGCGCCTGGCTCCTTGGTGACCAGGTGCAGCCGCACGCCCTCGTCCGGCTGCAGGCGCAGGACCAGCCGGTTCGGCGCGATGGCGCCGTCCGGGATGTCCGGGAACACCGAGTGCGGCACCGGGCGGAACTGCACGACGATCTCCGAGGCGCGGTGCCCGAGCCGCTTGCCGGTGCGCAGGTAGAACGGAACCCCGGCCCAGCGCCAGTTCTGCACCTCGGCCTTGAGCGCGACATAGGTCTCCGTGTCGCTCGGCGCCTCCAGCTCGTCGGCGTAGCCCGGGACCGGCTTGCCGTCGACCAGGCCCGCCGTGTACTGCCCGCGCACCGAGGCGCGCTCGACATCTCGGCCGACAAGCGGCTTCAGCGCGCGCAGGACCTTGAGCTTCTCATCGCGGACCGCCTCGCGGTCGAGGCTCGTCGGCGGTTCCATCGCGACCAGGCAAAGCAGCTGCAGCAAGTGGTTCTGCACCATGTCGCGCAGCGCGCCGGAGGTGTTGTAGTAGCCCGCCCGGCCGCCGCAGCCGACGGTCTCGCTGACGGTGATCTGCACGTGGTCGATCGCGCGGGAGTTCCACCGCGGCTCGAACAGTGCGTTGGCGAAGCGCAGGACCAGCAGGTTCTGCACCGTCTCCTTGCCGAGGTAGTGGTCGATGCGGAAGATCTGCTCCTCGGCGAAGACCGAGCCGACCTCGTCGTTGATCTGCCGCGCCGACTCGATGTCGTGGCCGATCGGCTTCTCCAGCACGACCCGGCAGGCGGAGCTGACCAGGTCGTTGGCCTTCAGGCCTGCGCAGATCGGGCCGAACAGCCGCGGTGCGCAGGCCAGGTAGTAGACCCGCACCCGGGCGGCGGGCGCGATGAGCGCGCACAGGTCGCCCCACGCGGTCGGCTCGGCGACGTCGATGGTGACGTGGTGCAGCCTGCCGAGGAACCGGTCGATCAGGGCGGGGTCGTGGGTGCCCTCGGGGAGGTGCCCGATCAGCTGGGCGACGGTCTTGTCGCGGTAGCCCGCGTCGTCGAGGCCCGCGCGGGACACCGCGATGATCCGCGAGTCCTCGCTGAGCTGACCGTCGCGGTCACGCAGGTAGAGGGCCGGGAGCAGCTTGCGCATCGCAAGATCGCCGGTGCCGCCGAACACAACGATGTCGCATGGCGCGACCTGGGGTAGTCCCTGCATGGTGGCAAGACTACGGTACTTAGGCGCATAATCAAGCACACTTAGGTACAACAAAGACATTACTGTTGGGTAGTGTCCAGTTGAACATGGAGAGTGAGGGGTGTCCGGTGGCTGGACGGCCGATGTCGGCACCTGGCATGTCGGTGGGCGAGGTGTTCCAGCTCGTGCGTGATGGTCAGGCCGAGACCCGGTCGGACATCGCCAGGCTCACCGGCCTGTCACGGACCGCGGTGTCGCTGCGGGTCAACCAGCTCCTGGAGCACCGGCTGGTGGTCGAGCGCACCGAGGGCGGCTCGACCGGCGGCAGGCCGCCGGTGCGGCTGGAGTTCCACGCGACGGGCGCCGTCGTGCTCGCCGCGGCGGTCGGCGCGAGCCGCGCCCAGTTCGCGGTGTGCGACCTGGCGGGCCGGATCCTGGCCTCGTCGGCGGTGACATCCGACTTCACCGAGGGGCCCGACATCGCCCTCGACTCGGTCATCCGCCAGCTCGACGGCCTGCTGACCGCGGCGGGCCGCGTGAACGCGGACGTGCGGGGGATCGGGGTCAGCATCCCCGGCGTAGTCGACCGGGTGACCGGGCGGATCATCAGCAGGCCGGTCGCGCCAGGGTGGGACAAGGTCGAGGTCTCCGACGTGCTCGGCGCGCGTTTCCCCGTGCCGGTGGTGGTCGAGAACGACGTCAACGTGCTCGCCCTGGCCGAGCGCCAGGCCAACCCAGGCATCCCCGACCTGGTGATGATCAAGGCGTCGACCGGTGTCGGCGTCGCGATCATCGCCGACGGCAGGCTGATCCGCGGCGCCGTCGGCGCGTCCGGCGAGATCGGGCACACCAAGATCGGCGGCGACCGGGTCTGCCGCTGCGGGGCGACGGGCTGCCTGGAGGCGTACGCCGGTGGCTGGGCGCTCGCCAGTGAACTCGGTGTCGCCGACGCCCGCGCGGTCGGCGACCTGGTGCGCGCCAGGCACCCGGAGGCGCTGCGCGCCATTCGGGACGCGGGCAGGCGGATCGGCGAGGTGACCTCCGGGGTGGTGAACCTCCTCAACCCGGCGGCGGTCGTGGTGAGCGGCGACATCGTCTCCGATGGACTGGTCGCCGGGATCCGTGAGCTGATCTACCAGCAGGCCACCGATGTGGCGACCCGCGGCCTGAGCATCGAAGCGTCCACTTTGGATGATCAGGCCGCGCTGGCCGCGTGTGTCGTCATGATTCTCGACGACCTGCTCTCCGCGGACGCGGTCGACCGACTCGCGTCCGGGAGGAGCAGCTACTAGTCGGGCAGGCGTGCGCCGGTCGCGGTGTCGAACAGGTGCACGTCCGACCGCTGCACCTTCAGACCGACCGTGGTGCCGCGGGCGGGAACGTCGCGGGCGCCGGAGCGCACGACGATCGGGTGGGCGGTGTCGCCACCGGTGGTCGTGTAGAGGTAGCTGTCGCTGCCCAGTTCCTCGACCACCTCGACCACAGCGCGCTCGCCGTCGTTCGCGCCGACGATCTGGAAGCCCTCCGGCCGCACCCCGAGGGTGATCTCCCGGCTGGTGGCCGCCGCCCGCTGCGCGGGGGACAGCTCGATGCGGGTGTCGGCGAACGACACCGCCCAGTCCTCGGCGTGCAGCGGCAGCAGGTTCATCGCGGGTGAACCCATGAATCCTGCGACGAAGAGGTTGCGCGGCCGGTCGAAGACCTCGCGTGGGCTGCCGCACTGCTGCAGGATCCCGTCCTTGAGGATGGCGACCCGGTCGCCCATCGTCATCGCCTCGACCTGGTCGTGGGTGACGTAGATCGTGGTCACGCCAAGGCGGCGCTGCAGCGAGGCGATCTGGGTGCGGGTCTGCACGCGGAGCTTCGCGTCCAAGTTGGACAGTGGTTCGTCCATGCAGAACACCTGGGGTTCGCGCACGATCGCCCGGCCCATGGCCACGCGCTGGCGCTGGCCGCCGGAGAGCTTGGCGGGTTTGCGGTCCAGGTACGGTTCCAGGTCGAGCAGTTTGGCGGCCTCATCGACCTTGCGGGCGATCTCGCCCTTGGCCACCTTGGCGATCTTGAGGTGGAAGCCGATGTTCTGCCGCACGGTCATGTGCGGATAGAGGGCGTAGTTCTGGAACACCATGGCGATGTCGCGGTCCTTGGGCTGCGCGTGGGTCACCTCGGTCTGTCCGATGTGGATCGCGCCGCCGTCGACGGCTTCCAGGCCCGCGAGCATGCGCAGCGCGGTGGACTTGCCGGAGCCGGACGGGCCCACGAGGACCATGAACTCGCCGTCGCGGATCTCCAAGTCGAGTGCGTCGACAGCGGGGCGGTCGGTGCCCGGGTAGAGGCGGGTGGCACCGCGGTATTCGACTGTTGCCATGGTGGTTCCTAACTCTGAACGGTCTGGTTGACGGCTAGGGGGTTGGCGGTGCGCAGGGCGGCGGGCAGCAGGTGCTCGGGCCAGTCCTGGTAGGCGATCGGCACCAGCCAGCGGTCGATCGCGGTGACCCCGACCGACGTGTGGGCGGGGTTGGTCGACGCGGGCCACGGGCCGCCGTGGTGCATGGCCCAGCACACGGCCACGCCGGTGGGCCAGCCGTTGTAGATGAGCCTGCCGACTCGGGTGCGCAGCCGATCGGCGACCTCGGTGGCCAGGTCGTCGTCGGCCGGGGTGGCGTGCACGGTGCCGGTGAGGCTGCCTGGCACGACCTTGAGCGCGGCCAGCAGGGTCTTGGGGTCGGAGTAGGTGACGACGAGCCCGGTCGGGCCGAAGGTCTCCTCCGACAGGTCATCGAAGTCGTCGAGGAAGTCGATGACGTCGGTGGCGAAGACCGTGGGCGTGACCGCCCATGCGTCGGCGCCCGCGGTGCCGGTGGCGAGCACCCGCGTGGTGCCCGCCGCGACGCGCTCCACGTAGCCGCGGTGGATGTTCTCGGTGAGCAGCGGACCCGACGTGGTGGCCCGGACCGCCGTCGCGATCTGGTTGAGCAGCTCCGGCTCGTCCGGCACGAACAGCAGGCCCGGGTTCGTGCAGAACTGGCCCGCGCCCATGGTCAGCGACGCCGCGTAGCCGGTGGCGATCTTCTCGGCGTCCGCCGCCGCGCCGGGCAGCACCACGACCGGGTTGACACTGCCCAGTTCGCCGAAGAACGGGATCGGGTCGCGCCGCTTGTTGACGTAGTCGAACAACGCGCGCCCACCGGCCACCGAACCGGTGAAGCCGACCGCCTTGATCCCCGGCAGCCCGATCAGCAGGGTGCCCGCGTCGCGGCCCAGGATCAGCTCGAACACCCCGACTGGCAGCACGGAGCGCAGGATGTCGGCCACGGCCACCGACGTGCGCGGGTGGCCCTCGTGGGCCTTGACCACGACCGGGCAGCCCGCGGCGAGCGCGGAGGCGGTGTCGCCGCCCGCCACGGAGAACGCGAACGGGAAGTTGCTCGCGGCGAACACCGCGACCGGGCCGATCGGGCGCAGCATCCGCCGCACGTCCGGGCGCGCGTCGGTCGCGGGAGAGACGATCACATCCTGGTGCCTGCCCACGCGCAGCGCGTCGGCGAACATGCGCAGCTGGCCGGTGGTGCGGCCGACCTCGTTGGTCAGCCGGGGCACCCCGAGCGCGGTCTCCGCGTCGGCGATCGCGACCAGCCGGTCCACCTCGGCGTCGAGCGCGTCCGCGACGGCGTGGAGCGCGGTGGCCCTGGCGTCGGCGTCCTGCGCCCAGCCTGGCGCCGCGTGGACCGCCCTGTCGACGATGTCCAGGACATCCCGGGGCTCGGTGGTGGCCACCGGGTCGCCGACGGGGGAAGCGGTGCGCGGGTCGTAGCCCTGCACGGTCATGATTGCCCTTCGCTGTAGTCGAACGGCGCGCAGAAGACGCCACCAAGGAACTTGTCGAACTCGTCGGGTTCGTCGGACACCTCGCCCGCGAACACCTCCGCGTCGTCCAGCGGCTCGTAGCCCAGGGCCCGCGCCTCGTCGAGCGACCACCAGCGGCGGGTATTCGCCGAGACGCCCCACACGATCCGGAAGCCGGGGGCGGGCGCGGCCAGAGTCGCCTCGACCAGCCTGGCGCAGTCGTCGGGAGACAGCCAGCTGGCGAGCATCCGGGCGCTGTTCGGCTTCGGGAAGCACGACCCGATGCGCAGGCAGATCACGTCGAGCCCGAACCGGTCGTGGTACAGGCTGCCCAGCGACTCGCCGAGCACCTTGCTCACGCCGTAGAAGGTGTCCGGGCGGGGGTAGCCGTAGTCGGGGGCCTCGGCGCCGTTCTTGGGCTGGAAGCCGACGGCGTGGTTGCTGCTGGCGAACACCACCCGCGGCACACCCGCGCGGCGGGCCGCCTCGAACACGTTGTACGCGCCCGGGATGTTGACCTCGGCGATCTGGTCCCACCGGTGTTCGGTGCTGAGCCCACCGAGGTGCAGCACCGCGTCGACCCCGGCGCAGGCCTCGGTGAACGCGTCGAGGTCGGTGATCGACGCGGTCACGGCCTCCTCGCCGTCGCGGAGGTCGGCGATCGGGGCGATGTCGAGCAGCCGCAGCGTCCGGCCGGGCCTGGCCAGGCGGGGACGCAGCAGGGTGCCGAGGCCGCCAGCGGCGCCGGTGATCAGGATTCGGTTCATCGGGGTGTCCTCGCGCGGCAGAGTTGGGCGATCTCATCGGCCGCAGCCATCAATTCGGTCACTATCTGGCCCTCGTGTTCGGCGTTGAGCCGGGTCATGGGGATGGAGCAGCTGATCGCGTCGACCGTCGGCACACTGGGGATCGCCACGGCGAAGCACGTCAGGCCGGGGGTGTTCTGCCCGCGCTCGACCGCCCAGCCGCGCACCCTGGCGTCGGCCAGCTCGACGCGCAGCTCGTCGTGCTCGACGACGGTGTCCGGGGTGAGCGCGACGAGCTTCGCGGGCAGGATCGCGCCGACGTCGACCGGGTCCAGTGTGGCCAGCACGGCCTTGCCGAGCGACGTGGCGTGGGCGGGCAGCCGCCTGCCGATGCGGGAGGTGACCCGCAGGTGGTGCGGCGATTCGCGGCTGGCCAGGTAGACCATGTCCGCGCCGTCGAGCCGGGCGAGGTGGACGGTCTCGTCGAGTTGGCGGCGCAGCCGGGCGAGCACGGCGCTGGCCACCTGGACCACCGGGTCGCGATCGAGGAAGGTCGCACCGGCCCGCAGCGCGCTCAGGCCGACGCTGTAGGCGGTGCCGCGGTCGTCGGTCTCTACCCAGCCGCGCGCGACGAGCGTGCGGAGCAACCCGTGCAGGCTGGACTTGGGGAAATCGAGCCGTTTCTGGATGTCGCTGAGGGTGAGCCTGCGCTCGGATCCGGCGAGCAACTCCAGGATGTCGATGGTCCTGGCCGCCGATTTGACCGCGGCCGGAATGGCGGCCCCGTCGATCGAAGCGTTGGCTGTCATGGCGTTCCTCTGCTGCGCGGCGGTGGTAACTGTCCGGAAACCTCGGCTTGACACCGGGTGTTGACAGTCTTACCGTTCCGGCCCACAGTTCGCAAGTATGACCGCCGTTCACATACATGAACCCAGGAGTTCCGGTGCAGATGCTCGACCGGGTGTTGTTCTTCCCCGTCACGCCGTTCGACGCCGACGGCGCGGTCGACCTCGACACGTTCGCCGTCCACCTCGCGCAGGGCCTGGCCGCCGGACCGGGTGGCGTCTTCGTCGCCTGCGGGACCGGAGAGTTCCACGCGCTGGAGCCAGGCGAGTACGAAGCACTCGTCCGACGCGCGGTCGAGGTGACCGCCGGAGCTGTCCCCGTCTACGCGGGCACCGGCGGCGCACTGCCGCTGGCCAAGCAGTTCAGCCGGGCCGCCCAGACCGCGGGCGCCGACGGCCTGCTCCTGCTACCGCCGTACCTGGTCGCGTCGCCGCCGAGCGGTCTCGTCGAGTACATCCGCGAGGTGGCCGCCGCGGCCGAGCTGCCGATGATCGTCTACAGCCGGGGCAACGCCGTCTTCGACCCCGACAGCGCCGCCGAGGTCGCCCGCATCCCCAACGTCACCGGCTTCAAGGACGGGCGCGGCGACCTCGACCTGCTCGGCCGGATCGTGCTGGCGGTGCGCGGCGCGCTCAACGGCAGCGACAAGCCGTTCCAGTTCTTCAACGGCATGCCGACCGCCGAGGTCACTGTCCCGGCTTACAAGGGCATCGGCGTGCACCTCTACTCGTCGGCGGTCTTCTGCTTCGCCCCAGACGTGTCGCTGGCGTTCTACAAGGCCGCCGAGACCGGCGACCATGCCCTGATCGAGCGATTCCTGTCCGACTTCTTCCACCCGCTCGTCGAGCTGCGCAACAAGGTCCCCGGCTACGCCGTCTCGCTGGTCAAGGCCGCCGTCAAGCTGCGCGGGCTCGACGTGGGCGGGGTCCGACCGCCGTTGGTGGACCCGTCCCCGGAACACGTTGTCGAGCTGGAGCGCGTCCTCGCCGCCGGGTTGGCCCTGACCAGCGAGGTGACGGCGGCATGAGCGCGCGCATCAGCGGAGTCACGCTGACCCCGGTCGCGTTCGGTGATCCGGCGCTGCTCAACGCGGTCGGCGTGCACGAGCCTTACGCCATCCGGACTATTGTCGAGGTGCACACCGACGAGGGCGTCACCGGCCTAGGGGAGACCTATGCCGACAGCGGTCACCTGGTGCGGCTGCGCGCGGTGGCCGACGCGATCGTCGGCCAGGACGTCTTCGCACTGCACACCCTGTTCGCCACCGCCGCCCGAGTGCTCGGTGGCGACACTGGGGCCGACGGCCATGGCCTCACGGGGATGATCACCGAGAGCGGCACCGTCGACCGGGTCTACTCCCCGTTCGAGGTCGCCTGCCTCGACGCCCAGGGCAGGCTCCTCGGCGTCCCGGTCTCCGACCTGCTCGGCGGCGCGGTCCGCGACAAGATCCCGTTCAGCGCGTACCTCTTCTACAAGTGGGACCGCCACCCGGGCTTCGAGCCCGACGAGTGGGGTGCCGCGCTGGACCCGGCCGGGATCGTGGCGCAGGCGCGCAAGATGGTCGACGAGTACGGCTTCACCGCGATCAAGCTCAAGGGTGGCGTCTTCCCCCCAGAGGACGAGGTCGCCGCCATCCACGCGCTGCGCGCCGAGTTTCCCGACCTGCCCCTGCGGCTGGACCCCAACGCCGCGTGGACCCCGCAGACTTCGATCAAGGTCGGCGCCGAACTCGACGGCGTGCTGGAGTACCTGGAAGACCCGACCCCCGGCATCGCGGGCATGGCCGAGGTCGCGCGCGCGGTCCCGATGCCGCTGGCCACCAACATGTGCGTGGTCTCCTTCGACCACCTCAAGCCCGCCGTCGCCGCCGACGCGGTCGGCGTGATCCTCTCCGACCACCACTACTGGGGCGGCCTGCGCCGCACAGCCGTACTCTCCGGCATCTGCGACACGTTCGGCATGGGCCTGTCCATGCACTCCAACTCGCACCTCGGCGTGAGCCTGGCCGCGATGGTCCACCTGGCCGCCGCCACCCCGAACCTCACCTACGCGTGCGACACCCACTGGCCCTGGAAAACCGAAGACCTCATCGAACCCGGCGTCCTGTCCTTTGTGGATGGATCCGTCGCGGTGCCGACCACCCCCGGCCTCGGCGTCGAACTGGACCGCGACGCGCTGGCGCGGCTGCACCAGCAGTACCTCGACTGCGGAATCCGCGACCGCGACGACACCGGCTACCGGAAGCGCGTCGACCCCACTTACGAATTGGTGAAGCCGCGATGGTGAACACAGTCGGATACGCCTACCCGTGGGACTTCGACGGCGACCCCGCCGCCGGGCCCCGAGCCCGCGACCTCGGCGTGAACGCCGTCGCCCTGGCGGCGGCCTACCACAGCACCCGCGTGCCCACCCCGGTTCACCCGACCAGCAGACTGGTGACCGCGCCGCACGCGGCCAGCTACCTTCCGGTGCGCGCCGCGAAGTGGACCGGCGGGCTCCGGCCGCTCGACGCGGAATGGCTGCCCGAGGGCGCCTGGGCCGCGGCGGCGAAGGACGTTCGCGCGGCGGGCATGAAGGTGTTGGCGTGGACAGTGTTCACCCACACCAGCGTGCTCGGCCGGGCCAACGAGGACCTGGTGGTGCGCAACGCCTTCGGCGAGCCGTACACCTACGCGCTGTGTCCCAGCGCGGAGGCCGTCAGCGACTACTGCGTGACCCTCGCGAGCGAGGTCGTCGAGACCGCCGAGCCCGACGGGATCATCCTGGAGGCCTGTGGGCGACTCGGCGTCGACCATGGCGGCCACCACGACAAGGTGGACTTCGCCTACTGGACCGCGGTGCAGAAGCAGCTGTTGTCCCTCTGCTTCTGCACCGCCTGCCACCAGCTGTACGCCGCCGCGGGGATCGACGGCGTCCGGCTCGCGGCCCTGGTGCGCGCGGCCGTGGGGGCCGAGGCGCCCGCGACGGTGGCCGACGCGCTCAGCCCCGACCTCGCCGACGCCGTCACAAAGGTGGTCGCGGAGACCGCGACCACGCTGCGGCAGCGGGTTGTCGCCGCGGCCAGGGCCACCCGGCCCGATCTGCGGGTGACCTTCCACGGTGCGGTCGACCCGCTGGCCACCGGCGCGTTCACCGCGCTCGGCACCCCGCCGTCCGAATTGGACAGTGTGGTGACGAGCTGCTGGGTCGGCGGCGTCCGGGCTGTCGACCAGCTCCAACAGATGTCCGCGTACATCGGACGCGATGTTGCGGTAGGGGGATATTTCCGACCGGACACTCTCCGGTCACCGGAGGGGCCGTCGCTCGACGACCTGGCGGAGCGCTACCTGGCCGCCGGTCTCAGCGAACTGCACCTCTACCACCTGGGGCTCGTTCCCCACCCGGCATTGGCCGTGCTGCGCGAATTCGTCGGCACCGTGCTGGCCAAGGCCGCTATCGCACACCCCCGTCCCGATTCCCAGATAGGTGGTCCCCAGTCATGACCCGACCGTCCCGTCCCGGGCGGCTCCGCCGCTCCATCAGCCTCGCGCTCGGGCTGGCCTCCGTGCTGGCCGTCACGGCCTGTGGCTCCTCCGATTCCGGCTCTGGTTCCAGCGCCGCCGGGAGCGGCGAGTTCACGTACTGGTCGATGTGGCAGGAGAAGGAGCCGCAGGCCCAGGTCATCAAGGCCGCCATCGACTCGTTCACCAAGGACACCGGCGTCAAGGTCAACGTCCAGTGGCACGGCCGCGAGGTGATGAAGAAGCTCACCCCGTCGCTGCGCACCAAGGCCGCCGCGGACCTGGTCGACCAGTCGATGAACCAGCTCGGCAACGGCCTGTCCAACGCGGGCCAGGCCGCCGACCTCACGTCGGTCTACAACCTTGAGGTGCCCGGCGAGGGCAAGAAGGTCTCCGACGTCATCCCGGCCAAGTACGTCGACTACCTCAAGGACAAAGAGGGCAAGCCGTTCATGGTGCCCTACGAGGTGACCGGCGAGGGAATCTGGTTCAACACCAAGGAGAACCCGACCGAGCAGCCCAAGACCTGGGACGACTTCGTCAAGCTGCTCGACGCGGCCAAGGCCAAGGGCGTTGCCCCGCTGGCGCTCGACGCCGACAACACCGGCGTGGCCAAGTACTGGGCGCTGCTGCCCCTGATCCGCGCCTTCGGCTCGGAGGGCGTGCAGAAGCTCGCCGCCGATCGCAGCGGCGCCGCATGGGACGACCCCAAGGTCCTCGCGACGGTGAGCAAGGTCGAGCAGCTCGTCAAGGGCGGCTACTTCGCCCCCGGCTACAACTCCGGTCAGTACCCGGCGCAGCAGAACCTGTGGGCGCAGAACAAGGCCGCCTACATCCTGCAGGGCTCGTGGGTGACCAGCGAGACAAAGACCTACGCCGCCCCCGGCTTCGAGTACAACTCGGTGCAGCTCCCGCAGATCGAGGGCGGCACCGACGCGGTCGGCGTGAACTTCTTCGGCTTCGGCATCCCCAAGACCGCCGAGCACGCCGACGCCGCGGGCAAGTTCGTCGCGTACTTCCTCAACAAGTCGCGCCTGGAAGGCATCAGCACCAAGGCCGACAACATCACCCCGCGCTCGGACATCGCCGCGCCGCCCGCGCTCAGCAGCTTGGCCAAGTCGTTCCAGGACAAGTCGGTGTACCCGTCGGGTGCCGCGCTCGGCCTGAAGTTCGGTGGCTGGGAGGCCACCGCGTTCCAGCCGGTCGCGCAGTCGCTGATGCAGGGCAAAGCCAGTGCCGCCGACTTCGTCAGCCAGGTCAAGGCGAAGTCGATCGAGTTCTGGAAGACCCAGGGCTGATGGCGTTGAGCCTCGAATCGAGGTCCGCGAGCCGCCGGGACACCCGGCGGCCCGCGGGGCCACGCCCCGTGCGCGGCGGACACTCGCCGCTGGCCCGCCGTCAGCGGCGGATCTTCGGACCATTCCTTGCCATCCCGCTGATGCTGTACCTGGTCCTGTTCATCGGGCCGACGCTGTACTCGGTGTACGCCGCGTTCACCAAGTGGGACGGCATCAACAGCCCGACCTGGCGCGGCACGGACAACTTCACCGCGCTGGTGGACGACCCGCTGTTCCAGGAGGCGTTCTGGAACACGCTGCTGATCCTGGTGGTGGTCGGTCTCGGCATCTTCGTGCTCGCGTTCAGCTTCATGCTGCTGCTGCGAGACATGAAGGGCAAAGGCTTCGTGCGCGGGGTGATCTTCCTGCCGCACATCGTCTCCCCGATCGTGCTCGCCATCTTCTGGGGTTTCCTGCTCCGGCACGATGGCCTGCTCAACGCGCTGATCGTCAAGCTCGGCGGCGAACCGGTGGCGTGGATCGGCCCGGACAGCGCGTTCCTGATGATCATGATCGCGATGGTGTGGATCAGCACCGGCTTCTACGTCGCGATCCTGATGGCAGGCGTCGACCGAATCCCCGCCTACTTCTACGAGGACGCCTCGCTCGCGGGCGCGTCGGCGTGGCAGAAACTGCGGCACATCACCTTACCGCTGTCATGGGACGTCATCAGCGTCGCCGCTGTCCTGTGGACGATCAGCTCGGTCAAGGTCTTCGAGTTCATCTACGCCTTCGGCGCCAGCCAGGGCACGATGCCGCCGACCTACGAGTGGAACGCCGCGGTGTTCGTCTACGGCGTGACCTTCGGCGGCCAGACCCCGCAGTACCGCTTCGGCTACGCCTGCGCGTCGGCCGTGGTGATGCTGCTGCTCGTCAGCGGCATGGTCGCGATCCTGCGTCGCGCGATGCGCCGCGACGCGGTCCAGTTCTAGGCAGGAGAGAGATGGCTACCAGTACGACTTCGCGGCCGAAGGTGCTGCGGCCGCTGGGTTCCACGGCGGTGTGGCTGTTCGTCGCCTTCTGCCTGTTCGCGTTCGTGTTCATGCTGATGAGCTCGTTCAAGAACAGCTCGGAGATCCTCAACACGCCATGGTCGCTGCCCACCAGCCTCGACTTCGGCAACTGGGGTCGGGCCTGGACCGACAGCGGGTTCGGCGAGGCGGCGGTCAACACCGTTCTGCTCGTGGTCACCGCGTCGGTCGTGGTGGTCGGTGTGTCCGCGCCCGCGGCCTACGCGCTGAGCAGGCGCACGGGCAGGCTGTCCGGCGGCATCACCATGCTGTTCGTCATCGGTCTCGGCATCCCGCTGCAGGTGATCGTGCTGCCGCTGTACTCGGTGCTTGCGGAGCTGGGCCTGATCGACAGCCTGTTCGGCCTGTTCCTCGTGTACGTGGCCACGCACCTGCCGTTCACCGTGTTCCTGCTGACCGGGTTCTTCCGGTCGCTGCCGAACGAGTTGGAGGAGGCGGCCGCGCTCGACGGCGTGTCGGCGACGGGCACGTTCTTCCGGATCATGCTGCCGCTGGCCCGCGGCGGCCTGGTCACCGCGCTGCTGCTCAACGCGATCGGCCTGTGGAACGAGACGCTGCTCGGCCTGATGTTCATCCAGAGCACCGAGAAATACACCCTCTCGCTCGCGCTCATCGGATTCATCCAGCAACAGCAATACAGTGGGGCCGACTACGGCGCCCTGTTCGCAGGCGTGTCGATCACCATCATCCCGATGCTGCTCCTCTACCTGTGGCTGGGCAGGCGAATCACCGAGGGCCTCACGGCGGGACTGGGCAAGTGAACCGGTTCGCAGGCAAGACCGCGCTCGTCACCGGCGGGGCCTCCGGCATCGGCGCGGCCACCGCGCGGCGGTTGGCGGCCGAGGGCGCGGCGGTCGTGGTCACCGACGTCGACGACGAACGCGGCCGGTGCGTCGCCGACGAGATCGGCGGCCGGTACCAGCGGCTCGACGCCACGCTGGAGGCGGACTGGGCGCGGATCGCCGAGATCGGCGAGTTGGACGTGCTGCACCTCAACGTCGGCCGCAAGCCGCCGGAGCGGACGCCGCCGCACGAGCTGGCGGTCGATGTGTGGGACGACGTGCAGAGCTTCACCCTGCGCAGCGCGTTCCTCGGCGTCCGGGCGGCGGTCCCGCTGCTGCGCCCCCGGTTCGGCTGCGTCGTGGTCACCGGCAGCATCCACGCCATGGTAGGGATGCCCGGCGCCACCGCGTACGCCGCGGCAAAGGGTGGGCTCGACGCGATGGTCCGCCAACTCGCCGCCGAGTACGCCCCGGACATCCGGGTCAACGCCGTACACCCCGGCCCGATCCGCACGCCCGCCTGGGGCGACTGGACCGGCGCCGAACACATCGCCCGCACGCTGGCCAAGCGCGCGGGCACGCCGGAGGACGTTGCCGCCGCCGTGGCGTTCCTGGCCTCCGCCGACGCCGCCTACGTCACCGGGGCCGCGCTCCCGGTGGACGGCGGCTGGCACGCCAACGGCCTGTGAGAGAAGGAGACACGTGAAGATCACCGGCTTCGAGCTGTTCCGGGTGGCCCCGCGCTGGCTGTTCCTGCGCGTGGACACCGATGAGGGGATCAGCGGTTGGGGCGAGCCCATCGTCGAGGGGCGCGCGGAGACCGTGGCCGCCGCTGTCGGCGAGCTGTTCGACTACCTCGTCGGGGCCGACCCGATGCGCATCGAGCACCACTGGCAGACCATGGCCAAGGCCGGTTTCTACCGCGGTGGCCCGGTGCTCTCCAGCGCGCTCGCGGGCATCGACCAGGCCCTGTGGGACATCAAGGGCAAAGCGCTGAACCTGCCGGTGTACGAATTGCTCGGCGGCTACGTGCGCGACAAGGTGCGTATCTACGGCTGGCTGCGCGGTGACACCACCGCCGAGTTGGTCGAGTCCGCGCAGGCCCAGGTCAGCGTCGGACTGTCCGCGGTGAAGATGAACCCGTGGGGCCTGGTGTCCGGTTTGGACACCGCGCAGCGGGTGCACGAGATCGTCGACCGGGCCGCCGCGGTCCGCGAGGCGATCGGGTCAGGACGCGACTTCGCGATCGACTTCCACGGCCGGTTCACCTCGGGCATGGTCCGCCGGGTGCTGCCGCTGCTGGAACCCCTGCTGCCGATGTTCGCCGAGGAACCGCTGCTGCCCGAGTACAGCTCCCAGCTCGACCGGATCGCCGCGTCCACCTCGATCCCGATCGCCACGGGGGAGCGGCTGTTCTCCCGCTGGGAGTTCGACCCGGTGCTGCGCTCGGGCATCGCGGTCGCCCAGCCGGACCTGTCGCACGCCGGTGGCATCTCCGAGTGCCGCCGGATCGCCGCCGCCGCCGAGACCCACGACGTGCTGGTCGCCCCGCACTGTCCGCTCGGGCCGATCGCGTTCGCCGCGTCGCTGCAACTCGACTTCGCCACCCCGAACTTCCTCATCCAGGAGCAGAGCCTCGGCCTGGGCTACCACCCGGACAGCGAGCGGCTCGGCTACCTGGCCGACGACTCGGTGCTCGCCTCCACCGACGGCTACATCTCCCGGCCGCTCGGGCCCGGCCTGGGTATCGAGATCGACGAAGAGGTGGTCCGGCGCGCCGCCGCCGACCCGCACCGCTGGCGCAACCCGGTTTGGCACCACGCCGACGGCTCGCTGGGGAGCTGGTGATGGAGGTCGTCTCGGAGGTGCGGTGCGGCCTGGGTGAGGGTCCGGTCTGGGATGACCAGACTGGGCTGCTCTACTGGCTGGACATCGTGGGCGAGCGGCTGCACCGCTCCGACGGGACCGTGGTCGAGCTGGGTGTGCAGGCCGGTGCGCTGGCGCTGACCGCGTCCGGGCGGATGCTGCTTGCCGTGCCCGACGGGTTCGCCTGGCTCGCCGATTTGTCCACAGCCCCACCGCAGGCCGCCCAGAATCGTCAGACCCCAGCGGTAGCATCGAAAACAGGGGTCCCCTGCGGGGGTACGCCTGCGAAGCCGGTGGTGAGTGCGGTCACGATGCCGAATCCTGGCCGGTTCAACGATGGCAAGTGCGACCCAGAAGGCAGGTTCTGGGCGGGCACGATCACCGAGCCCGGCCAGGCGGCGCTATACCGGCTGGACGCCGACCTCACGGTGTCGACGGCGCTGACCGAGGTGACAATCTCCAACGGCCTCGGCTGGTCGCCCGACGGCGGCACGTTCTACTACATCGACACCCCGACGAACCGGATCGACGCGTTCGACTACGCGGCGGGTGAGATCGGCGGGCGGCGGACCCTAGTCGAGATCACGCAGGGCTCGCCCGATGGGATGACGGTCGATGCCGACGGCTGTCTCTGGGTGGCGCTGTGGGGCGGCGCCGCCGTCCACCGGTACACCCCGGGCGGCGCGCTCGACCGGACGATCGAGATGCCGGTCGCCAAGCCATCGAGCGTCACCTTCGGTGGCTCCGGCCTCGACACCCTGTTCATCACCTCGGCGGGTGGCGTCCGCGATCCCGACAACCCCCTCGCCGGGGCGTTGTTCGCGGTCGACCCTGGCGTGTCCGGCCTGCCCGCCCACCGGTTCGGGGGCGCGCCGTGACTCTGGACCTGGTGACGTTCGGCGAGGTGATGGGCCTGCTCGTGGCCCCGCCCGGCGAACCACTGCGGCAGGCGACCACGTTCCACCGGTCCTTCGCGGGCGCGGAAGCCACCGTCGCGGTCGGTCTGGCCCGGCTCGGCCACCGCACCGGCTGGTTCGGCCGCTTCGGTGACGACCAGTTCGGCCACGCCGGTGTCGACGTCCTGCGTGGCGAAGGAGTCGATGTCAGCCGGGTGGCCCACGATCCTGACGCACCGACCGGGCTCCTCGTCCGCGACGCGCACGCGGTGCGGCGGATCAGCGTCCAATACCACCGGGCGGGGTCGGCGGCGAGCCGGATGACGGCCGACGACATCGACGCCGACTACCTCGCGAGCGCGCGGATCCTGCACGTCACCGGGATCACCCCGGCGCTGTCGCCGGGCTGCTTGGACGCGGTCGCCGAGGCCATGCGTGTCGCCCGCGAGGAAGGCGTCGTCGTGTCGTTCGACCCGAACTACCGGCGCAGGCTGTGGTCGACCGATGAGGCCGCCAACGTACTGCGGCCGCTGATCGACTATGTCGACCTGGTGTTCACCGGCCCCGACGAAGCGCAGCTGCTCACCGGGGAGCACCACCCCGATGTCGCCGCGCGGGCGCTTATCCACCGTGGTGCGCGGCTCGTGGTGGTCAAGAACGGTGCCCAAGGGGCGTGGGCGACCGACGGCGAACGGGAATGGACGGCGCCCGCGCTTCCCGCCGCCGTGGTCGATCCGGTGGGCGCGGGCGACGCGTTCAACGCCGGGTTCCTCTCCGGCTGGCTGCGCGACGAGCCGGTCGAGTCGTCCCTGCGGCGCGGCGCGGCGTGTGGGGCGCTGAGCGTGCAGACGCTCGGCGACCTGGCTGGGCTGCCGTATCCCGACGACCTCGCCGCCATCCTCGACGCGTCTGATGTGGACAGATAGGGAGATGTTCGTGCACTGGGAAACCGTGTCCGCGATCGCGGCGGCGAAGGTGGTGGCGATCATTCGCAGCGCCACCGCCGAGCACGCCGTGCGGGTCGGCGCCGAGATCATCGGCGCGGGGCTGCCCGTCGTGGAGGTCTCGCTCACCACTCCTGGCGGTCTTGACGCGATCCGTTCGTTGTCCGAAGTGGAGGATGGCAGGCTCATCGGCGCGGGCACCGTGCTCGACGAGACCACCGCCCGGCTCGCGATCCTCGCGGGCGCCAAGTTCCTGGTCTGCCCCACGGTGGTGCCCGAGGTGATCGCCACCGGCAACCGCTACGGCGTGCCCGTACTTCCTGGCGCGCAGACCCCCACCGAGATCGTGCGCGCGCTGGAACTCGGCGCCGCGCTGGTGAAGCTGTTCCCGGCCGCCCACCTCGGGCCGGACTATCTGCGCGGCGTGCGTGCCGCGCTGCCGCAGGTGGGTTTCGTGCCCACCGGCGGCGTCGACGCGGGCAACGCGGCGGACTGGCTGGCGGCGGGCGCGGTCGCGCTCGGTGTCGGCGGGGCGCTGACGGCCGACCCGGTGGCCGACAACGTCAAGGCACTGCGGGAGGCAGTGGCCTAGATCCGGTCCCCACAGGCACAGGTGAATCAAAGGAGATCGCAAGTGCGGAGAATGCGGTTAGCGGGAGCGGTTCTACTCCTCGCTGTCACGGGCCCGGCGATCGTCGCCGGGCAGGCGACGGCCACCAACACCACCTATTACGTCGACTGTGGATCGACGGTCTCCAACCCGTCGGGGACGTCGACGGCTGATCCCTGGAACACCCTCGCCCTGGTGAACGCCCACACGTTCGGGCCAGGGGACGACCTGCTGTTCAAGGCGGGCAGCACCTGTGTCGGCACGCTGGAGCCCAAGGGTTCCGGCTCGGCGGGCTCGCCCGTCACCGCCACCTCCTACGGCACAGGCGCCAAGCCCATCATCAACGGCAACGGCGCGGCGTGGGGCGTGCGCCTGCTCGACCAGAGCTACTGGACGATCAGCGGGCTGCACGTCAAGAGCCCGGCGGCGACCGGCGACGAGCGCAACGGCATCGCGGTGGTGTCGAGCAACTCGTCGACCAAGTCCGGCATCGTGATCAGCGGCAACGAGGTCTCCGACGTCGCGGGCATGAGCGACAAGACCGGCGTCAACAGCTCGAAGTTCGCCAACTCCGCAGGCATCGGCGTCCGCGCGAACGGGACCGCCGGCGTGTTCGCGGGCGTCGAGATCGTCGACAACGACGTGCACGACACCGGTGGCGGCGGAATCAAGATCCAGCAGGACCCGGACAACCGGCGGATGCACACCGGCGTCCACATCGCCGACAACACTATCCGCGACGTCGGCGGCGATGGCATCGTCACCCACGCCGTGGACGCCGTGGTCGTCGAGCGGAACCTGGCGCTGGACCTGGGTTACGGCAAGTACCCCTACATCGGCGGCGAGTTCGCGGGCATGTGGCCCATCAACGCGCGCGACCCGCTGTTCCAGTACAACACCGTGGGACGCACCCGGGCCACCGGCTTCGACGCCACCGCGTGGGACTGCGACGGCGGCATCATCGGCACCTGCACCTACCAGTACAACTACTCCTACGGGAACTCCGGCGGGTTCTTCCTGAACTGCGCCGACTGCACGTCGTGGGGCAACTCCACCACGACCATGATCTTGCGCTACAACATCGCCCAGGACGACTGCCGCTTCGGCGCGGGTGCGGGCAACGACACCTCCCCGACCTACATCTACAACAACACGTTCTTCTGCCCGAGCAGGCCGGTCGCGGCGGGCGCGTGGCCGAACGCCCAGTGGCGCAACAACATCTTCGTCGCGCCGTCGGGCACCTTCCCGACCGGCGGGTCGATCGTCTATGACTCCAACACCTACCTTGGCGGCGTCACCCCGCCCGCGGCCGACGCCAACGCCGTCACCGCCGACCCCAAGCTGGCCTCGCCCGGCGCGGGCACCGAACTCGACACCGCGCTCAACGGATACAAGCTGCTGACGGGTTCACCGGCCCTGGGCAGCGGCGCGGTGATCAGCGGCAACGGCGGAAAGGACTACTACGGCAACCCGGTCTCGGCCACCGCGGCGCCGAACCGCGGCGCGTACAACGGCTCGGGTGTCGCCGCGTCGGTGCTGCCGATCTCGAAGGTCTACAACCAGGTCGCGGTCACCAGCGACAGCAACCCGAACACGGGTGGGCTCTCGACCACCTACCGCAGCTACTCCGGTCAGGGCCTGCAGACCGGCGGGCTGACCCGCAACGCGGTAAAGACCGCAGGCGGGGTGAACTTCACCTGGCACTCCGGCGAGTTCGGCACCCCGGACAACGTCAAGGTCGCGGGCCAGAAGATCGCGGTCACCGGCAGCGGCACCACCCTGGGCTTCCTCGGCTTCGCCGTCAGCGGCGCGACGACCGGCAGCGGGGTGATCACCTTCGCCGACGGCACGACGCAGAACTACACGATCACCTTGGAGGACTGGTGGTCGACATCCTCGCCGAGCGGCAACACCGCGGTCGCCACGTCGGCCTACCACAACCAGCACGACGCGCCGTACAACGACAAGACGACGCCGCCGGTCGCGACCGCGACCAAGGTGTGGTTCACCTCCGTGTCGCTGCCCGCGGGTAAGTCCGTCGTGTCGGTGACGCTCCCGGCGGGCACCCCGGTCGTCGGTCCCGGAATGCACCTGTTCGATGTGAAGGTCGGCGGCGGGCCCACCCGGATCGACCGGTCACAGCTCAGTGTGACCTATGTGGACAGTGAGGACGCCGCGACCAGCGGCCAGGGTGCCAAGGTGATCGACGGCGACACCAACACCAACTGGCACACCGCGTGGTCCCAGGTCGACCCGGACGCCGCGCTGCCGCACGAGATCCAGATCTCCCTGGGCGGCTCGAACACCGTGAGCTGCCTGTACTACCTGCCCAGGCAGAGTGGGACCAACGGGCGGATCAAGAACTATGAGGTCTACACCAGCACCAACGGCACCACCTGGGGCGGCCCGGCAGTCACCGGCACCTGGGTGGACACGGCGGCCGAGGAGAGTGCCTGCTTCACTCCGCGCACCGCGACCCACGTGCGGCTCCGGGCGCTGTCGGAGGTGAACAACGGGCCGTGGACCAGCGCGGCCGAGATCGCGATCGCGGGCTGAGTCGGCTGGCGGAGGCCCTAGACCAGGGTCTCCGCCAGCACAGTCCGGTCACCGAAACGCAGGAAGGGCTTGCCGGACAAGGCAAGCCCGATGGCGCCCGACCCGAGCAGGCCGAGGACAACGGCCAGGTACAGCCATGCCGACGGGTGCGCCCAGCGCACCTCGCCCGCGTAGCGCAGCATCGCGAGCAAGGCCAACGCGCCGAACACGACGAACGCGGCCAACCCAATCCGCACCCGCCGCAAGTCGTCCTCCCACACCGCGAACGCCACCGCGACGCCGAACGTGATCGCCCACGCCGACAGCGCGCGAAGGTCGAGCGGGGCCACCTCCCATGGCCACCAGCCCGCGAAAGTTGTGGGGGAGACGAAGAACAGGACACCCGCCAATACCATGCTCACGGCGAGCAGGTCGACCGCGGAACGCGCCCATCGCGGCAACGGCGACTCGCGCTCCGGCGCCGACCCCCGCTTGGCGAACTGCACGGCGAGGGCGATGACGGCGAAGAACGGCAACCCGACGTGCGCCAGCATCCACAGCCACGACGCGGCGAAGGCGACCAGCGGGCCGCCCTTGAGGGGGAACGCGCTGAGTTGTGTCACGGAGGCGATCAGGGTCAGGCCGAGGAGCAGCGGGGGAGCCAGGGCGGCGATGCGGGCGTTGACCCAGTAACGCTCCCGCAGCGCCAGCCCGAGCAGGACGGCGGCGGCACCGAAGCCCGCGCCGAGGGTGGCGGCAGTGAGCGGGCTGCGCATGGGCCAGGCGAAGAGGCTCTCGGTGTAGCCGCTGAAGACCGTCAGCAGGGCGAACACGAGTGCGGAGATCGCGGTGACCGGGAAGAAGATCAGGTACCGGACCGCGGGCGACACCTCGACGTGGCGCTCCATGGGCTACTCCTCAGCCATAGCTACTCACGGGTAGATAGATCGCCCATGGTGACAATGGCTGATGGAATTGTCCACGCCCCACGACAGAATTACGCCGTCCGGCCGCCGTGGACGGGCATCATGGTGGCGTGCTGGATGGTGATAAGAACGGCAGGCGGCCGATTCCTGTCTGGGGTGTGTTCGAGCAGACGCCCGCGTTGGTGACCGACGCCATCGGCGTCTGGGTCCCCGCCTTCCGCACCTGGCGCGACGCCTATGCGCTGATGTTCGAGATCCGCACATTTCCGCCGCACCGGCTGGCCGACCTGCACCTGCTGGCCTACCGCGACGACGAGGTGCCCGACGCGCTCGACGTCATGGTCGCCCATCCTGATGGACGGGCGGGTGCGCCGAACCGGCCGGGAACGAGAGATGACCTCGCCGTGATGATCAGCGGGCAGCGAACCGACGCGGACTGCGACGGCGCGGTCCATGTCGCCGCGCCGCCGCCGGATGGGATCGTTCGGCTCACCCTGTCCTGGCCCGCCGGGGGTCTGGATCATGCGGTGATCGATATCCCAGGACAGGTCATCGCCGAGCACGCCGCCCGCGTCATCGATTGGTGACAAGGGGCGGTGCCGGCTCGCCGGCGTCGGCCAGCTTTGGTGGTGGCCGTGTCGCCCCGTGGGTCAGGTGATCACGGGGCGGCAATGTGTGGCCGGACTTACCCCGCCATCGCGGACACTGAGTTGTCCAGGAGGTCCCGCAGCGCGCGGACGCGGTCGGCGTCGACGGGCGAGTGCCAGTCCGGCCGGGCCAGCGCACCCGCGTGGATCGCGGTGACGCCGCAGGCGACCAGGTCCGGGACATGCTCGGCGCGCAACCCGCCGCCTGCGATGAAGCTGACGCCGTGGTCCTGCCAGTCGGCCCGGTCCGCCAGTACCGGCAACCCCTCCGACAGTCCCGCCGCCGATCCCGCGGTCAGCACGTAGTCGAGCCCTGGCAGCGCGCACAGCGCGGGCCAGGCGGACTCGGCGTCGGTGGCGTGGTCGATGGCGCGGTGGAAGGTCCAGCTGGCGCCGTCCAAGGCGGACACCAGGGTCTCCGTGGCCGCCAGGTCGACGCGGCCGTCCGGCGTAAGGAAGCCGAGTACGAACTCGTCGGCGCCCGCGGCCCGGAGGGTCTTCGCCATCGTGGCCAGTTCGGCGAGGCGTTCCCGATCGACGGTGAAACCGTCGCGGTCGCGGAGCATCACACGCTGGGGGATGCCTACCTCGGCGCGGATCGCGGCGACCAGGTGGGCGGGTGGGGTGAGTCCGTCGCTGGCGATGTCGGTGACCACCTCCAGCCGGTCCGCCCCGCCGAGTTTGGCGGCGCGGGCGTCGGCGACGGTAAGGGCGATGATCTCCAGCAGCACCTGGGCTCCTCTTGCCGGGTCAAGTTGTCTAGACCATTATATCCCGTCGGGATACGGAAACGCGGGCCTCCCAAAGTAGGGAGACCCGCGTCCCACTTACCGGTTAGATCCCGATCGCGGTGATCTCCGCGGCCGAGGTCCAAGCGCCGCCGTTCACCTCCGACAGTGCCCGCAGTCGCAGGTACCGGCCGGACTTCGCGGCGAACGTCGCTGTCTTCTCCGACGTGTTGTTGGCGAAGGTGCCCGTGGACACCGCGGTGCCCCAGTTCGAGGTGCTGTCACTCACGTAGACCTCGTACTGGCCGATGGTGCCGTTGACCCCGCCGTCCTGCCGTGGCAGGTACTTCACCGCGGTCAGCGAGTGCGACGAGCCCATGTCGATCTGGATCTCGTGCGGCAGCTGGCCGACGGTGCCGGAGTACTTCGTGTGCCACTTGGTAGAGGTGTCACCGTCGAACGCGTTGGTCGCGGCGCCGCTCTCGCTGGTCGTCTCCTGGCTGTCGGTGTAGACCAGCGACCAACCGTTCTTGCTGATCGCCCCGGACGTGATCGCCGAGCCCAGGGTGGTGAGCTCCGCGGCGGAGGTCCATGCCCCGCCGTTGACCTCGCTGGTCGCGCGGAACCTCAGGTACCGGCCCGCCTTCTGTGCGAACGTCACCGACTTCTCGGTCGTGTTGTTCGCGAAGGTGCCGGTGGACACCGCGGTGCCCCAGTTCGAGGTGCTTCCGCTGACGTAGACCTCGTACTGCCCGACCGTGCCGTTGATCCCGCCGTCCTGCCGGGGCAGGTAGCGCAGACCGTCGACGTTGTAGGTGGCGCCCAGGTCGATCACGACCTCGTGCGGCGGCGCCGGGTCCGGGTTGACCTGCGACCAGGCGGTGTGCCAGACCGTCGTGTTGCTGCCGTCGATGACGTTGGAGGCGGGCTGGCCCGGCTCCTGGCTGTCGGACGACACGACCGTCTGGCCGGCCTTGGCGATCGGCTGGCTGCCGCCGCCGCCACCCGGGATGGGTGCCGCGGTCGGCAGGGTGACGCCGTTGGCGGTGATGGTGAACGCCGAGGACGTCGTGAGCGAGCCGGTCTTGACGTAGAGCACGCCACCGCGGTCGGCCGCGTCGTGGAACCAGCCCGTGGTCGCCGCGTCGTAGGTCGCCTTGGTCGTGTACTTGGTCAGCGTGGTCGCGCCGAGGGTGACCGAGGTGGGAGCACCGGAGACGTGCGCGTTGACCTCGTAGCCGCGGTTGGCCAGCTTGCCGGTGTAGGAGCCGTTGCTGGCGCCCACATTGATGACCACGTTGCCCGAACCCGAGGTGGGCGCGGTGACGGAGACGGCCTGCTTGGCGAACGAGCCGGTCTGGTAGGCCCGGGTGTTGCCGTCGTCCTCATAGAGCGAGAACGAGCTGTTGCCGCGCGGGTAGACGTCGAAGGTGATCGGCGTCGTCGGCTTCTCACCCGCGTAGTTCATCTGCGGCCACATCGGGACGATGCCGCCACCCTTGACGAACAGGGGCAGAGTGTCCAGCGGCGCGCTGTAGCCGTTGAGCCTGCCGGGGCCCTGGTAGGTCGTTCCGGTCCAGTAGTCGGTCCACGCCCCGGCGGGCAGGTAGATCCCGTCGCGGGTCGTGGTGTCGCTGGTGACCGGGGCGACCAGGAACGCGTCGCCCGCCATGAACTGCTGGCTGGTGGCGTTGCCGCGGGCGATCGGGTCGTTCGGGTACTCCAGGACCATGGCGCGGGTCGAGGGGTAGCCGGTCTCGTGCGCGACCCGGCTGGTCGAGTAGAAGTAAGGCAGCAGCCGCTCGCGCAGCTTCAGGTACTTCTTGTTGATCGACAGGGTCGGCTCGGCCCAGCGCCACGGCTGCTTGTCGCTGTAGCCGGTCGACGGGTTGGCCGGGCCCCAGCCGGACATCGTCATCAGCGAGGGCAGGAACGCCTTCCACTGCAGGTCACGCGCGTAGGTCTTCGCGCTGCCGCCGAAGATGCCGTCGACGTCGCCCGAGGCGTAGTTCAGCGCCGAGAGGCCCGCGCTGGCCATCGCCGGGACGTGCCAGCGCATCTGGTCCCACGTGCCCGACGTGTCGCCGCTCCAGACCACCGCGTTGCGCTGCGTGCCCGCCCAGCCGTCGACCGTCCAGACGAAGCGGCGGCCGTCGCTGTTGTTCTCGATGCCGTCGACGGCCTGCTGCACGCCGTCGAACGCCGTCTTGTAGCCGCCGCCGATCCACGCGACGTCGGTCTTGACCGCGCGGGTGCCGGACACGCCGACCTCGTTGGCGATGTTGGACAGACCCGTGGAGGTCCACAGACCGGTCTTGAAGCCGCGCTGCTTGAGGGCGGCGACCGTGGTGGTCAGGTCGGTGTAGCCGCAGCCGTAGCCGTCGTTGGGCAGGAACCAGCCACGCGGGAAGTCCGCGGCGACCGCCTGGTCGGCGTACTTCACCACGTCCGGGGTGGTCTGGTGCTCAAGGCGGTTGTGGTCACCCTGGTACTGAGGGTTCGAGGCGTTGAAGCAGTCGGCGTTGCCCATCTCGAAGCCCCAGATCGGCGCGAGGAAGGGCTTGCCCGTGACATCGGTGTAGCGGTTGAGGATGTCCTTCGGGGTGTCGCCGACGAAGTAGAACGCGTCGAAGCGGGCCTCGTTGTGGCGCAGGCCGACGGTGGGGTTGAACGCGTACTGCCCGGGGGCCCAGGTGTTGCGGACCACGCCGTAGCCGTTCGTGGACCAGTAGAACGGCGCCGGGGAGGCGTTGGTGTTCTCCTTCCACTGGTTGTCGACGGCCACCGGGACGGTCAGGTCGCGCAGCGCCCAGTTGCCGAGGCGGAAACCGGTGCCGTAGAACTGCTCGTCGGTTGCTCTGGCCAGCGACTGCGTCGCCGTGCTCGCCTGGGCGTCCCAGGTCAGGCCGGTCGACTCCTTCCACACGGCGGTGGTGTTGTCGGCCTTGTAGAGCTCGAACTTCAGCGGGGACTTGTACGCGCGCAGCGTCAGGGCGCTGGTGCTGATCTTGTAGTATGTCCCGGCGTCGGTGTAGGTCGGGCTGACGGCGCCGAAGTCGGTCTTGATGGCGATCTTGCCCGCCGCCGGGTCGGTGAAGGTGCCGGTGGGGGCCAGCCACAGGCGGAACACGCCTGCCTGGGCGAAGGTCACCTTGACCTTGGCGGTGCCCGCCGTGATGTCGAAGGTGCCGCCGGTCTGGGAGAAGGCGGTGACGTTGCCGATCGTGGTCGGCGCGGCGCTGGCCGGGGAGCCGGTCACCAGCGTGAGTGATCCGGCTATCGCGGCGATCGCCAGCAGGGTGCGGGCGCGGGGTCGTGCACTCATGGATACCTTCCAGGCGCAGGGGCGAAGAGCAGGCACGAGCAGTGTTCATTCATGAAAGTTCAGGGCAACTTTCATGCATAATTGCGCAGCGTGGTGCCTTGAGTCAGTAGTGTCAAGACTTCGTTAGGGCGCGAAACAAAACGGACCCGCTGGGCGGCGGGTCCGCTGTTTCGAAGATCGGATGCCTAGGGCACCAACACGATCGCGTCACCTGCCGGTCGCTCCCCGGCGATGTCGCTCGGGTGGTTGATGACCTGGCCGTCGGTCACCACGGTGCTCGATCCGCCGCCGTCGAGGTTGATCGCTGAGCGGGCACCCAGCGCGGCCATGACATCAGCTGTCTCGCCGATCGTCAGGCCAGCGCTCCAGCCGGGAGCCCGGCCGTCGGACCGCGGCAGGACGAGCCTGCCGTCGGGCAGCACGCCCGCCGCCGTGCGCGGGTTGCGGCGTTCGTACCAGCGCCAGAAGAACTCGGCCTTGGCCGCGCCCGCGATCGGCTCCGGGCTCGAGCCGTCACGGGCCGGGTCGATGGCCACCGCGCCGTCGGAGACCAGCAGCGGACCGCCGTTGACGATCGACGTGTGCTTGGTCAGCGGGATAGGGGTGTGCTTGTCGGTGTCGATGACCCGCTCGCGGGTGCTTCATCGAACCTAGGCGGGCCGGGTGGCCTCTCGGTGATCACCAGGTGAAGCCAGCCGCGCGTATCCACTGAAACCAGTATGCTGGTTACATGACCATCGCCGTCCTCGACGCGCCCACCAACCTGGGGCTCCGGCCGCCCGCTCCCGGCGCCGTCCCGGGCTGCTACAAGGCGCCCGGTGCTCTGCGTGACCTCGATCTGCTGAACCGGCTGGGCGCCCGCGACGCGGGTCATCTCGTCGCCCCGCGCTATGACCGTGGTTCATGGCAGCCCGGTGACGGCGACTTCCACGCCCCACAGATCGCGTCCTACGCGCGGGCGCTGGCCGACCGGCTGCGGGGGATCCCGGAATTCGCGCTCGTCCTCGGCGGCGACTGCAGCCTGCTGCTCGGTCCCGCGCTGTTCGCCGCCACCGATCCGCGGCGGGTGGGGCTGGTCTACCTCGACGGCAGCGCGGATCTGCGCCACCCGGGGAACTCGGCCCACGTCGGCGCGGCGGGCGGCGAGGCGCTGGCGCTGGTCACCGGGCGGGGGCAGGCCGACCTGACCACCGGCGCGCCGCTGTTCGCCGACGAGGACGTCGTGGTGCTCGGGATCCGCGACTACGACGAGGAGATCCCCGACCTGGAGGCCGCGGGCATCGCCTTCCGGCACACGCCCGCAATCCGCGCGGCGGGCGCCGCCGCCTCGGCGGAGTGGACCCGCTCGACGCTCTCGGCCGTGGACGCGTACTGGGTGCACCTGGACGTGGACGTGCTGGACCCGACCGTGCTCGACGCCGTCGACGCGCCCGATCCGGGTGGGCTGTTCGCCGACGAGCTGGTCGAACTGGTCCGCCCGCTGGTCTCGGCGCCGGAGTGCCTCGGGATGGACCTGACCATCTTCGACCCGGACCTGGACCCGGACGGGCGACAGGCTCGACTTGTGGCCGATCTTGTCGTCCGGTTGCTGGAAAGCCGTTAGTGCTGTCGGTGCGGGACCATGCGGGTCATCGGGAAGGCGACGGTGTCGCGGAGGGACATGCCGGTCAGCAGCATCATCAGCCGGTCGACACCCAGGCCGAGGCCGCCGGTCGGCGGCATCGCGAACTCCAGTGTGGACAGGAAGTCCTCATCGAGCTCCATCGCCTCCGGATCCCCGCCCGCCGCGAGCAGTGACTGCGCGGTGAGCCTGCGCCGCTGCTCGACCGGGTCGATCAGCTCCGAGTACGCCGTGCCCAGTTCGGTGCCGAACGCGACCAGGTCCCAGCGCTCGGCGAGCGCGGGGTCGGTCCGGTGCTGTCGGGTCAAGGGGGAGACCTCGGTCGGGAAGTCCGTATAGAAGGTCGGCACCGTCGTGGTCCGCTCCGCCAGCTGTTCGTAGAGTTCCAGCACCACCTGCCCGCGGTTCCAGCCCGGGTCCAGCCGCACCCCGGCCCGGCTGGCGAACCGCCGCAGATCCGATTCGGACGTGCCGCTGGTGATCGCCTCGCCGAGGGCGGTGCTTATCGCTTCGTTGACAGAGACCACCGGCCAGTCGCCGGAGATGTCGATCTTCTCGTTGTCGCGCAGCAGGACCGGCGAACCGTGAACGGCGGTGGCGGCGGCGCGGACCAGGTTCTCGGTCATGATTCGCATCGTCGTGTAGTCCGCATAGGACTGGTAGGCCTCAAGCATCGTGAACTCGGGGTTGTGCTTGTAGGACACGCCCTCGTTGCGGAATGTGCGGCCCAGCTCGAAGACCTTCTCCACCCCGCCGACGCAGAGCCGCTTGAGGTACAGCTCCGGGGCGATGCGCAGGTACAGGTCCAGGTCGTAGACATTGATGTGGGTGGTGAACGGGCGCGCGTTGGCGCCGCCGTGGACCTGTTGCAGGATCGGTGTCTCGACCTCGATGTAGCCCTCGCCGCGCAGGGTGTCCCGCAGTGCGGCGACGGCGTCGGCGCGGGCCCGCAGCATCCGTCCGGCCGCTGGGTTGGTGATCAGGTCCAGGGCGCGGTTGCGGACCCGGGCCTCCGGGTCACTGAGGCCGCGGTGCTTGTCCGGCAGCGGGCGCAGGCACTTCGCCGTCATCGTCCAGTCGGCCGCCAGGACCGTCAGCTCCCCGCGGCGGGTGGTGATCACCTCGCCGGTGACACCGACGTGGTCGCCGATGTCGATCAGGGCCCGCCAGTCCGCCTGCCGCGCGGTCCGCTCCGCCGACACGAGGATCTGGATCTCGCCGGTTCCGTCGCGCAGGGTCGCGAAGGACAGGCCGCCGTGGTCGCGCATCCGCAGCACCCGACCCGCGACAGCCACCTCGGCGCCGGTGCGGGTGTCGGGGGCGAGTCCGTGGTGGGCGGCCTTCACCGCGGCGAACGTGTGGGTGCGCGCGAACGACACCGGATACGGATCGCCGCCCGCGGCCCGGATCTGGTCGACCTTGGCCAGCCGGACCCGCGTCTGCTCGGTCACCGCGCGCTCGGCGGGCGCGGCCTCGGCCACCACGGCGGCGGAGGGCAGGACCAGGGCCGGGTCGATGGCGACCGGCAGCTCGGACTTGCGCCACGGGAGGGTCAGGAACCCTTCCGCCGCCGCCGAGGCGAGTCCGACCTTGACCAGGTCGCGCAGCTCGCCGAAGCAGAGGTAGCGCGGCACCCAGCGCGGCCGGTACTTCACGTTCGCGCGGTAGAGCGACTCCAACTGCCACCAACGGGAGAAGAACAGCAGCGTCCGCCGCCACGCGATCAGCACCGGACCGGCGCCGATCTGCGCACCCTCCTCGAACACCGCCCGGAACACCGCGAAGTTCAGCGAGACCCGCTCGACCCCGAGCCCGGGCGCGGCGGCCACCAGCGCGGTCACCATGAACTCGACCAGCCCGTTGTCCGACGCGCGGTCCCGCCGCATCAGGTCGAGGGACAGCCCGTGGGCGCCCCAGGGGCTGAACGACAGCAGGGCGACCGGCGTGCCCGCGGTGTCGAGGGCCTCCACCAGGACGCACTCGCCGTCGGCGGGATCACCAAGCCTGCCAAGCGCCATGGAGAAGCCGCGCTCGGACTCGGTGTCGCGCCACTCGTGGGCGAGTCGGACCGCTATGTCCATATCGGACTGGGGGATCGTGTCGTGGCGGCGGATCCTGGTGGTATGGCCGGACCGCTCCAGCCGGTTGACCGCCTGCCGGACCGGGCGCATCTCCCGCCCGTCCAACGAGAACGCGGCCACGTCGACGATCGCCTCGTCGCCGAGCTCCAACACCTTCAGCCCGGCCTTGGCGAACGCGTTCGCGCCGCGTTCGCCCGCGCCCATCACCGCGGGCGTCCACGCGTACTCGCGGACCATGGTCAGCCAGCTGTCGATGGCGGGCGGCCACGACTCGGGGTCGCCGATCGGGTCGCCACTGGCCAGGCAGACACCGCCGATGACCCGGTAGGTGATCGCGGCCTTGCCGCTGCCGGAGAACACGACCGACTTGTCCCGCCGCGTCGCGAAGTAGCCCAGTGAGTCCCGATCGCCATGGGCGACAAGCAGTTCCCGGACGCGCCGCTCATCGTCGGCGGTCAGGCGCGCGGCCGTGCGCTGCGACCGGAACAGCGTCAGCACGGCCCCGAGGAGGGCCACCGCGCCCATGAACCCGAGGAGGAGCCCGACCGGCCCCGGCCCCCGTTCGGCGTGCGCGGCGTCGAAGCCGACCAGCCCGCCCAGCACCCGGTCGGCCGACCAGGCGACCTGCTCGGCCACCCCCTGCAGCGTCCCGGGGAACCGGTTCGACAGCGCGAACCCGATCGCGATGGCCACCCCGGCGAGGACGACGAAGGTACCGACCGCCTTGCGCACGCTGCCGTGCTGGACGCGTGCGTAGAACTGGCCGCGGGCCCGGATCAGCACCCCGAGCGCGACGACGGTGATCAAGGCGTTGACGCCCAGCGCCACCGGCTGCCACGGTTCGCCGTCGTCGATCAGGCCGGGGGTGAGGACGAGCAGCACGCCGACCATGATCTCGGCGAGCAGCTGCAGGCCGAAGTACCCGATGAGAATCCAGTAGGCCGCCCGCTTGCGCCGGGCCACCGCCCCGGCGAGCAGCGCGAGGAACGCGGCATAGGCGAGGTTCGCGGGCGCCGGGATCAGCCAGGCGTCGACCGTCTCGCGCACCGGCTGCGACCCCCGGCGCACCGCGGCGCTCACCGCGGCCAACGCGCACAGGACGGCGACGGCGGTCAGCACCCAGGCGAAGACCCGAGGCACCCATCCCTTGTGGACGGTCTCGACGCCAGCCGAGGAGGTAGTCATGTCCGCCCACGATGCCACGGTCGACAAGGCCGAACCACCGCGGGTTCACCAAGATCGGATCGAACCGCTCGAACCGGTACTCACGCCGCGCACCGGAGGATCAGGACGCGGCCGCCGCCTCGACGCTGGGGAAGATCGACAGCACCTCGTCCATCCCGGTGACCGCGAGTATCCGCAGGACCGGCGACTCGGTCGCCACCACCCGCAGGTCGACCGCCCCGTCGGCGCACCGCTGCCTGGCCACCGCCAGCGCGCTGATCCCGCACGACCCCAGGAACCCGACGCCGGTCAGGTCCACCACCAGTGCCGCGGGCGCGTCCGCCAGCACGTCGTCCAACGCGGCGCTGAACACCGCCACGGTGCCAAGGTCGATCTCCCCGGTCGCGCGCAGCACCGCCGAGCCGCCGTGGCTGCCGCGTTCGACGTGGATCGAGCCTGACGGCACGTGCTCTTGTGGCATCCCGCCCACCTCCCGGGATCAGGATCGGGTCATGTCGGTCGCACCGCCACTCGTGGGCCCGCGGGAGACCAGCAGCGGGTGCGGCCGCTCCGCGGGCGGCTGGTGCGGGTCGACCGCCAGGGTCAGCTCTCCGTTCGACTCGTGCACCACGGCGAAACCGGCGAACCGCAGCGTGATCAGCATGAGCCGGTTGGCGTCGGTCCTGGTGAACTCGGCGACCGGTCGGCGCCCGTCGGCCAGCGCGGCGGTGATCAGGTGGTCGACCAGCGCGGCGCCCGCGCCACGGGACAGGACCCGGCACGAGACGGCCAGCAGCTCCAGGACGCTGTCGGCGGCCGAGAACCCGGTGACCGCCAGCCCGATGGTCCCGTAGGACCCGAACCGGTCGCTCAATTCGGCGATCAGCACCTCGTGTCGCGGTGAGGCGCACAGCGCCAGGAGTTCGTCGCGGGCGAAGGTGCGGCCGGTGGTGTTGAGCTGGTGGACACGCTCGGTCAGCTCGTGCATCCGGTCCAGGTCCGCCGGGTCGGCCAGCCGGACCCGCATGACCTGGTCGAGCGAGTCGAGGAATTCCCCTGGCGGTCCCGTGTACGCGGCCTCGGCGGCCTTGCGTGCCGCTTCGGCGCGGTAGAGGTGGCGGCGGCGCCGGGACTCGGCGGTGGCGTACGCGGGGGAGAAGCCGCCCAGCTCGGGCAGCCTGATCGCCGCCTCGGCCGGGTAGCAGCGCACCGCGGGCAGGGCCGCGGCCACCTCGGCGCGCTCGGCGGGGTCGTTGTCGATGAACGCGATCGCGTCCAGGCCGATGTCGAGCTCGGCGGCTACCCGGCGGATCGACTCGGACTTGGTGTCCTGGCCGTCCTCCAGCCAGGTGAACAGGTCGAGCAGGCCCTTCCCGGCCAGGTGGGCCGCGGCGGGCCCGCCCCCGCCCGCTGCCGCGTGCAGGACGCCGCGCTGGTCGAGGGTGTGCAGGGTCCGCACCGCGTCGGCGAAGGGGATCGGGTCGTCGCCCGCGTGCACCTCGCCATCCCACAGGGTGCCGTCCAGGTCCCAGACCAGGCATTTCACCGGTGAGCTAGTCAACTGGCCACCTCCCATCGGGTCCGGCGCGGCGACGTGCGGCTGGGCAGCCGCGTGGACCCCACGATGATCTCCATGATCGAGCCGTCGCGGAAGGTCCAGCGTTAGGCCGGATAGGTATGGGTCTCCGTCGCCTTCACCGCGGCCCACAGCGCGTCGCCGGGCTGGATACGCAGGTCTGCGACCGTCGCGGTGGTGACATCGGCCAGGACGCGGGGCGTGCCGTCGAGCCGGACCCGCGTGGTGTGGGCGTGCTGCTCGATGCCCGCGACCGTCACCGGCCAGGCGTTGCGCGCGCTGCCGGTCGGCGCGGCCGGGTGCAGGCTGACCGCGCTGGGCGGGAACGCGAGGTGGACCGGGCCGGAGGCCGGGGTGGCGATGGTCAGGGTGCCGCCATCGGCGAGGTCGACGGTCGTGCCGCGGGCGGTGCCGCGGTAGAGGTTGAGCCCGACGAGGTTGGCGACGTAGTCGGTGCGCGGCTGCCGGGCGACCTCCGCCGGACTGCCCTGTTGGACCACGCCGCCGTCCTCCAGGATCACGAGCCGGTCGGCGAGCACCATCGCGTCGAGCGGGTCGTGGGTGACCAGCAGCGTGTGGCCGGGGTAGTCGCCGAGGTGGCGGCCCAGTTCGGACCGCACCTGCAAGCGGGTGCTCGCGTCGAGCGCGGCCAGCGGCTCGTCGAGCAGGAGCAGGTCCGGGCCGGTGGCCAGGGCACGGGCCAGCGCCACCCGCTGCGCCTGGCCGCCGGACAGCGACCGGGGTTTGACCCTGGCCTGGTCGGCGAGCCCCACGCGGTCGAGCCACTCCTGCGCGGTGGCGCGGGCGGGGTGGCGGGGCACACCGCGGGCCCGCAGGCCGAAGGCGACGTTCTCCAGCGCGGACAGGTGGGCGAACAGGAGATAGTCCTGGAACACGACCCCGACCGGCCGCGTCTCGGCAGGCCGGAACACCGATGGCGGCGCGTCCCAGGTGTCGGCGCCGAGGCGGATGTGGCCGTCGGTCAGCGGGAGCAGACCCGCCAGCGCGCGCAACGCCGTGGTCTTGCCCGCCCCGTTGGGCCCGAGGAGGGCGACGACCTCGCCGGGGGCGATGGCCAGGTCCAGCTCGAGGGTGAACCGGTCGCGGGTGACGCGGAATTCGGCGCGCAGCGCCGTGTCCGGTGTCATGCCGTGCCCCGGATCCAGCGTTCCCGCAGGCCCGCGAGCACGGCGACGGACACGAGCAGCAGCACGACGCTGAGCACGATCGCCGCGTCCGGCTCGGTCTCCAGCGCCAGGTACACCGCCAGCGGCATCGTGGTGGTCTCGCCGGGGAAGTTGCCTGCGAAGGTGATCGTCGCGCCGAACTCGCCGAGCGCGCGGGCCCAGCACAGCACCGACCCCGCGACCACGCCCGGCAGGACCGACGGCAGCGTCACCCGGCGGAAGGTCAGCCAGCGGGACGCGCCCAGCGTCGCTGCCGCCTCCTCGTAGCGCGGGTCCGCGCCGCGCAGGGCGCCCTCGACCGCGATCACCAGGAACGGCATCGCGACGAAGGCCTCGGCGACCACGACGCCCGCGGTGGTGAACGGCAGCGACACGTCGAACCACTCGTACAGGTATTGCCCGATCAGGCCGCGCCTGCCCAGCACGAGCAGCAGCGCGACACCGCCGACGACCGGCGGCAGCACGAGTGGGACCGTGACGAGCGCGCGCAGCACGCCGCGGCCGGGCAGGTCGGCGCGGGCCAGCAGCCAGGCCAGCGGAACGCCCAGCACGACGCAGATCGCGGTGGCGAGGGTCGCGCACACCAGCGACAGCCGCAGCGCCTCGCCGACCGCGGTGCTGAACAGCCGGTCCGGCAGCGTCGACCACGGCGCCCGCACGAGCAGGCCGATCAGCGGGATGACGAGGAACGCTAGGCCGAGCACGGCGGGCAGCACGAGGACGGCGGGCAGCCGCCCCCGCGCCGAACGCCGGGTCTTGGTCACGGGCTGTCGAACCCGGCCTCGCTGAACGCCGCGCGGCCCTTGGCCGACAGGACGAAGTCGACGAACGCCTTGGCCGCGACCGCGTTGGGCGCCTTGGCGACCGGCGCGATCGGGTAGTCGTTGACCGCCTTGTCCGCCTCGGCGAAGGTGATGCCGTCGACCTTGTCGCCCGCGGCCTTCACATCGGTCCGGTAGACCAGCGCCGCGTCGACCTCGCCGAGTCGGACCTTGGTCAGCACCGCCTTGACATCCTGCTCCAGGGTGTCCGGCTTCGGCGTCAGCTTGGCCGCGTCGAACGCCTTCTTGGCCGCCGCGCCGCACGGGACCTGCTCGGCGCACAGCGCGATCTTCAGCTCGTCCTTGGCGAAGTCGGCCAGACCCGCGACCTTGCCCGGGTTGCCCTTCGGCACGGCGATCTGCAGCTTGTTGCGCACGAACGTCGTCGGCGCGGCGGTGACCGTCCCCGAGTCGGTGACCTGCTTCATGTTGGTCGGCGACGCGGAGGCGAACACGTCGGCTGGCGCGCCCTGGTTGAGCTGCTGGGCCAGCGCCGAGCTCGCGCCGAAGTTGAAGGTGACCTTCACGCCGGGGTTGGCCGCCTCGAACTCCTTACCCAGCTTGGTGAACGTCTCGGTGAGCGACGCGGCGGCGAACACCGTCACCGTCCCGCTGACCGTCGACGCGGCCGACGTCGGAGGCGTACTCCCGCTCGGCTGCGCCTGCGCGCATCCGGCTAACGACAACGCGATCGCGGCGACGGCCAGGGCGGAACGGATCATGCTCAGGACTCCGGGATCTCGACGACGACATGGGTGGACTTGATCGAGGCGACCGCGACACTGCCGACCTCGAGACCAAGCTCATCGGCCGCGTCGCGGCTCATCAGCGAGACCACCCGGAACGGTCCGGCCTGCATCTCGACCTGGGCCATCACCCCGTCCTTGACCACCCGGGTGACGATCCCGCGCATGCGGTTGCGCGCGGACGCCGCGACGGTGATCCCCGGCTCGGTGACCTCCGACATCCGCTGCGCGAACGCCGCGAGTTCCCGGCCGTCGACGGCCTTGCGGCCGCTCTCGGCCTGGATCGCGGTGAGTTTGCCCTGGTCGATCCACCGCCGCACGGTGTCGTCGCTGACCCCGAGCAGGGCGGCGGCCTCGCTGATCCGCAAATTCGGCACGGATGGCAGCCTAGTGCCGCATCAGAGGAAATCCTAGCCGAGAACCGCCGCGCCTCCCGACCAGCGCGAAGCCGGGCGGGAGGCGCGGTTCACCAGGTCAGGCGACCGCGAGGAGCTTGCTCGCCGAGCACGTGATCGCGCCGACGTTCTCGAAGGTCTGGCGGAACTCACGCTCGGTCGAGCCGCTCGAGTTGATCACCTGTGCGTAGTACGCGCGGGTGAGCTCGAACTGGCACGCGGTGGCGGGCGTGGCGCCGGACGGGCTGAAGCCGACGATGTAGGCCGCCGACAGCGGGTTGGCGTTGTTCCACTGCGTCGAGTGGACCGCGCCGGGGCCCATCGTCCCGGTCGAGGTGATCGTCGAGGTCGTCTTGACCCCGAGCAGGACCTCGGCGGTGCAGGCGATGGAGCCGACGTTCTTGACGTTGAACCAGAACTCCCGCTCGCCGCCCGGCTGCTGCTGGTACCACTGGCGGGTGACCTCGAACTGGCACGCCGCGGAACTCGTCGCGCCGGTCGGGGACAGGCCGACGACGTAGGCGGCGTTGAGCGGGTTGGCGTTGTTCCAGTGCTTGGTCACGGTCTGGCCCGGGTTGACCCCGCCGGTGGTCCATGCGCCCGCCGAGTCGGGCAGGGAGTACAGGTAGATGTCGGTGCCGCAGGCGATGGAACCGACGTTCGCCAGCGTGTAGTGGAACTCCCGCTCGCCGCCGAAGTTCTGCTGGTACCAGGTCCTGGTCACCTCGAACTGGCACGCCGAGCTCGTGCTCGCCCCCTTCGGCGACAGACCGACGACGTACGACACGCTCAGCGGGTTGGCGTTGTTCCACCACCGGTGCTGCGAGGCGCCCGGGGCGACGGTGCCGGAGTACAGCGAGGTCTCCAGCGACTGGGCGGCCGCGGGCGCCGCCGACGCGGTCGGTGCGACCAACAGTGCCGACATCGCCGCGAACGCGAGTCCGGCGAGCACGGTCAATGCTCTGCGCATCTTGTTCTCCTCCGAGTGGGATGGGTGCTTGCGGCGACCAGTGCACCGATCCCGCGTTGTGTCACGGCGGTGACCACGCGGCGCGGGCCACAACAGCGCCACAGCCGATCCACAACACCTGAGCCGGACGCTGGTCGCACCCCGCGCGGCGTGGGGGTCGCGCAGAACAGGGGAGGAACCTGACGTGTCCATGTCATCGGTGTGGCGGGCCGCCGCGCTCGCGGTGCTCATCGCTGTCCCAGGCGTCGCGCTGACCGGCACCGCGCACGCGGCGGGCGTGTCGGTATGGGTGGCGAGCGGTGAGTTGGTCGTGAAGGCGGGCGGGGCGCAGGTGAACAAGGTGCAGGTGACCCACGCGGGCGACTTGCTCGTGGTCACCGACGCCGTGCCGATCGGCGCTGGGCCGGGCTGCCGCAACTACAAGCAGACCGAGGTCCACTGTCCGGCCGCCGGCGTGACCAGCCTGTGGGTCGACCTCGGCGACCTCGGCGATTCGTTTTGGTACAAGGGAAGCCTCCCCGGGGTGTTCGACGGTGGTGCGGGCGGCGACGTCCTCAGCGGGGGAAGCGGGTCCGACAAGGTAATGGGCGGGGACGGCGACGACTATGTCTATGGCAACGCCGGAGACGACGCGGTCTACGGTGGCGTCGGCGCAGACCGCGTGTATGGCGGAGCGGGCAACGATGTGATGTACGGCGATCTCAGCGTCGCCTCGCCCCTGTGCGCCTCCGGGACCGATATCTCCTGCTACGACCACCTCTACGGCGGCGACGGGGCGGACAAGGTCTACGGCGGCGAGTGGGGCGACCTGCTGGCGGGCGAGGCAGGCAACGACCTGCTGCGCGACTTCAGCGGTGGCGGCGCCTTCATCGGCGGCACCGGAAACGACAGCATGATCGGCGCGGGGCCCAGCATGCGCGACACCGTCGACTACAGCGACCACGCCATCGCGGTCAAGGTCGACCTGGGTCTGGGAACGGGCGGCCAGCTGGGGGAGGCCGACACCATCCGTGAGATCCAGGACGTTCAAGGCGGGGCCGGGAACGACGTCCTGATCGGCAACAGCGGGAACAACCGCATCGAGGGCCTGGGCGGCGCGCTCGACCAGGCCGACGGCGCCGACGGCCAGGACAAGTGCTTCACGGAGACTCAGCTGCACTGCGAGTAGCAGTCCGAATCGTCCGCGGGCGTGTCGGGCGTATCTGGACACAACGGTCGTCCTCTCCATTGCGGGAGGATCCGCTGTGAACGATGTCGAAGTTCGCTTACTGGGCCCGCTGGCGATCAGCGGGCCCAGCGGTGTGCCGCACCTGTCCGGTTCCCGCCAGCGCACACTGCTCGCCCTTCTCGCCCTCAAGTCGCCGGACCTGCTGTCCCGGTCGCAGCTGATCGACGCGCTGTGGGGTGAGCGGCCGCCGCCGACCGCGGTGCGGACGCTGCAGAGCCACCTGGTCCGGGTCCGGCAGGCGCTCGCCATGGCCGGGTTCGCCGACGCGCTGGTCACCGTCGAACCCGGCTACCGCCTGCGCCTGCCCGCGGGTGCGCTCGACATCGACCGGTTCGCTGACCATGTCGCCGCGGGCAGGCGGGCGCTGGCGGCCGGATCGGCCGCGGTGGCGGCGCGGGAGCTGCGCGCGGGGCTCGGGCTCTGGCGGGGCGACCCGCTGGCCGACTGCCCGGTCCACGAGTGGGCGCTCGCGGAGCTCGATCGGCTCACCGACCTGCGGATCGGCGCCGCGACGGCGCTGGCCGAGGCCGATCTCCGCCTGGGCGCCCACGCCGATGTGGTCGGCGACGTGGAGAAACTCGTGGCGCGGCACCCGTTCCACGAGCGGCTGTGGGAACTGCTGGTGATCGCCTATCACCGCTGTGGCCGCCAGGCCGACGCGCTGCGCGCCTACCAGCGGGCGCGGGCGGTGCTGGCCCGCGAGTTGGCCGTCCAGCCAGGCGCCGCTCTGCGTGGGCTGGAGGCCGCCGTGCTCGCCGGGGTGGCCGAGGTGGACCCCTCGACCGCGGCGCCCGCCCCGGCGCGAGCGGAGCCGGTGACCCCGCTCGTCGGTCGGACCCGTGAGCTCGCCGAGGTGGGGCGGCTGGTGCGCTCGGCCAGGCTGGTGACGCTGACCGGGCCGGGTGGCTGCGGCAAGACCCGGCTCGCCGAGTGCGTGGCCGAGCTGTCCGGGCGTCGGGTCGTCATGGTCGACTTGACGCCGGTGGCGTGTCCGGAGCTGGTGGTCGACGCGGTGGCGACGGCCCTCGGTGTGCCGGAGCGATCGGGCACGCCGCGCCTGGAGACCCTGGTGGGCGCGGTCGGGGCGGAACTCGTGGTGCTGGACAACTGTGAGCACCTGGTCCGCGCGTGCGCCGAGACGGTGTCGCGGCTGCTCGACGCGTGTCCGCGGCTGACCGTGCTGGCGACCAGCCGCGAGGCGCTGCGGGTCGCGGGGGAGACGGTCTACGAGGTCGCGCCGCTGGCCGTGCCCGATCCGACCCAGCCGAGGTCGTTGGCCGAACTGGCCGTCTACGACTCGGTGCGCCTGTTCCTCGACCGCGCCGCCGAGCATGGCGCACCTGGCTTCACCGACGAGGACGCCACCGCCGTCGCCCAGGTGTGCGCCGCCCTCGACGGTCTGCCACTGGCCATCGAACTGGCCGCGGCGCGGACACCCGTGTTGACCCCGGCGCAGATCGCCCGCAGGCTGCGCGACCGCTTCGGCCTGCTCACCCGCGGCCGCCGCGGCGTGCCCCACCACCACCGGACCCTGCTGGCCGCCCTCGCCTGGAGCTTCGACCTGCTCGACGCCGACGAGGCCGCGCTGTTCCCCCGCCTGGGGGTCTTCGCGGGCGGGTTCACCCTGGAGGCCGCCGAGGCGGTGTGGGAGCCCGGTCGGGTGCTCGACGCGCTGACCGGGCTGGTGGCCAAGTCACTGGTCCGGGTGCGGCGGGAGAACGGGGCCTGCCGGTTCTCGCTGCTGGAGTCGGTCTCGGCGTTCGCGGGCGAGCTGCTGGCCGCCGATCAGGCCGCGCTCGCCGAGGCCAGGGCCAGGCACGCGGACTTCTTCCTCAGCCAGGCCGAAGCCGCCGAGACCGACCCGACCGGGGCCCGGCTTCGCGACCTGCGTGCCGACCACGACAACCTTCGGGCCGCCATGATCTGGTCGCCGCGGCCGCTGCGCCTGGCCGCCGCGCTCGGCCGGTACTGCCACCTGCACGGCCACTACCGCGAGGGGCGCCGCTGGCTGGCCACCGCGCTGTCCACGGCGGACGGATCCGCTCCCGCCCTGGCCAAGGCCCTCGCCGCGGCCGCGTCGTTGGCACTGTTCGAGTGCGACTACGCCGCCGCCGGTCGGCACGCCGAGTCCGCCATGCGCCACGCGGTGGGTGATCACCGGCTGAACGGCAGGCTCCTGCGCCTGCTCGGCTCGGTCGCCCGCGAGACCGGCCGCTACACCGACGCCCTGGCCGCCTACGCCTCGTCCGCGGCCAGCTACCAGGCGGCGGGTGACCGCCACGGCCTGGCGTACGCCCGCCAGCTCACCGGCGCGACGGCCTGGCTGGCAGGCGACCTGGACACCGCCACCCACCTCCTCACCGCGAACCTGCGTGACTTCCACCAGCTGTCCGACCCCAAGGGCGCCGCGTCGACAACGGCCTACCTCGGCGCGATCGCGCTCTATCGAGGCGACCGCGTCCTGGCCCGCGCCCGGCTCGACCAGGCGCTGGAGACGTTCGGGGAGTGGGAGTTCAAGGAGGGGATCGCGTGGGCGCTGAACCTGCTGGGGCTGGTGGAACAGGCCGAGGGCGAGCTGAGCCGGGCCCGGTCGCTGCTCGGCGCCAGCCTCACCCTGCACCGCGATCTCGGTGACCACTGGCGACAGGCGAGCGTGCTGGAGGCGCTGGCGCTGGTCGACTCGGACGAGGACCTGCTAGCCCAGGCCAACGCGATCCGGGCCAGGATCGGCGCGCCGGTCCCGGTCGTCGAACGGCGACCGCCGCCGGTCGGCGCGGCGGTGCACCGGGTCGCTGAGGGCCGTGTCAACGAAATGTCAATGCCCCGGTCGTACGGTTCTCCGGACTGAAGGAGGACGTGGGTGCGGCAGGGTGTTCGGGAGCCGATGTGGGGATTCGCGTTTGGGATCCTCGTGGTTCTCGGCGTCACGACCTACGCCGTGACCACGCCATTGGTCCTCGCAGCCGCCGCCGCCGTCGCCGTCTGGGGGTCGGCGATGGCGGCGCGGGGGCGGACCACGGAGGCGGTCGGGGCCGAGGGGCCTGCTGTTACCTTCCTGATGTGCGCCGCCGTGATGACCGTGGTGGCCGTCCTCCGCGAGGTCGCTCCCGGGTCGGCACGGGCGTGATGGCCCGTGGGTCGCGCACCCTGCCGCCCACCGCGGTCGACGTGCTGCTGACCCTGCTCGCCCTGTTCGGCCAGACCGCCCCGTTCGTCTTCTCCACCAGCGACACCGGCAGGCCGTGGGCGGCGATCCAGTACATCCCGGTGCTCGTCGTCGCGCTGCCGGTGATCTGGCGCAGGCACGCGCCAGTCGTCTGCCTGATGATCGCCGCGGCGGGGGTCACCTGGTACTCGATGATCGGCAGGGACGGCCCGGAGCAGCCGGTCTGGTACGGCGCGCTGGTCCTCATGTACACCGTGGCCGACCTGGCCCCCCGGTGGCAGCGGGTGGTGACGCTGGTCGTGTCGACGGTCGGCGTCGTGGTCGTCGGCGGGGCGATCGGCTCGATCGAGCTGGCCATCAAGGAGGCGTTCCTGTGGGGCGCGGCCTACGCGCTGGGGCGCGCCGCGCGGTTCCGTCGGGCGGAACTGGACGCGCGGGCCGCCATGGCCGAGCGGGACCGGGTGTTCGCCGCGGAGCGGGAGCGGGCCCGCATCGCCCGCGACATGCATGACATCCTCGCCCACGCGGTCAGCCTCATGGTCGTGCAGGCCGAGGCGGGTCCGGTGGCGCTGCGTTCCGCGCCCGCCAAGGCCGAGGCCGCCTTCGACGCGATCGCCGCGGCGGGCCGGGACGCGATGACCCAACTCCGCCGCACTCTCGGGCTGCTGAAGGAGACCGACGCGCCGCGCTCGCCGCAGCCGACGCTGGGCGGGGTGCCCGACCTGGTCGCGGGTGTCCCGCCGGTGCGCATGCACACCAGCGGCACCGCTCTCCCGGTCGCGCCGGACGTCGAGGTCGCCGCGTACCGGATCGTCCAGGAGGCGCTGACCAACATCGTCAAGCACGCCGACCCGGCCACCGCGTCGGTGAGTCTGGAGTGGACGGAGCGCTGCCTGGTGATCACCGTGGACAACGACGGCGTGAGGCCGGGCAAGGGTGGCGGGCTCGGCCTGATCGGCATCTCCGAACGGGCCGCCGCCTGTGGCGGGCGGGCCGAGTGTGGCCCGGTGCCTGGCACCCGCGGCTTCCGGGTGGCGGCCACGCTGCCGGTCGAGGGGGCCGGGTGAGCATCCGCGTCGTCGTCGCCGACGACCAGGAGCTCGTCCGCAGCGGCTTCGCCATGATCCTCGACGCCCAGCCGGACATGACGGTGGTCGCCGAGGTCGGCGACGGCGTCGCGGCCGTCGCCGCGGTCCGCGAGCACGCCCCCGACGTGCTGCTGCTCGACATCCGGATGCCCAGGATGGACGGCATCGAGGCGGTCGGCCTGGTCTCGGCCGAAACCAAGGTCATCATGCTGACCACCTTCGACCAGGACGACTACGTGTTCGACGCCCTACACGGGGGCGCCCGCGGCTTCCTGCTCAAGGACGTCCGGCGCGACGACCTCGTCCACGCCGTGCGGGTCACCGCCGCGGGCGAGGCGATGCTGGCGCCCGCGGCGGCGCGCAGGCTGATCGAAGACGTCGTGCGCAGGCGAAGCGGGCCGCCGTCGGTCGACCTCTCCGCGTTGACGGCGCGCGAGCGGGAGGCGCTGCTGCACCTTGGCCGCGGCCTGTCCAACGCCGAGATCGCCGCCGAGCTGACGGTCAGCGAGCACACGGTCAAGACCCACGTGAGCAACGTGCTCACCAAGCTGCGGCTGCGCGACCGCATCCAGGCCACCATCGCGGCCTACGAGTCCGGCCTGATCGTCCCCGGCTCCCGCTGACGGGGGAGACGCGGATCCGTCGCGTCGGCGATGTGCCGGTGGGGTGGTCGGCGGAAGCATTCGAGGTGACAGTCCGACCTCGAAGGGACCCCGATGCGCATCGTCGCCAGAGCCGTCACCGTGATCGCGGTGGCGCTCGCGATCTCTCCCGGCGTCGCGTCGGCAGACCGAGCCGAACCCGGGCTCACCGAGACCGAGGTCTCGTTCCGCACCGCGGACGGGCTCACCTTGGGCGGCACCGTGTTCGCCCCCGCCGACCGGTCGGGCAGGTTACCCGGGCTGCTGCTGGTGCACGGGTCCGGCTCGGGTGGTCCCGGCTACCGGGAGAAGCTGCGCGGTGAGGCCGAGGCGTTCGCCCGCCAGGGGATCGTCGTGCTGGCCCCGGACAAGCGGGACAAGGACTACTCGCTGTTCCACCGGGACTTCGCCGTGCTGGCCGACGACGCCATTGCCGCGTTCGGCGTGTTGCGGGACCGGCCCGAGGTCGACCCGGCGAAGGCGGGGATCTGGGGGCTCAGTGAGGGCGGCTGGGTCGCGCCCATGGCCGCGGCGAAGTCCCCGGACATCAAGTTCCTGATCACCGCGGCGGCGCCCGCGATGACCCCGCTGCGGCAGACCTCGTGGAACGTCACGAACAAGATGGCCGCGTCCGGTGTCGGCGGCTCCCTGGTCATGGCGTTCCCGTACACGTGGCACCGGATGATCTCCGACGCGGGCATGTTCGCCGCTCCGTACCACGACCCGATCCCGACGCTGGCCGCCCTGCGGGTGCCGGTGCTCGCGCTGTGGGGCGAGAAGGACACCGCGGTGCCGCCCGCCGAGACCGCGCGGATCTTCGCCGACACCGTGTCCAGCCCGCTCACGGTCCGGTTCCTGCCTGGGGCGGGCCACGCCATGCACCAGCGCGGCAGCGCGGGCGAGCGGCTGCCGACGCTCGTTCCCGGCTACGCAGACACGGTCGGGACCTGGGTCAAGGCGGTGACCGGCGGCGTCGTCCCGGCCGCGCACATCGACCCGCCGCCGACGCAGGCACGCGCGTCGATCGACGTGCCCGAGTCGGCGTGGTGGGAGTCGGGGTTCGCCCAGTTCGCCGCGCTCGGGGTGTTCCTGCTCGCTTTCGGTGCCTACCCGGTGATCGCGCTGGTGCGGCGGCCGCGCGGGAACTGGGCGGCGCGTGTGCTGGTGGTCTCCGGCCTGCTCGGCTCGTTCGGCGCGGTCGGCTACCTGTCATCGCTGATGTTCAGCATGACCGAGTTCACCGTCGATGCCGGGCCGCTGCTCGGGGACCGGCCGCTGCTGTGGCTGCTCCTGCAGGCACTCGCGCTCACCGCGCTGGTGGCCACGCTGCTCGTCGCCCGCGGCTGGCGGACCGCGCCTGACCGGGCGCGGCAGGCGCTGCTGCTCGTCGGCGGCGGCCTGTTCGTGCCGTGGGCGCTGTATTGGGGACTTCTGCTGCCTTGACGGGCACCGATATTCGACGGGGGATGGGGATGGATTTCCAGATCTTGGGGCCAGTCGTGGTGTTCGACGCGGCCGGGGAAGTGATCGACCTGGGTGGGCCGGTGCGGCGGACACTGCTGACAGCGCTGCTGATGCGGGCCAACCGCACCGTCCTCACCGACACGCTCGTCGAGGAGATGTGGGACGGCAGGCCGCCGCGCACGGCGGCCACCACGGTGCACACGCACCTGAGCAGGCTGCGGTCCCGGCTGGCCGCGGCCGGACCCGACGGCGCCGACCGGATCGTGCGCGACGCCGCGGGCTACCGGCTGCGGGTCGAGCCGGACGAACTCGACGCGGACCGATTCACCGACCTGCTGTGCCAGGCCCGGACCGCGCCCGCCGACGCGGTCGCCCACTACGACCGCGCGCTGCGGATGTGGCGGGCGCCCGCCATGGTCGACATCGAAGCCGCGTTCGCCCGACCCCAGGCCGCCGTGCTCGACGAGTACCGCATCGCCGCCGTCGAGGAACACGCCGCGCTGCGCATCGACGCGGGCGACCAGGCGGGCGCCGCCGCCGACCTGCGGGTCGCGGCGAGCGGGTATCCGCTGCGGGAGCGGGTGGTCGAACTGCTGATGCTGGCGCTGCAGCGGGACGGCCGGACCGCCGATGCCTTGGCCGCCTACCAGGCGTTCCGATCGCGGGTGGCCGCCGACCTCGGCCTCGAACCCAGCCTTGACCTGCGGGAACTCCACCACAGCCTGCTCTGTGGCACGGTCTCGGGCGGTCTCACCGGTCGCCGCAGCCTGCCGCCGGACTGTGGCGACGTCTCCGGCAGACGGTCCGAGATCCACGCGCTGCTCGACACCCGCGCCGTGGGGAACGGGCCGCCGGTACAGGTGATCACCGGGCAGTCGGGCAGCGGCAAGACCGCGTTGGCCGTCCACGTCGCGCACCGCTTGGCCGACCGCTATCCGGATGGCCAGCTGTATCTGTCGCTGACCCAGGACCACCGGCCGGTGCCGCCCGCGGACGCGGCCCGGACGCTGCTGCTGATGCTTGGTGTGCCCGCTTCGTCCATTCCGGACAGTCTGGAGCTGCGGGTTGCGGTGTGGCGGACCCAACTGGCGCACTCGCGGACGCTGGTGCTGCTGGACGACGCGGCGTCGGCCGAGCAGGTGGCCGCCTTGCTGCCGGCTGGTCGGGGGTGCCTGGTCCTGGTGACCAGCCGGGACCGGCTCGCGGAACTGCCCGCGGTGCGGCGGGTCAGTCTGCGGGGTGCGGTCCGGCTGGCGGGGTGACACGCAGTTCGCCGTCGATCACGGTGACCGCGTGGCCGGTCAGCAGAACGCGGTCACCCTCGATCGACGTGCGGACGAGCCCGGATCGCGCCGACAGTTGGGTACCCACCAGGTCGGTCTTGCCCAGGCGCGCGGACCAGAATGGGGCGAGGGCGGTGTGCGCGCTGCCGGTCACCGGGTCCTCGGGGATGCCCGCGGCGGGGGCGAACAGCCGCGAGACGAAGTCGTGGCCCTGCGCGGGATCCGCGGCGGCGGTGGGGAGGAAGCCGCGCGACGGGGTGTCCCCGGAGAGCCGGGTCAGTGCCGACATGTCCGGGGTGAGGCCGCGGACGGCGGCCTCGTCGGGGAGTTCGACGAGCAGGTCGCCGAGGGCGCCGGTGGTGTAGGCCGCCACCGGGTCGACTCCGAGTGCGTCGGCCAGGCCCGCGGGCACTGGCACCTGGTCGGCGGGGGCAGCTGGGAAGTCGAGGGTGATCGTGCCGTCGGTGTGGCTGTGGGCCAACAGGATCCCGCTGCGCGTGGCGAAGCGGGTCGTGGCTGGGCCGTGGTCTTCGCGGAGGGCGTGGGCGGTGGCGAGGGTGGCGTGGCCGCAGAGGTCGACTTCGAGTGTGGGGGTGAACCAGCGCAGCGCCCAGCCCGCGTCGGCGCGGTGGGCGAACGCGGTTTCGGAGAGGTTGACCTCGGCGGCCACGTCGCGCATCCAGCGTTCGTCCGGCCAGGTGTCGGCGTCCAGGAGCACCACGGCCGCGGGGTTGCCCGCGAACGGTTTGTCGGTGAAGGCGTCGATGATTCGGATACGCATGCCCCGACGGTAGATCCGCGGGTTCGCGTCGGCCAAAGGCCGATTCGCGGCCAGCGGTCCTATCCGCGGTGCGTGACGCGGCCCGCCGCGATGGTCAGCATGATCGGCACGTCCACGAGTTCGTCCGCTGGGACTCGAAGGGGATCGGACCCGAAGATGGTCAGGTCGGCTCGGGTGCCTTCGCGGATCCGGCCCGCGATGAGTTCCTCGCCTGCGCTGTATGCGGCCCAGGTCGTGTGGCCCGCCAAGGCTTGGCGCGGGGTGAGGGACTGGTCCAGGCCCACCGGCGTCCGGTCGCGCATGCCCGCTGGTCGGCGCAGGCGGGCGCCCGCCATGACGGCGCGGGGGTCGTAGTCGGCGATCGGCCAGTCCGACCCGAGAGCCACCCGCCCGCCCGCCGCGACGATGTCGGCGCACCGCCAGGCCAGGTGGTGCCGGTCGGCGCCGACTCGCGCGGACCAGGTGTCGGTGTGGTCGGGGAGGATCCAGTCCAGGTGGGTGGGCTGCATGGACGCGACCACGTCCAACTCCCGGAAGCGGGGGACGTCGGCGTCGGCGAGGACTTCCGCGTGTTCGATCCGGTGCCTGCCGCCGCCGACGCGTTGGTAGACGTCGAGGGTGTGGCTCACCGCGTGGTCGCCGATGGCGTGGGTGAAGCAGGGCAGACCCAGGTCGACCACGGCTCGCGCGGCTTGCTCGAACCGGGCCACGTCCGTCCAGAAGGGACGGACGCTGGCGCCCTCGGTGTCGGGGTGGTGCAGCCAGGCCGAGCCGCCGTCGATCGTGCCGTCCAGGAAGAACTTGACCGCCCCGACGTGCCAGCCCCGCCGCGCTTCCCTGAGTTCTCGGACGGTGTCGAGGGTGCCGTCGACGTCGTCGGGCAGTGCCCATGGGGCGAGCAGGACCCGAAGCGGAAGACGGTCCTGCTGATCGAGCGCGTCAAGCACCGCGGCTGTCCCTGGCCAGAGGTCGGGGACGTGGATCCCGGTGATTCCGCACGCTGCCTGCGCGGCGAACAAGTCGGCCGCGCTGGTGGTGATCTCGTCGAGGGTGCGGGGTGGGACCGCCGCGTTGCCGAGCAGGACCGCTGACATCTCGTGCAGGAGTCCGGTGGGGACGCCGTGTTCGTCGACGGCGATCTCGGAGCGGTCGCCGAACGGGACCGGGCCGGTGATGCCCGCCAGCCGGAGCGCGGCCGTGCTCATCAAGGCGTTGTGGCAGTCGGCGAGCATGAGGAACGCCGGACGGCCGTGGACCGCTTTGTCGATGAGCGCGCGGGGCGTGTCCGGGAGGGCGACGATCGCGTCGTACTCGACGCTGTCGACGATCACCCAGGCGTCTGGTGGCAGGGCGTCGGCGGTCCGGGCCAGGAGATCGAGCAGCCCGTCGAGCGTGGTCAGCCCGAGGGCGCTGGCACCCCGGCGGCTGGCGATCCCCATCAGCGGGTGTTGGTGGGAATCGACCAGGCCGGGGGTGACCGTAAGGCCGGTCCCGTCGACGACCTCGGTTCGGCCGCCGACGCAGGGCCGGACGTCGGCCGGACCGCCGACCGCGATGATCAGCCCGTCGCGGACGGCCACCGCGGTGGCCGCCGGACGGCTCGGGTCCATCGTGTGGACGGTCGCGTCCAGCACGACCAAGTCGGCAACGGTCATTGCCCGCCTTCCCTGGGACTAGTGTCCCGAGTCGCTGCTTCGCAGGTATGCCCGCCAACCACCGTGGGCGGTGATGTCGCTGGTCGCGGTGTCGACGCCGGTCGAGTCCGCGACGAAGCCGGTCACGATCCTGCCGTCGTCCAGCCGGACCGGGCCGAGGCCGAGCGGTACGGCGATGGTCGGCAGGAGCGCGCCCAATCCCTGGTTCGGCAGCTCCCAGACCTCAAGCTCGATGCCATCGGCCGGGCCGTCGCCCGGGATCAGGCCAGGTCGGGGGAACGGGCCGGGGACGCGATAGAGCCGATAGCCGCCCGCTGTTCTGGCCCTGGCGTGCAGCTTGCCGCCCAGCGCGAGGAGCTGGGGATTGGCGGGTTGGCCGCTCAGGTGGGCGCCGACCACGGCGAGGCGGGTGTGGCCGGGCGTCGGATCGGGCTCGGCGACGGGTTCGCCGGTCCACCGGGAGCCGAGGTCGAGCAGCGGCCGGTCGGCGAACGCGGGCGCGATGAACTGGACGCCGAACGGCAGCCCGTCGGGTCGCGTCCCGGCGGGGACCGCGATCGCGCACAGGTCCAGCAGATTGACCATGTTGGTGTAGGTGCCCAGCCGCGAGTTCGCCCCGACCGGGTCGGCGGCGACGTCGGCGAGTGTCGGGTGGCCCGGTGTCACCGGCAGCAGCAGTGCGTCCGCGCCGATGAAGGTCTGCCAGGCCACCGCGCGCAGGCGTTCGAGCTGGTCGAGGCCCGCGAAGACATCCGCCCCGGTGATCGACGCGCCGCCCAGGACGATCTTGCGGACCGTCGGATCGAGGTGGGTCCCGTCCGGCGTGAGCTCGTGGCCGAACGCGGCCAGCCGCTCCGCGACGAACGGGCCGCTGTAGAGCAGCCGTGCCGCGTCGAGGAATGGCGTGATGTCCACGGGGACGAGGTGCGCGATCGTCGCCGCGTGGGCCAAGGCGGCTTCCCAGGCGACCCGGTGTGGCTCGTCGAGGTCGAGCGGCGCGTCCGGGACCGCGATCACCCGCATCCACCGCGCGACCCCGGCTGGGGCAGCGGCGGGCATGGGACGCGACCACGGCGTGCCCGCGTCGAAGCGGGCCAGCGCGTCGAAGGCGACCCGTGCCGCCGCGACATCGCGGGTGAAGGTGGTGACGCAGTCGAGCGACGGGCACGCGGGCACGACGCCCGCGGTGGACACCAGCCCTCGGGTCGGCTTCATGCCGACGATGCCGTTGAAGGCGGCGGGGACCCGGCCGCTGCCCGCGGTGTCGGTGCCCAGGGCCAGCGGCACGATGCCGCTCGCGACGGCCACCGCGCTGCCGGAACTGCTGCCGCCGCTGACATGCGCGGCGGACGCGACGCTGTGGCAGGCACCGTACGGGGATCGCGTGCCGACGAGTCCGGTGGCGAACTGGTCCAAATTGGACTTTCCGATCGGCACCGCGCCCGCGTCGAGCAGCGCGCGCACCGCTCCGGCGTGGGCCACCGCCGGGGCGGTTCTGGTCGGGCAGCCCGCCGTGGTCGGCACGCCCTCGACGTCGATGTTGTCCTTTGCCACGAACGGGATTCCGGCCAGTGGGCCCGTGCCCGCCTGTTCGGCGAGACCACGTACGCGGGCCTCGTCGAAGAGGGTGGTGAACACGGGTTGATCAGTGGACCGGGCCGCGGCCAGTGCGTCGGTGATGGTGGTCGGGAGGTCGGTCATCAGCTGTCCCACCTGGCGCGTTCGTCGGCGAACGCGGCTTGGCGCCGCGCTCGGAGGGTGGCGATCTCGTCGGCGTGCTCGGTCTCGATCGCGGCGACCTCGGCCAGCGAGAACGTCGCGGGCCGGGTGACCAGGTCGGCCCGGCCCGCCTTGATGTCGGCGCGCCGGTCGGCCAGTTCCTCCGCGGTGACCGGCTGGAACCGCAGCCGGTCGAACTGACGCAGCAGCCACGGCCGGGCGCCCGAACCGGGCACATGCCGCCACACCGGCACGGTTCGGCCGACCAGCTGATACCCGCCGGGGCCTTCCATGCCGTAGACGCACAGGTACACCCCACCGATGCCGACGGCGTTCTGCGGTGTCCACGTGCGCGCCGGGTCGTACTTCGTCGTCACCAGCCGGTGCCGGGGATCCAGCGGCACCGCGACCGGCGCGCCGAGGTACACGTCGCCGAGGCCGATCACCAGGTAGGTGGCGGCGGTGACGATGTCGAACACCTCGTCGCGGTCGCGCAGGTCGTTGACCCGGCGGATGAACTCGACGTTGTCCGGGCACCACGGCGCGTCCGGGCGGACCGACCTGGCGTAGCGGGCCATCGCCTCGTGGGCGAGCGGGTGGTCCAGCGCGAGCGGCATGGTCACCTCCCGCACATCAAGGGTGACCTGGGTCGGGTCGGGGATCCGCAGCGCGTGGTCGAGCACGGTCTCGGCGAGGTCGGCCGGGTGGACGATGTCGGGATCGGCTTGCAGCAGCAGGGATCGGACGCCCTCGACCATCTCGCTGATCCCCGCGACGGCCTCGGCGCGCAGCCGCTCGGCGAGCAGGTGCACCCAGAACCGGACCGTCAGGTCGAGTTCGGCGGGCCCGGCCTCCAGCAGCAGGTGGTGGTCGCCCGCGCGGCGCAGGACCAGGCCGGGCCGGTGGCCGTCCGGGTCGAGCCTGCCGAGGACGACGCCCGACTCTGTCGCCGGTTTGACGGCGGGCCTGGTCGTGGCGACCCGGGGTGAGATGACGTGCAGGTCGGCCAGCAGCGCGTCGCGCTCGGCGTTGACGGCGTCGGCGGTCGCGGGGGAGACCACCTCCAGCCGCACCGTGTCGCTCGGTCGGAGCTGGGCGAGCATCCACCGGTCGGCCCGGATCACCACGCACGGGACGACGAACCCGCCGAGACTCGGCCCGTCCGGCCCGACGATCACCGGGGTGTTCCCGGCGAGCATGATCCCGCCGACCGGGTAGGCGCTGTCGTGGATGTTCGACGGGTGCAGCCCGGCCTCGCCGCCGTCGCGGCGGGCCCAGCCCGGCGTCGGCCCGATCAGCCGGACCCCGGTGCGGTCGGCCCGGTGGTCGACGGTCCATGTCGCGGCGAACAGGGCGTCGACCCCGTCCGGGGTGAGGTGTTCCGGCGCGCCGTGCGGTCCGGCCAGGACGCGCAGCGTCCAGTCGTGGCGCAGTTCGGGCAGCAGGTCCGCCACGTCCATCGGCGGGTCGAGGTTCTCGTCGCGGCCGATCGGCAGAATCGCGCCCGCGGTGAGCGGGCCGCCCTCCCAGCCGCCGAATCCACCCAGGGTGAAGGTCGCGCGACTGCCGAGGTCCAGCGGCGCGGCGATCCCGCCCGCGATGGCGAGGTACGAGCGGAGGCCGGGTTCGCCGCACGGGCCGAGGTCGAGCACACTGCCTGCCGGCACGACCGTGACAACGCCAGGTTCGACGGGCCTGCCGTCCAAGGTCGCCTCGTGGGCGGCGCCCGCGAGGCAGATCAGCGCGCGCTCGGAGAACCGGAGCGTCGGCCCGACCGCGACGGCCTCCAGCCCGGCCGCGCCGCGCGGGTTGCCGACAGCGCGGGTGGCCAGCGCGAACGCTAGGTCGTCCCACGCGCCCGACGGCGGCACGCCCACGTCCCACAGGCCGCGGCGGCCGTCGAGGTCCTGCACGGTGGTCTGCACCCCGGGCTTGAGCACCTCGATCGTGGCCGTCTGGATGACGGTCGCCGTCACTGGCTCCACCAGCCCAGCAGCTGGATGGGAGTGGGGTTCCAGCCGTTGCACGGGTTGTTGAGCTGCGGGCAGTTGCTGATCAGCGCGATGATGTCGCGCTCGGCGCGGACCTGCACGTGCTTGCCCGGCGCCGACACGCCGTCGGCGAAGGACAGCCCGCCGTCCGCGGTGAGCGGGACGTTCATGAAGAAGTTGATGTTGTGGCCGAGCTGGGCCGGGCCGATGCCCACCTCCGCGCCGTAGCGCAGGAACGTCTGCCTGCACGCGTGCTGGTGGCGGGTGTGCGCGCCGTAGCGGATGACGTTGGACTCCTGCGAGCACGCGCCGCCGACGGTGTCGTGCCTGCCGCACAAGTCCTCGGTGATGGTCGCCAGGACGTCGAGGTTCGCCGACAGCAGCTTGGACCCGGTGGTCAGGTAGACCGCGCCCTGCTCGCGGATGGTGTCCATCGCGCTGTAGCGGTTGTCGAGGTCGGCGGCGTCGTAGAACAGGGTGTCGGCGGCCTGGTTGCCGTGCAGGTCGACGATGCGGAACGTGCCGCCCGCCGGGATCACGCCGACCCAGCCGTCGCCTGCCGCGACGGTCACGTCGAGATCGGGAGTCGTGGTCACGCGAACACCGCCTTGGCCGCGATGAGCGCGCGGGCGCTCTCGTCGCGGAAAGTCATGGATGGGTCGTCGTCGCCGTAGGGCTCACCGGCGTGCACCTCGGCCAGCACGGCGCCCGGCGCCCAGCGCGGGTCGGCGGGGTGCGGGGCGGTCGACATGATCACCAGCAGGTCCACCTCGGCCCGCAGGCTCACCCAGTCACCGGCCGCGGCGTGGCCGTCGGCGAAGGCCAGGGTGCCCGCTTCGTCGTCGGACGTGGCGAGCTTGCTGAAGAAGTTGACGCACGCGTGCAGGTGGGCGGGCCCGCGGCCGTGCTTGGTCAACTCGCTGACCACGCCCGCCCGCGCCGACCGGCGCCATTCGTTGCGGTCGGTCCCGTAGGACGTCGGCCCGAACCGCCCGACGTGCGCGTCGACGGAGTGCCCGCCGAGCGCGTCATGCCAGTCGAGGGACGAGCCGACCACGGACGCGAGCCCGACACCGCGGTCCGACATCAGGACCATGGGCGCGTGGACGCGGGCGCTCATCTGCGCTTTCAGCGTGTCCGGGATGTTCATCCGGTCGACCGGGTCGCCGGCGGCGTGGACGAAGGTGGAGCAGTTCGCTCCGGCGGCCTTGGCGGTCAACCGCAGGACGCGGCCGCGGCGGACCTGGACCGACCAGGCGGCCCCGGCGGGGATCTCGTGGCTCAACAACACGGGCAAGTCCGTGACCTCCGGTCATCGAAGGCCCCGCGGGTACGACTCGGGGCCTCAGGTGGCCTCCCGGGCTTTTGTCCCGCCGTGGAACAAGGCTGTCGTTTTCGCGATGGCCTTGCCTGCGTCTCTCGGACCAGCCCCGGAGCGTGCTCCGACGGAACCCTAGACGCGCCCCGCAGCGCGTGCGGGTCCGTGCCAGCCTAGGTGCTGTCCTGTGGGTCCGGTGCGTGGGATCCGTGATCCGGGTGGTTCCTGGGCGTGCGGACGGGAAGCCGCTCGTACTGGGTGTACTTGGGCTTTCCGTCCGTGCGGCCAGGGGCCGCCCGGGCGCGGATAGCGCGTGCCGGACCCGCAGGACAGCGCCTGGCAAGGATCAGTCGGCGGAGAGCTCGGACGGCACGGCGTAGACGTCGACCATCGCGCCGTTGCGGAGCACCGTGATGGGCAGGTCCAGGCCGATCGCCTCGCCGAAGAGCTGGCGCTGGATGCCCTGGGCGTCGTGCACCTCGGCCCGGCCGACGGTCAGCACGAGATCGCCCGCGCGCAGCCCGGCCCGGTCGGCGGGCCCGCCGCGGACCACCTCGACCACGCGCAGTCCGGCCCGCTGGCCGGTGCGTTCGGCGACGTCGTCCGGCAGCGGTCCCGGCACACCGACGACGCCGAGGTAGGCGCGGCGGACCCGGCCGTCGGCGAGCAGGGTGTGGATGATGCGCAGCGTGGTCGCGTTCACCGGAACGGCCAGCCCGAGCCCGAACCCGGCCACGGCGGTGTTGATCCCGACGACCCGGCCGGTCGAGTCGGCCAGCGCGCCGCCGGAGTTGCCGGGGTTGAGGGCCGCGTCGGTCTGGATCACGTTCTCGATCACCCGGCCCGTGCGTCCCTGCCGCACCGGCAGCGCCCGGCCGAGGGCGCTCACCACCCCGGCGGTCACCGAGCCCGCGAGGCCAAGCGGGTTGCCGACGGCGACGACCAGCTGGCCGACCACGAGCCGGTCGGCGTCGCCGAACACCGCGGCGGGCGGGGTCGCGCCGTCGACCTGGATCACCGCGAGGTCGGACAGGGCGTCGCGGCCGACGACGACGAACTGGGCCTCCGCGCCGTCGGCGAAGGTGACCGTGCCCGACCCGGCGGAGCCGACCACGTGGGCGTTGGTGACGAGGTTGGACAGCTCGTCGAAGATGACCGCCGACCCGCTGCCCTGACCCAGTTGGACCGCGCAGACCTGCTGGGTGACCGTCGCGGCGACCGCGCTGACCGTCCTGGAATAGGCGTCGAGCGCCTCGGCCTCGGTGGGCATGCCCGGTTCGAGGTCCTCCGACACGTCGACCACCACCTCGGGCCCGGCGCGATTAGGCGCTGTCCTGTGGGTCCGGCACGCGCTATCCGCGCCCGGGCGGCACCTGGCCGCACGGGCGAAAAGCCCAAGTACACCCAGTACGAGCGGCTTCCCGCCCGCACGCCCAGGTGCCACCCGGATCACGGATCCCACGCACCGGACCCACAGGGCAGCGCCGAACCATTGCACTTGTCACCAGTGTGCGCCTTCACGCGGTGATCTCGTGAGCCTTTCACCGTGAGCGGACACGGAAGGATCTACGGAGGGATTCAGTACCGCGCCTGCGTACCACCACGGATGTCCCGGCCCCGTGATCGCGGGAGCGTGGCCGCATGAACCTGAACGAAGCGGTGGAGCGCCTCTTCACCCCGGCGAAGCGGCCCGGCCGGATCGGTGCCGAGGTCGAGCTGATCCCGGTGACCGACACCCCGGACCCGCGCCCGGTCGACCCGGCCGTGCTGTCGGCCGGGTTCGACGCCGGGTTCGTCAAGGCGGCCGTCCCGACCTTCGAGCCGGGCGGTCAGCTCGAACTCAGCCCCGGCCCCCGACCATCGGTCGACGCGCTGGTCAGCGACCTGCACAGGCTGATCGCCCGTGCCTCGGCGATAGCGGCTCGCCATGGCGTCCGCCTCGAATCGGTGGGCACCAACCCGTACCACGACTGTGCCGACGTCCCGCTTCGCACGCCCTTGCCGCGCTACCTGGCGATGCAGCGGGCGTTCGACGAGGTCGGGCCGGACGGCAGGCGGATGATGCGGCTCACCGCGTCGCTCCAGGTCGCCGTCGACCTGCTGCCCGGGGACGCTGGCCGTGAGCAGTGGCTCGTGGCCAACCTCGCCGGGCCCGCGCTGGCCGCCGCGTTCGCCAACTCGCCGACCCTCGACGGGCGGCCCGCTGGTACCGACGGCGCGCGCACCCGGATCTGGCAGGGTGTCGATCCGCGCCGAACCGGCTACGACGGCCGCCACCTCGACCTGGCCGACCCGGTGGGTGCCTACGCCGCGTTCGCCGCGGCGGCGCCCCGGCTGCCGATCCCGGAGACGGCCGACCCCGCCTACCACCTGTCGACGCTGTTCCCGCCGGTCCGACCGCGCGGCGGCTATCTGGAGGTCCGCTACCTCGACGCGCAGCCGCTCGACCGGATCGGCGCCGCCGTCTCGACCGTGGCCACTCTGCTGACCGACCCGCGGGCCCGGCGCGACGCGCTCGACCTGCTGCTGCCCCGCGCGGCCGACCTGGATCGCGCGTGGGGCGAGGCGGCGGCCGGGTACTCGCCCGAGTCGGCTCGACTGCTCTCCATTGTCCATTCGCGACAGATCGTCCGCGGAGGTGTGTCATGAGGATCGCGTTCGTCGCCGACCAGCTGGAATCGCTCGACGCGGGCATCGACACCACAGTCGGGCTCCTGCACGCAGCGCAGGACCTTGGCGCGGACGTATGGGTCACCGAGATCAGGGACCTGGAGGCGGTCGACGGCCGCGCCAGGGCGCTGGCCCGCCAGGTGCGCCTGGCCAGGTGCGCGCCGGCAGGCGGGGTCCGCTGGACCGTGCCCGACCCGTGGTTCACCGTCGTGGCGACCCGGCGGATCTGGCTGGACGAGACCGACGCGGTGTTCATCCGCACCGAGCCGCCCGTCGACCAGGCCTACACCGCGGCGATGTTCGTGCTCGACCTCGTCGACCCGACGCGGACCATGATGGTCAACGACCCGCGTGGGATCCGCGCGTGCAGCGAACACCTGCTGCCGCTGCGGTTCCCCGACCTGATCCCGCCGACCGCGGTCACCGCCGACCCGACGACCATCCGGGCCTTCTTGGACGAGCACGGCACCGCGGTCGTGAAACCGGTCGACGGGTTCTCCGGCCGCGGGGTGCTGCGGCTCGACCCGGCCGACCCGAACCTGCCGTCGCTCATCGAACTGTCGACCAACCTGGGCACGCACTCGGTGATCGTGCAGAAGTTCCTCCACGAGGTGGACTCCGGCAACAAGCGGCTGTTCGTCGTCGCCGGGGAGCCGGTCGGCGCGGTCTACCGCTTCCCGGCCGACGGTGACTTCCGCATCGGCCACCCATCGGCCCAGGCCCCGATCACCGCCCGCGACCGCGAGATCTGCGCCCGGCTGGCGCCGACCCTGCTGGCCAACGGCATCCACACGGTGGGCCTGGACGTCATCGGCCCGCACCTCATCGAAGTCAACCTCACCAGCGTGGGCGCGCTGCGCAAGGCCGACGCCTTGCTCGGCTGGACCCTCTGCGCCGACCTGCTCGACAGCGTGCTCGACAGCGTGCTCGGCACGCGCGAAGAACGGAGATCAGCATGACCACCGCCATCATCTGCACCGCGATCCTGGCATCCGCTGTGTTCATCCTCGGACTCAATGTCTCCATCAACCGGGGCAGGGCCCACAAGGCCGGGGGCAGCCAGTACACGACCGACCCGGACGACCCGCTCTACGTCGCGATCCGCGCACACGGCAACGCCGCCGAGTACGTTCCGACGCTCATCGTGCTGTTCCTGCTGGTAGGCGCCAGAAGCCCGGACTTCGTGGCGATCCCGCTGATCGTCGGCGCGACGCTGGCCCGGCTGGCGCACGCCTACGGGATGCTCAGCGCGGGGAGCCTCAACGTCGAGACCAAGTTCCGCTTCGGCGGGGCGGGGGCGACCTACCTCTTCGGGGTCGGGCTGGCCATCGCCGCGGCTGTGAGCCTGATCTGATGTCCACCCACCCAGCCGTCAGCGCGCTGCGCGTGCAGGCCTTCCGCCGCTATTTCCTCGGCCAGCTGCCGTCGGTCACCTGCTCGTGGGCACAGGTCGTGGCGCTGGCCTGGGTCGTGGTCGAACTCGACCCGCGCGCGCTCGGCTGGGTGGTGGCACTGCAGTTCCTGCCGAGTGTCCTCTTCGGACCGTGGTTCGGCGCGGTCGCCGACCGGCACGACCGGCGGCACCTGCTGATCCTCGCCGAGGCGGGCCTCGGCCTGGTGGCACTGTGCTTCGCCATCGCCGCGGCGACGCACACGCTCACCCTCCCGCTGATCTACGTGCTCGCCTCGGTCTGGGGTGTCGTCAACGCGCTCGACACCCCGGCCCGGCGGGCACTGGTGCCCCAGCTGCTGCCGCCCGACCTCGCGGCGGGCGCGACCGCGCTCACCAGCACCGGCCTGCTGGTCGGTATGACCGCGGGCACCGCACTCGGCGCCGTCATGATCACCGCTGTCGGAATCACCGCCACCTTCGCCGTCAACGCGGTGTCGTTCCTGCTCGACATCCTGGTCCTGCTGACGGTCCGCGCTGCGCCGTCGCCGCGCGTCGACCGTGCTCCCGGCCAGATCCGCGAAGGCCTTCGCTATGTGTGGCGCACCCCGCCGCTGCGCGCCGTCCTGCTCGCCCTCGGTGCCGTCGCGACGCTCGCGTTCACCATCCAGGTGTCCGTCCCGATCTTCGTCAGCGTGACCCTGACCGGAGGAGCGGGCCTGGTTGGGTCGGCGTTCACGGCCGCCACCGCGGGAAGTCTCGTCGGGGCGCTGGCCGCGGCGGTACACGGGCACCCAGGTCCCCGGACCTTGGTCAAAGCCACTGTTGTCATGGCGGGCGCGAGCGCGTTGACCGCCGCCGCGCCCAACACGGCGGTCGCCTTCGCGGGGATCGCCGGGATCGGGTTGGCCTGGTCGCTGTTCGTCACCTCGGTGATCGCGACCCTGCAGGCCGCGGCGCCGTCGATGACCGGCCGCGTCATGTCGCTGTTCGCCGCGGTGATGCTCGGCGGCACCGCCGTCGGCGGACCGATCGCCGCGACCGCCGCCGACCTGTTCGAGCCACGCGCCCCGTTCGTCGTGGGAGCCGCCGCCTGTCTCATCGTCCTCACCCGATTGAATGACCTCAGCACTGATCGAACTCGGAGGACACGTGGGCGAGACAAGGGACATCGAACGGATCTACTCCACCGCTGACGTCGTGGCGAAGCTGCGCCGCCTCGCCGACGCGCTGGAGTCGGGGACCTCTTTCCGCATCCAGATCGCGGGGGAGCGCTTCCGCGTCCCGGCCCGCGCCCAGTTCTCCATCGAGCACGAGCGCGGCGACGGCGAGGAGGAGATCGAGTTCCAGCTCAAGTGGGACCTGATCGACGAGGACGACGAGGACGGCGACGACTCGGTCGTCTGATCCCGGCTCGGCGGCGGCGCGGGCTCACACCTTCAGTGCCCGCGCCGCCGCGAAGCCCTTGCCCGCCCAACCGATCCGCTGGAGCGATCGGGCAGGTTGGCCTCAACCAGGGAACAGCGCTGGGCAGCACCGGCAGCCTCGTGTCCGGGTGAGCAATGCACTCAGGCGCGCTGAACCACGGTAGGGCAGCGTCCGCCGGTCGTCAGGAAGTCATGTAGTCCGCGCCGAACCATGGCCATCGGAACCTCGGCTTGTGCGGGCACCTGGGTGTGATTGCCCATGTAGACGTAATCCGCCACGGCGGCCGGATCGCCATCTCCCGCGGTCCATCCACCCTCGTCGGGGCCGGTGTACCCAATGAAGCCCTTCTGGACCCCGATCCCGACCTCGAGCATCGGTCCCCGCTTCGTGCCGGTCACGGCCACCTGGATCATTGGTGGAGCGACGTGCTGTGCCGTCTCGGCCTGGATGCGGTCAACGAGTTCATCCAGTTCGGACGCGGAGGCGACTGTGATGGTGACGTCGCCGTTCTCCGCGCGCGGGGTCCGGTCGTACCAAACGCTCAGCGTCACCATTCCTCGCCTCCGACGAAGGTCTGTTCGTACCCATCGGGACCGTACACGGTCATGGTGTATCCCTCCGGGAGGAGGACAGGTAGGACGGAATCGCAGCCATAGACGCCAATGCAAGGCGGGTTGTTGACCAACAAGGCGACATGCCGCTGGCCTGCCTTGATCATGGTGGCGGCAACCTTGACTTCAACATGCGTCGTCACGGCGAGTCTCCGTTTGAAGACACCCCGGCCTGTTGCAACAACTTCCACGCCGCTTCGGCTGTTTCATCCTCGCCACTGACCATGGCGCGTACTTGGCCCTGTGAGTCGATCCACCGACCGTGGGTCTTCTTGCCTGCCGAGTTCGGTGTCGGTACGGGCGGAGGCAGCCCGCGACGTAGGTCGTCGATCCGAATGAGTGCGGCCGGCCGCTGAGGTTTCGGGCCACCCGGTCTCGCGACCACGGTGGGGGTGGTGCCTGGGTTCCCTACTTGCCCGATGTACGCGTTCAGGAGCTGATCGAGCTGCGCAATCAGGTCCTGAGCGCGCCCCAGCGCCTTGATAGCGTGCGTCAGCCCCTCGACGATCTGATGGGCCTCGCTGTCGGCCGAGCGCTGAAGCATCAAACTCATCATGTCCCGCACCTCCCCAAGTACCGCTTGGGTGGCGCCCAGTTTCGATGCAGGCAAATTGCGCAACGCCGCCTTTAGCGTCGCGGTCACCTCATCGACGGACACGAACGTCAGCTTCGCAGGCGACCCGCGCGCTCACAATGGCCCCGTTCCCCGCCACGCGGTGTTACATACCAACATTGAGCACGTCAAGATGCGTGGCGCTGCTCGCTAAGGGCCAGAAGTCCAACTATTCCAGCGGAATCCAAGAACGCATTTCAAGTCCGGGGACGAGCGCCCCGATCCAGCCAAATTGGGTTGGGCGCCTTCGTGGAAGTCGTACCAATGATCCCTTCGGGCTCACACCTTCAGTGCCCGCGCCGCCGCGAAGCAGTACAGGCCGAACGCGGCCAAGCCGATGGCGATCAGCGCCAGCAACGCCACGCCGTAGGGTTCGCCCGCGAGAGCGTGCAGTGCCTTGTCGAGCCCGCCGGACTCGTTCGGGTCCGCGGTGACCGCCGCGGTGCCGACCAGGACTCCGATCAGCGCGTAGGCCAAGCCCTTGCCCGCCCAGCCGATCCGGCCGATCCGCTCGACCCAGCGGTGGGACCCGTCGGGCAGCGAATCCAGGTCGAGGTCCCGGGTGAACGTTCGCTTGACGCCCTTGCGGAAGATGATTACCGCGACGACGAGGATGCCGAGCGCCACCGCGGCGACCAGCACCTGCCCGTACGGCAGGGCCAAGACCCGCGCGGTGAGCGCCTGTTGCTGCTCGGTGGTGTCCGTGCTGCCCGATCCCTGGGCGAGCCCGATGGCGCCGACGCCGATGATGGTCGCGGTGACCGAGCGCGCGACGGAGCCGATCCGCTTTCCGGCGCGCTCGCGCGGCTTGTGGACGTAGGTGTAGCCGACCGCGGCCTCGGCGACCTGCCACAGCACGAACAGGAACAGGCCGATGCCCAGCGCCCACAGCAGCACGGGCCCGGCCGGGGTCCTGGCGATCTCGGCGAGGGCGCCCTTCGAGTCGACCTGTGCGTGGTCGCCCATCACCACCTGGGCCGCCAGCCAAGCGATGAGCAGGTGGACCGCGCCGTAGAACAGCATCCCGATCCGACCCGCCACCTGTAATGCGGCGTTCTCCCGCACGTCCTGTGCCGTTTCACTCACCACTGTTGGGTACCCGGGGTGGTCCTGCGTCAACCGGGTCACGGTGAGTGTCCGAGCTGGACATGATCGCGACGCAGGTTTCTCTGAGGGGATCGCACATGTCGAGGTTCGTGATCAACAGGCGTCAGGCGTTGACCGGGGCGGCCGCGGTGCTGGGCACCGCGCTCACCGCGGGAGTCGCCTCGGCCGAGACCGCCGACCCGTTCCTGCTCGGCGTCGCCAGCGGCGATCCGCTGCCCGACCGCGTCGTGCTGTGGACCCGCCTGGTGCGCGATGTCTACGACGCCGCCTCGATGCCGTCGCACCCGGTCCCGGTGCAGTGGCAGGTCGCCGAGGACGAGCGGTTCCGCCGGGTGGTCCGTTCGGGCACCGCGTTCGCGCGGCCGTCGCTCGCGCATTCGGTGCACGTCGACGCGTGCGGTCTGCTGCCCGGCCGCGACTACTACTACCGCTTCCGCGCGCACGGCGAGCTGAGCCCGGTCGGCCGGACCCGCACGGCGCCCGCGCCGCACACCGACCCGGCCCGGCTGCGCTTCGCCGTCGCGAGCTGCCAGGACTTCCAGAACGGGTACTGGCCCGCGTACACCGCGATGGCCGCCGAGGACCTCGACCTCGTGCTGCACCTCGGCGACTACATCTACGAGTACGACCCGGCGAGCCGCTTCCCCGACCGCCTGCACGTCGCACCCGAGACCCCGGGCCTCGACCAGCTGCGCACCCTGTCCGACTACCGCAACCGGCACGCGCAGTACAAGGGCGACCCGGCGCTGCGGGCCGCGCACGCGGCCTTCCCCTGGGTCGTCACCTGGGACGACCACGAGGTCGAGAACAACTACGCGAACCTGGTCGACGAACTTGACTCGGGCGACAGCCACCAGACCCCGGCGGCTTTCGCGGCCCAGCGTGCCGCCGCGTACCAGGCGTACTTCGAGCACATGCCGATCCGCGCGGCCTACCAGCCGGGATCGACCGACCTGCGGATGTACCGCGGGCTCGACTTCGGCCGCCTGGCCAGGATGAGCGTGCTGGACACCCGCCAGCACCGCACCGACCAGCCTGGTGGGCTCCCGTCGGACTTCGGCCCAGAGTTCCTGGGCACCGGCAACACCGCGGGCACGCTGACCGGTGCCGAGCAGGAGCGCTGGCTCGCCGACGGCCTGACCACGTCATCCGCGCGGTGGAACGTCGTCGCCCAGCAGGTGATGCTGAGCCGCACCCGGCTGCCGAACTTCACCCCGGTCCCGCCGGTCATCGTCAACCTCGACCAGTGGGACGGCTACGCCCCGCAGCGCAAGCGGCTGCTGGACCTGTTGGTGGACAACAAGGTCGCCAACCCGGTGTTCCTCGCCGGCGACATCCACTCCACCTGGGTCAGCGAGCTCAAGCGCGACTTCGACGACCCGGCATCGCCCAGCGTCGCGGTCGAGTTCGTCGGCACGTCGATCAGCTCGGACTTCCCCGCCGCGTACGACGCCCCGCTCAAGCAGACCAACCCACTCTTCAACCCGCACGTGAAGTACTTCGACGGGCTCAAGCGCGGCTATCTGCGCTGCGAGGTCGACGCTGACCAGTGGCGCACCGACGTCCGGGTGGTTTCGGGCATCGACGCGCCGAGCGCCCCGATCTCCACGGCGGTGTCGTTCGCCGTGGAGTCCGGGACGTCGAAGATCACTGTGGTGTGATCGCTACTCGGCGCGCCACAGCGCGGGCGTGTTCGGCGGCTCCCAGCCCGGCTGGGCGGTGTGGCCCTGCAGGCAGACGTAGCCGCGACCGCCGTAGGTGACCCTGGCGCCCGCCGCGTAGGTGGTGCCCGCCGCCCACGTGCCGCTACCCGGCGGCGTCGTGGTGGTGGTCGTCGGGGTGGTGCTGGTCGGCTTCGTGGTGCTGGTCGGCGGGACCTGCGGCACGTTGAGGACGAAGTCGAAACTCGCCTGCTTGGCCCCGGACACGTCGCGGACGGTCATCAGCAGCCGGGAGTCGAAGATCGGGTCGGTGTTGTTGCGCGGCTCGTTGGGGAAGTAGAGCTGCGTGGTGAGCACCGGCCTGCCCGAGGCCTGCACCTTGACGTGGATGTGCCGGGTGCGGCCGGGGTAGAGGCCGGGGAAGATCGTCGTCAGGGTGAACGCGCCCTGGGCGTTGGTGAACTGGTGGCCGCGGAACCGGTACGTGGTGTTGTCGTACGCGCCGTTGGCGTCGGCCTGCCAGAAGTCCATCAGGACGTTGCTCAGCGGAAGGCACGACAGCCCGAAGACGTAGCCCGTCACGGTCAGCCGGATGCCGGTCGCGCCCGCCGGGATGATCGACGTGCGCTGCGGCGAGTTCGGCTTGAAGTACGGGCCCTCGGTCTGCGGCGGCGTCGGGTCGTCGCCGTCGTCGCACATCGGGGTCAGCTCGGGGGCGGTGCCGGTGGCCGCGGCGGTCCTGGCCAGTGCCGGGACACCGACCAGGGCGACGGGCACCGCCACGCCCGCGGCCAGCGCGGCGTGCAGCACCGCTTTGCGGCTGACCAGCCGCGGCTGCGGCTCGGTGCCGGGGATGTCGTCCATGCCTGCTCCTAGGGTCGTTGAAGATTCACAACGAACGTAGGGATCGGGTCAGGGTGCGGGCGATGGACTGTGCGCGTCAGTCGTGGTGAAACCCGGGGGCGCCGTTGCCAGTTGCGTGGCGGAACTGGCCGGGGCTCAGGCCCGCCTCGCGGCGGAAGAACCGGCAGAAGTACGCGGGATCGCCGAAGCCGACCCGGCCCGCGACCTGCCGCACGGTGAGGTCGGTCTTGGCCAGCAGCCGTTTCGCCTCGTGCACCCGGGTTTCCCGCACCAGCTGCGCCGCGGTGCGGCCGGTCGCGGCCCGGACCGCCTCGGAGAGGTAGCCCGGGGTCACCCCGATGCGCTCGGCGTAGTCCTTGACGCTCCACAATTCCTCGCCGCGGCCCGCGAGCCGGGCGAACTCCTCGGCGACGGCCTTCCCGCGGGCGGGCGCGCTCGGCGAGGTCCTCGCCAGCCGCCCCGCCCGGACCAGCAGGACGTGGAGCAGGGCGCCGAGGACCGACTCGACGCCGTCGGCGGCGGCGCGGTACTCGGAGTCGAGTTCGGCGATCAGCCCGCGGGTGCGGGCGTTCGCGCCGTCGTCCAGCGACAGCCACGGCCGCTCGCTCAGCAGGCGCAGCAGTTCCCGGTCCTCGGGGTGGTCGAGCAGGAAGTCGTCGGTGAACAGGATGACCGTGCCGTCGAGCCCGCGAACCCGTTCCCAGTGGTGCACCTGGCCGGGGGCGATCACGCCGAGGTGCGGCGGCCGCAGGTCCCACCTGGCGAGGTCGACGACGTGCGTCCCGGTGCCCGCGGTGACGTGGATGATCTCGTGGAAGGTGTGCCGGTGCGGGAAGTCCGCGCGCGACATCGGCCCGATCGTGTCGAACGTGCCCATCGCGAACGGCGTCGCCTCCGGCATGGGCACCTCCAGCCGGTGCATCGGCGGTTCCCCGGCCCACGGCGTGTGGCAAGGCGTCCCTGGCAGCACTGTCGTCCCGCGCATCGTCCGATCCTCTCACCAAAGGTCCAGACCATTGTGCGCGCGGCCGCGGGTTCGGGGAAACCTGGGCTGATCGGCCCATGGCGTCGGCACGGGGTCTGGGCCACGCTGGAACGATGGACGGGACTGACCGGCTGTTCACCCCGGCGTTCGTGCGGCTTGGTGCCGCGGATCTTGGCTATTTCACCGCCGCCGGTGTCGCCATCTACGCGCTGCCGCACTACGTCACGGGTCCGGTTGGTGCCGATCGAGCCGCCGCGGGACTGGCCTTCGGCGTGTTCACGGTGTCCGCGCTGGTGCTTCGCCCGTTCGCGGGCAGGCTGGTCGACACCGTGGGCAGGCGGCCAATGCTCATCGGCGGCGCCGCGCTCGCGGCGGTCGGGCTGGCCTTGACCCCACTGGTCGACTCGCTGCCGCTGCTCGTGGCCCTGCGCCTGCTGCTCGGCGTGGCCGAGGCGGCGTTCGTCGTCGCCGGGTTCGCCGCGCTGGTCGACCTCGCCCCGCCCGCCCGGCTGGCGGAGGCGCTGAGCTACAACTCCCTCGGGCTGTACCTGGGCATCGCGTTCGGGCCGCCGCTCGGCGAGATCCTCGTGGAGACCGGTGGGTACCCCGCGGCCTGGCTCGGTGCCGGGCTGCTCGCGGCGCTGTCGGCGGCGTTCGTGCTCGGGATCGGCGAGACGCGGTCCGGTCGGGACC
>DATLIA010000271.1:0-19717 GCA_035540215.1 Actinokineospora sp. | reverse complement strand
CCCTCAACCGAGTTCGTGTAATGCGCCAACCCGATCCGCACCGCCCCACCAACCTCCCCAACCCCCAACGTCGCGAACACCCCACTAGGCGTGTCGTCCGCGAACGCGCAGATCCCGTGGTCGGCAAGCCGCGCCACCGCGTCGACCGCTTTCACGTCAGCGACCGTGAAAGCAAGAGTCGGGATCCGCCGCATGGCATCCCCGATCACCATCACATGCCGATGCGTCCGCAAGTCACCGATCAGCCTGGACAGCAAACCCGCCTGATACGACTTCGCCGAGCTCAACGAAGTCTGCAACCGCTCCCGACGCGCCCCGGTCGCGGCGTCGTCCAAGCCCGCCAGGTAGTCCACGGAGGCGACGAGACCGGCGAGCATCGGATACGCGTGCTGACCCAGCTCAAGCCGCTCCGGCCCGACCGCCCGCGGGTCCAGCGACGCGGCGGGCAGGCGGTCGAGGACAGCTGGATCGGCGAACGCAAGGGCCGCCACCGCGGGCCCGCCCCAGGCGTGGGCCGACACCGCGACCACGTCCGCCCCGACCGTCGAGATGTCGAACGGGACGAACGGGGCCGACGACGACGCGTCGACCACGACGAACGCGCCCGCGGCCTTGGCCAGGTCGGTGATCTTGTTCAGGTCCGGGCGAGTCCCGACCGCCCCTGACGCCGCTGTGACGGCCACGACCTTGGTCCGGTGGGAGATGAGGTTCTCGTACTGCCACGCGGGCAGTTCGCAGGTCTCGATGTCGATCTCGGCCCACCGCACCGTCGCGCCCGCGCGCTGGGCCACGCGCAGCCAGGGGGCGGTGTTGGCCTGGTGGTCGAGCCGGGAAAGCGTCACCTCGTCGCCGATGAGCCAGCTGTCGCCGAGGGACTCCGCGAGCCGGGCGAGTAGGACCGCGGTGTTCGGGCCGAGGACGACTCCGGCCGGGTCGCAGCCCACCAGGTCGGCCACCGCTCGACGGGCCGCGTCGACGATGGCGTCGGCTCGCTGGGAGGCCGGGAACGGGCCGCCGGGGCCGGACACGGGAGCGCGCAGCGCGGTCGACACAGCGGTCGCGACCTGCTCGGGGACCTGCATCCCGGCGGGCGAGTCCAGGTGCACCCAGCCGTCACCGAGCGCGGGGAACAGCCCGCGGATTCGCGCGACGTCGAAGGCCATGGGCCACACCGTACGCACGGCGGACGGTCGGCGTTTAGTGGGGCGGGGCAGCGGATACCCTCGCAAGCGTGACTTCGGTGGACTCCCCGTGGGAGATGCCCTTCGCACCGATTCCGATCTGGCCCAGGACGGAGCCCATGACCCAGCCACACGACAGCATCGGCAGCGACACCAACGGCGAGGACCAGGCCCACACGGTCATGGTCGTCGGCCCGGACGGCTCTCCGCTTGGCGCCGCGCGGATCCCGGAGGCGGGGGCCGGGCCGAGCGAGTCGGTCGGCGACATGGTCGAGCAGCCCGCCAAGGTGATGCGGATCGGCACGATGATCAAGCAGCTTCTCGAGGAGGTGCGCGCGGCACCGCTGGACGAGGCGAGCCGCAATCGGCTGCGGGAGATCCACCAGCGCTCGATCGCGGAGCTGGAGGACGGCCTCGCGCCCGAGCTGCGGGAGGAGCTGGAGCGGCTGTCACTGCCCTTCACCGAGGGCAACACCCCCTCCGACGCCGAGCTGCGCATCGCCCAGGCCCAGCTGGTCGGGTGGCTGGAGGGCCTGTTCCACGGCATCCAGACCGCGCTCTTCGCCCAGCAGATGGCCGCAAGGGTCCAGCTGGAGCAGATGCGGCGGGGTCTCCCGCCGGGCGTCGGCCCCGCTGAGGGCACTGACGGCGGTGGCGTCCGGGGCACCGGACAGTATCTGTGACGTGACGCGGGGCGTGGGTTCACCGGGACGGACCGCCCGGCTGGGTGAACCCGCGCCGCCCGCCGGTAGTCTCGTATCCCGTGCAAACAACGCTGACCGAGGAGATGCCCGTGCCGGTGGTGGCGCACGCCGGGCGCACGTTCAAGCGTGCGATCGACGATCTCCGGCGGGGCTTCCACCACCGTGAGCTGTGGGGCCACCTCGGCTGGCAGGACATCAAACAGCGCTACCGCCGCTCGGTCATCGGACCACTCTGGATCACCCTGAGCATGGCCGTGACCGCGGCGGGCCTCGGCCTGCTGTACTCCCAGCTGTTCGCGACGCCGATCGGCACGTTCCTGCCGTATCTGACCGTCGGGTTCATCGTCTGGAACTTCATGCTCGGCTGCATGACCGAGGGCGCGGAGACGTTCATCGCGAACGAGGGGCTGATCAAGCACCTGCCCGCGCCACTGACGGTCTACGCGCTGCGCACGGTGTGGCGGCTGACCCTGATGTTCGCGCACAACCTGCTGGTCTACGCGGTAGTGCTGGCCATCTTCTTCCAGGATCTGGCGAAGGACGGGTACCTCCTCAGCACCACCAACGGCCTCCCACAGCCGGGGCTGGACTGGACGATCGTGCTGGCCATCCCGGCCTTCGCGCTGATCGCGCTGAACGGCACCTGGGTGGCGCTGCTGTTCGGCATCATCAGCACCCGCTACCGCGACATCCCGCAGGTGATCAGCGCGCTGACCCAGCTGTTGTTCTTCATGACGCCGATCGTGTGGCCGGTCGACGCGCTCACCAAGCGACTCAGCCAGGACGGCGGCGACTGGGTCAAGCTGCTGATCGAACTGAACCCGCTGTACCACTTCATCGAGATCCTGCGCGCACCGCTCATCGGCAGCACGCAGAGCTGGCACCACTGGGCAGTGGTCGGCGGCTTCACGATCATCGGCTGGGCACTGGCCCTCGTCGCGATGCGCAACTACCGTTCGCGAATCTCCTACTGGGTCTAGTGAGGCACCCCCACATGGTCAGCATCGAGGTCCAGAACGCCTCCGTAGACTTCCCGATCTTCGACGCCAAGACGCGCTCGCTGAAGAAGGCCGTGCTCGGCAAGGTCGGCGGCAAGATCGGTACCGAGGCCAGAGTCCCGATCATCGAGGCGCTGCACGACATCACCCTGTCGCTCAAGGAAGGCGACCGGGTCGCACTCGTCGGACACAACGGCGCGGGCAAGTCGACGCTGCTGCGGCTGCTGTCGGGCATCTACGAGCCCACCCGGGGAATCACCGAGATCAGCGGCAAGATCGCTCCGGTGTTCGACCTCGCGGTCGGCATGGACCCGGAGATCTCCGGGCTCGAGAACATCATGATCCGCGGCCTTTTCCTCGGGATGTCCCGCAAGGAGATGGAAGCCAGGGTCGAGGACATCTCCCAGTTCACCGAGCTGGGCGACTACCTGCACCTGCCGCTGCGCACGTACTCCACCGGCATGCGGGTGCGCCTGGCGCTGGGTGTGGTCACCTCGATCGACCCGGAGATCCTGCTGCTCGACGAGGGCATCGGCGCGGTCGACGCCGCGTTCATGGCCAAGGCGCGCGACCGGCTCGTCGACCTGGTCCGCCGATCCGGCATGCTGGTCTTCGCGTCGCACTCCGACGACCTGCTCTTCGAGCTGTGCAACACGGCCATCTGGATGGACGAGGGCCGCGTGAAGATGCACGGCTCGCTGCGTGAAGTCCTGACCGCGTACAAGGGCCGTGACCCGTTCGAGCACATGAGCCCGGAAACCCTCGAAAGGCTCGGCGAGACCCTATGAGCACCGCGCAGCAGCTGCCGCCGGGATCGGTCGTGGCCGTCGTGGTCACCAGGCACCGCCGGGCGCTGCTCGCGGAGTCACTGAAGATGATCGCGGCGCAGTCGCGGCCGCCGGAGCACGTCGTCGTCGTCGACAACGGCCCGGACGACCCCGCGCAGGACATCGTCGAGTCCTGCGGCGTGCCCGCCACCTACCTGGTCTCGCACCGCAACCTCGGCGGCGCGGGCGGGTTCGCCTTGGGCATGCTGCACGCGCTGGCGATGGGCGCCGACTGGCTGTGGCTGGCCGACGACGACGGCCGCCCGGCCGACGAATCGGTGCTGGCGACCCTGCTGGACGTGGCCGAGAAGCGTGGGCTCGCCGAGGTGTCGCCGGTGGTGACCAATATCGACAAGCCTGCCAAGCTGGCGTTCCCGCTGCGCCGGGGCCTGACCTGGAAGCGCGACGCGCGCGAGCTGGGCACCGACTTCCTGCCGGGCATCGCCTCGCTGTTCAACGGCGCGCTGTTCCGCGCCGACACGCTCGACGTGGTCGGTGTGCCGGACTACCGGCTGTTCTTCCGCGGCGACGAGGTGGAGATCCACCGCCGCCTGGTCCGCTCCGGCCTGCCGTTCGGCACGTGTCTGACGGTGTCGTACCTGCACCCGGACGGCTCGGACGAGTTCAAGCCGATGCTGGGTGGGCGGTTCCACGCGCAGGACCCGGACAACGCGGTCAAGCGGTACTACACCTACCGCAACCGCGGGTACCTGATGTCGCAGCCGGGCATGCGCAAGATCGGGATGCTGGAGGTCGTCCGGTTCGGGCTGTACTTCCTCGGCACCAAGCGCGACCCGAAGGCGTTCCTGGAATGGCTGAAGCTTGTCCGCAAGGGACGCAAGGAGCAGTTCTTCAGGGTTTAGCTCTGAGCGGATCCGCTGTCGGTGAACTTCGGTTGCTAGGCAACGGTTTCGGTGATCTTCTGGGTCCATGAGTGACACCCAGCAGGCGCTGATCCTGCATCTCGCGTCCGGCGGCGAGCCCGTCGTGTTCGCCTTGTCCGTCAAGGCGGCCAAGAGCCTGCGCAACCGGCTGCCCGTGCTGATGGCCTCCGCGGGCGTGGACACCCTCGAACTGGAGGACTCCAACACCGTGGCGGTGAACTTCGGCCACGTCGTCTCCGCGCACCTCGACGAGCTGCCCGCCCACGCGCGGGTCTACGGCAGCCCTGGCCGACGGACCAGCGGCTTCGGCGTCTAGGAAAGGCTCTGCTTCCTGAACACCACGGTCCGCAGCAGCACGAAGTTGATCGTGGTGGCGACGGCCTGGGCGATGACCCACGCCGCGGCGAGCTTCCAGCGGAACTCGGGGAGCAGTGTCAGCATCATGGCGTTGGTACCGACGTTGACGAAGAACGTCACGGTGTAGAGCAGGGCGAACCCACCCGCCTGGCGCGCGCCGCGGTCGTCGGCGCCCGCGAAGGTGAAGCGCTTGTTCAGGAAGTACGCCGTCGTGGTGCCCGCGATGAAGCTCAGCGCCTTGGCCAGGTGCACCCAGGTGCCCGCCTGCAGCAACAGCCAGTAGGCGCCCGAGTCGACCAGCGCGCAGAAGCCGCCGACCAGTACGAAGCGAACAAGCTGGTGTACCAGCCCAGAACGCTGAGTTTCGCCCACCGTGCCGTTTCCGATCGTGGCCATGTGCCTGTCCCATCTCCCCGACGGGGGCAGTCTAGAGAGCGCACTACTCTGGCCGGGTGGAGGATGCGAAGTTCGAGACCCGCGCGCTCACCGGCTGGGGGCGCACCGCGCCGTCGGTCGCCACCGTCGCCCACCCGGTGGCCGCCGAGCAGGTCATCGCCGCGGTGGCCAAGGCGGGCCCGCGCGGGGTGATCGCCAGGGGACTCGGCCGCTCCTACGGCGACCCCGCGCAGAACGCGGGTGGGCTGGTCATCGACATGACCGGCGTCGACAAGATCCACTCGATCGACCGGGACACCGGGCTGGCCGTGCTCGACGCCGGGGTGAACCTCGACCAGCTGATGCGCGCCGCGCTGCCGCACGGGCTGTGGGTGCCGGTGCTGCCGGGCACCCGCCAGGTCACCATCGGCGGGGCGATCGGCTCGGACATCCACGGAAAGAACCACCACTCGGCTGGCAGCTTCGGCAACCACGTCCGTGAGATCGACCTGCTCACCGCCGACGGCGAGGTCCGCACGCTCACCCCCGAGTCCGACCTGTTCTGGGCGACCGTCGGCGGCATGGGCCTGACCGGGATCATCCTGCGCGCGACCGTTGCGCTCAAGCGGGTGGAGAGCGCGTACTTCGTCGTCGACACCGACCGTACGTCCACTTTGGACGAGACGCTGGAGCTGTTCGCCAACGGCTCCGACGCGAACTACGACTACTCCATGGCCTGGTTCGATTCGATCTCCACCGGCGCCAAGCTCGGCCGGGCGGTGTTCTCCCGCGGCTCACTGGCCACAGTGGACCAACTGCCCGCGAAGCTGAAGGCGAACCCGCTGAAGTTCGACGCGCCGCAGCTGCTGACGCTGCCCGACGTGTTCCCCAACGGCCTGGCCAACAAGCTGACGTTCCGCGCGCTCGGCGAGGCCTGGTACCGCAAGGCGCCCAAGCAGGGGCGTGAACAGATTCAGAATCTGACCGCCTTCTACCACCCGCTCGACCTGTTCGGCGAGTGGAACCGCGCCTACGGGTCGCGGGGTTTCCTGCAGTACCAGTTCATCGTGCCGTTCGAGGCCGACGCCGAGCTGCGCTCGATCGTGCGGCGGATCGCCGAGTCCGGACACGTCTCGTTCCTCAATGTCCTCAAGCGGATGGGCGACGGCAACGCGGCGCCGCTCTCGTTCCCGCGTCCGGGATGGACGATCACCGTCGACTTCCCGATCGTGGCCGGGCTGCCCGCGTTCTGCGCCGAACTCGACCAGCGGGTGCTCGACGCGGACGGGCGGCTGTACCTGGCGAAGGAGTCGCGGACCGCGCCGGAGACCTTCCACCGCATGTATCCCCGGCTCGACGAGTGGCGCAAGACGCGGCTGGCGGCCGACCCGGACGGCCTGTTCGTCTCCGACCAGTCGCGACGGCTCGGACTGTGACACCTAACGGCTCTGACACCTAAGGGCTTTGACACCTAAGGACGCTGTCTTGATCAACGCAGTCGGCACCCCGCAGACCCTCCTGCTGCTGGGCGGCACCTCCGAGATCGCCCTGGCCATCGCGGAGAACTACCTGCGCCAGGCCCCCTTGACCGTGATCCTGGCGGCGCGCCCGTCGGAGCGGCTCGACGCGGCTGCCCAGCGGCTGCGCGACCTGGGCGCGACCGTGCGCACGGTCGCGTTCGACGCCGTGGACACCGGATCACACCCCGAGGTGATCAAGCAGGCCTTCGCCGACGGCGACGTCGACGTGTCCGTCGTCGCGTTCGGACTGCTCGGCGACCCCGAACTGGCCTGGCAGGACCACGCGACCGGGGTCGAACTGGCCCAGGTCAACTACACCGCGCCGGTGTCGGTCGGCATCGCGCTGGCCGAGCGGCTGCGCGAGCAGGGCCACGGCGCGGTGATCGCGCTGTCCTCTGTGGCCGGTGAGCGGGTGCGGCGGTCCAACTTCGTCTACGGGTCGACCAAAGCGGGCTTCGATGGTTTCTTCCTCGGCCTCGGCGAAGCCCTGCGCCCCGCCGGGATCACCGTTACCGTCGTACGGCCAGGATTCGTGCACACGAAGATGACCGAGGGACTGAAGCCCGCCCCCATGGCCACCACGCCGGACAAGGTCGCCGAGATCGCCGTCGACGCCGTTCGCCGACGTCGGGACCTGGTCTGGGCGCCCGGCCAGTGGCGCGTGGTGATGTCGGTGCTGCGTCACATCCCTCGGCCCATCTTCCGCAAACTGCCGATCTAGCGGTCAAGCGGCCACTACGATCGGCCACGATTGGGGGATTTTCGCCATGGATGAGGCCAAGTACCAGGAGACCCTGCGCCGCTTCGAGGAGCAGGCCGCCCGCGCCGCGTCGCTCAAGGAGAGCATCGCGCAGCTCAAGGGCAGCGCCCGCAACGGCGACGGCTCGGTCACCGTCACGGTGGCGCCGTCCGGCGCGGTGCTGGGGCTGCAGCTGTCCCCGGCGGCGATGAACCGGTCGCACACCCAGCTCACCCAGGAGATCCTGGGCACCATCCGCCAGGCCCAGCAGCAGGCCGCGGCGAAGATGGAGGAGACGGTGCGCCCCTTCGTGGGCGACGCTCAGTACGAGCGGTTCCAGGCCGCGTTCAAGGCGCACTCCGCCGACGTCGAGCCGCTCGGCCCGTCGACTCCCCCGCCCGCGGCGAGCCTGCCGTCGCCCCAGGCCGCGGCGAAGCCCGACTTCGGCGGCCCGGTCCGGCAGCCCAAGGCCACCCGCCCGGCCGACGAGCCGGACGACGGCGACTTCTCCGACGAGAGCATCTTCCGGGGGCGGCGATGACCAGCATGGACATCAGCGGCGGCACGCTGCTGGGCCACGCGGAGGGTTCGACCAAGCAGGCAGACAACTTCACCGGGCTGGCGAGCCTGTTGGAACAGGCGCGGGTGCACGACGAGTGCTTCGGACCGCTCGGCCGGGCCATGGCTTTCTCCTATTTCGACTCCCTGCAGGAATGCCAGGACATGGCCGCCAAGGCCTCGTCCTACCTGGTGCAGATCGCCGACGCGCTCAAGGACACCGCCAAGTCCTATGGCGACACCGACACCGAGAACGCCACCGGGCTGACGTCGGCGGGCCAGGGCGTCGGATCCCTCGGCGACCTGAACGGCGCGGGCAACTCCACACGCGACGGGTACTTCGAGCAGGCGGCGAACTACGGCAGCTCCTGGGCCGACGCCGCCGACAAGCTGCAGGACGCGGGCAGCCCGGTCGAGGGCGGGTTCGCGCTGTTCAACGCGCGGATGGAACAGCTCAACACGGTGATGAGCCCCGGCCAGGCGTTCGTCGACAACGGCCTTGGCTTCCTGATCTCGCTGGCGATCAGCCCCATCGTCAACTTCGTCCTGGAACCCGCCATCGGCGACCCGGAACAGATGAAGAGCACGGCCAAGGGCTGGGACAACGTGTCCAAGTGGCTGGAGGGCGTCGCCGAGCACGAGCAGGGCCGCGCCGAGGCCACCAGCCAGGGCTGGCAGGGCGAGGCGGGCGACGCGTTCCGCCGGGAGATGGGTGAGTTCTCCGAAGGTGCCGTCGCGCTGTCCGGCGATGTCAGCAGCCTCAAGGACATCCTCGAGACCGCCGCGACGATCTTCGAGACGTTCGTCCAGATCGTCGTCGACATCATCCAGGAATTCGTGATCGGCCTGATCATCGAATGGCTGGCCGCGCTGGCCGCGTCCTGGATCACCGCGGGCGCTTCCGTCGCCGCCGCGACCGGGCTGACGAGCGCGCAGATCGCGATCACCAGCACCCGGCTGGGCACCAAGGTCGCGAACCTGATGCACAAACTCAAGCCGCTGATCACCAAGCTTGAGGACGTGCTGCAGCTGATCAGGCAGAACAAGATCGCCAAGGCGGTCATCGAGAAGATCGACAAGGTCACGAAGGTCCCGGTCATCGGCAAGACCATCGGCAGGCAGCTGGACGGGGCCAGCCCTGCCGTCGGCGCGATCCGCAACCACGGCGACGACCTGCTGACCACCTCGCCGAACAACATCATCGGCAAGGCCGTGACCGGTGAGCAGGCGCTGGCCCAGCGGGTGGTCCGCACCGGGCTCGGGTACCTGGGGCTGAGCGGCACCACTGCCACCGGCACCGTCGTCATGCGCGGGACGCTGGAGAACCTGCCCGGCGCGGCGGCCGAGTGGGGTGCCAAGCAGGTCGAGAACCATGTGGAGGACCCGTCGTCCTCCGATGAGCGCAAGGCCGCCCAAGAACGCGGCTTCACCGTCGACTGACCTGGGGGAATTCGGTGTCCAGCCTCATGACCAGGTTGACGCCTGGCCAAGGCGTCTCAGCCGTGCTCGGATCGCTGCTCATGGTGGGTGCCATCGCGGTACCCGTGGCGGCACACCTACATGGAACGCCGGTTCTGGCCACGTCCGTAGGCGTCGGGGTGCTCGGCGCGATCATGCAGCGGCTCGCGTGGCGGATGCGGCGGGACCGCGAGGACCGGATCTTCTACGTGTCCACCACCGAACGCGTCATGTACTACCTGTCGAACGCCATCTTCTGCACGTTCGTGGCGTACGCGTTCTTCGGCGTGTTCTCGCTGATCACGGGGATGTCGGGATGAAACCCCAGTTCGTCCTCGGCTCGGGGATCCGGGCCCGAGCCCTGATGGCCCATGGCGAAGGGCTGCTCTGGGCGGCGGGCACCAAGCTGCTCGGGTACCACGTGCGCGGGCTCCAACTCGACGGGCAGCCGCAGAAAGGGCTGGCATCCCGGGTCGGCATGGGGTTGGCCGACATGGCGGGCGACGTGCTCGCGGCCGCCGTCCCGCCTGGCGATGGCGGCGACTCCCCCGACAACACTCCGCGACCCGATGTCGCGGTTTTCGGCCAGTCGCCGGACCAGGTCGCGGTCCAGTACGCCCGGATGGTCACCGAGCCCGCCATCTGGTGTCTGACCACCCATCGCCTGCTGATCGCGGTGGACGTCCCCAAGCCCGCCGCCGAACCCGAGCCGTCCCGGGGGTTCTTCGGCGAACTGGCCAAGCTCGGCCGCGATGTCGCGACATCGGTCGCCACGCCTACCGACGATGGCCATGGCAGGCCCACGCTGGACCCGGGCCTGCGCCCGCTCACCGAGGTCCCGCGCGCCCAGATCGCGGGCCTGTCGATCACCGGCAACCCGCCCGTGCTGCGCCTGACCCTGGCCGACGGCTCTGGGTTCGACTTCCTGAACCGTGGCGACCGCGCCGCTCTCGAACGGGCGGTCGCGCTCGCCAACGGAGCGTCGGAATGACCGAGCCGTTCGATCGCGACGAGAAAGAGATCCTCAAGGCCGAGTACGACGGCCACTGCTTCGGCTCCCGGGTGGCGGGCCGGGTGACAGCGCCGCACGTCCCTGGGCCCGCCGACCCGCCGTTGTACTTCGACGAACACCGCTGGGCGGTGCCGAACGAGGTCGTCTCGACGGGCCGGTTCGTCGGCAACGACTGGGCCGACGACCCCGCGATCGCGTGGTGGGCCGAGGCGGGTCACCCGGACCAGGACGCGGTGCGCATGGTCCGGGCCGCCGCGGTCGGCCGGGGCATCGTCGCCCTGTGGGCCACCCGCAAACGCCTGGCCGTCGTGTTCCCGCAGAAGCTGCTGGCCGAACACAGCGAGCGCAAGGAGCGGTCGGGCGTCCTCGGCCGGGCGGCGAGCTGGCTGGACACCGAACCGGCGCCGTGGCAGGCCCGCGACGTCATGCACATCTCGACGAGCGTCGACGCGGCGCGGATCGCCGGGTTCGGGCCCGCCTTGCTTGGCCGGTCGCTGCCGTCCGCCGCGTTCCTGGGCATCTGGTTCCAGGACCGTTCGGTTCTGTATGTGCGCGGCGGTCCCGAGATCGCCAGGCTGAACAAGCTCCAAGGCCGGTGAGAATCGCGCGCTGACTGTGCGAAAATCGGCGCAAGGGGGAAGCCGTGCGCATTCTGGTGTTGGGTCCGGTCGAGGTCAGGGCCGGTGACGCCGCAGTCAACCTGGGTGGGCCGAAACCCAAGGCGTTGCTGGCCGCGCTGGTCAACCAGCCTCGGCAGGTGGTCTCCATCGACCGGCTGGTCGACCTGATCTGGGACGAGCGGCCCCCGCAGTCGGCGACGGCGCTGGTGCACACCTACATCTCCCTGCTCCGTCGCGGTCTGGCCGACGCGGGCGGCAAAGGCGTCCTGGCGACGCGGGCGCCGGGGTACCTGCTCGACATCGGTGACGACGACAGCGACCTCGGGTCCTTCGAGCGGGCGCTGGGCGCCGCGCGGCTGGCCGAGCGGGGCGCCGAGTTCGGCGTCGCGGCCGGGCACTACGTCGCGGCGCTGGCGCTGTGGCGGGGGCAGCCGTTCGACGGGGTCGACGCCGGGTTCGCGCGGCGGCGGGCCGACGGGCTGGAGCAGCAGCGGCTGGGGGCAGAGGACGGCCTGGCCCGGTGTCAGCTCGCCGAGGGCCGGGCCGAGGACGCCGCCGACCGGCTGCGCGGGCTGGTGGCCGCGCACCCGCTCCGTGAGGAAACCCGGACGCTGCTGATGCGGGCGCTGCACGAGACCGGCAGGCAAGCCGACGCGCTGGCCGTGTACCGCGAGGGGCGCACCCACCTGCTCGACGAGCTCGGTCTGGAACCGGGTGCGAAACTCCGCGAACTGCACGCCGCGATACTCGACGGGACACTTCGCCCCATGACCGTGCCTTCCCAGCGCGCGCACTCCCCCGCCCCGGTGCGGGTCCCGGCGGGCGCCGCCGCGCTGCCCGCCGCGCCGGTCGTGGTGCCGCGCAACCTGCCGCCCGACATCGGTGACTTCACCGGGCGCGACGAGCACCTCGCGACCGTCCTGGACTTCGCCGCGAAGGACACCGGGACGTCCGCGTCGACCATCGTGATCTCCGGGTTCGGCGGCGCGGGCAAGTCGGCGCTGGCCATCCACGCCGCGCACCGGCTGCGGGAGGGCTACCCCGACGGCCAGCTCTTCGCCGACCTGCGCGGCTCCGACCGCGACCTGGGGGCCTTCGAGGTGCTCGGCCGGTTCCTCGGCGCGTTCGGCGTCACCGGGCCGGACCTGCCTGCCGACCTCGACGACCGGATCGAGCTCTACCAGCGGACCGTCTCGGGTCGCCGCGTCGTCATCGTCCTCGACAACGCCCGTGAGGAGCAGCAGGTCCGGCCGCTGCTGCCCGGTGACGGCACCAGCCTGGTCATCGTGACCAGCCGCTCCCGGCTGACCGGTCTGGAGGGCGCCGAGCCGGTCGAGCTGGACTTCTTCGGCACCGAGACCGGCGTGGAGATGCTGCGCAAGGTCATCGGCGCGGAGCGGGTGGACAGCCAGCACGCGCAGGCCGAGCGGATCGCCGACCTGTGCGGCGGCATCCCGCTGGCCATCCGGGCGGCCGCGGCCAAGCTGCTGGCCCGGCCGCACTGGCCGCTGAAGTCGCTGGCCACGCGGCTGTCCGACGAGCACCGCAGGCTCGACGAGCTGGCCATGGGCGACCTGGCGATCCGCTCCAGCCTGCGCCTGAACTACACCGAGCTCGACGACCAGCAGCGGCGCGCCTTCCACCTGCTGTGCCTGCTCGACCTGCCCGATTTCGGCTGGTGGCTGGCCGCGCCGCTGCTCGACGTGTCCCTGGAGGAAGCCGAGGACATCGTCGAGCAGCTCGTCGACCTGCGGCTGCTTGACGTGGCCGGGGTCGACAGCATCGGCCGGGTCCGCTACCGCTTCCACGACCTGGTCCAGCTCTTCGGCGCGGAGCACGCCGTGGCCGACGAGCCGTCCGATCTGGTCGCCGCCGCCGTGTCGCGCACGCTGGCCACGTGGATGGCGCTGGTCGAGGCGGGCTCCCGCAAGCTGCCCAGGGTCACCCTTGGGCTGCGGCCGTCGCTCGGTGCCAACATCGAGGTCGACCCCCGGCTCATCGCCGAGACCGAGGACGACCCGACCGACTGGCTCAAGTCGGAGACCGGCGCGGTGGTGCGCGCGGTGGAACGGGCCCACGAGCTGGGCATCGACGGGATGACCACGCTGCTCATCACGTCGCTGCTGTCCTCGCCGTTCGCCGCGCGCAACGAGTTCGACGGGTGGCAGCGCACGCACGAGGTCGCGCTTTCGGCCGCCCGGTGCAACCACGACCGGCAAGCCGAGGCCGTGGTCCTCACCGGGCTAGGACAGCTCTACTACGAGAAGGACGACTTCCCGACCGCGCTGACGCACTTCACCCAGGCTCTGGAGCACGCCGAAGCTATCGGCGACCAGACGACGACGGCGATCGCGCTGATCGGCGTCGGCACGGTGCAGCGCGAGCAGGCCGACTTCGCCGCCGCGCGGCTCGCTCTGACCAGGGCGGCCGAGTTGGCCGAGTCGGCTGGCGACCACGGCGTCATCGCGGCCGCCCTCTACGGGCTCGGCGCGATCAGCCGCGACCACGGCGATCTCGCCACGGCCGTCGCCGAGTTCCGCCGCTGCGTCGAGCTGTACCAGTCGGGCGAGGACCCGCGTGGGGCCGCGCTCGGGCTGCGCGGGCTCAGCCTGTGCCACCGCGCCGCAGGCGAGCACGCCGAGGCCGCTGCCCTGAGCGCCGACGCCATGGCCCTGCTGGTCTCGGCGGGCGACGGCCTCGGCGCGGTCTATGCCAGGCAGTCGTGGGCGAAGGCGAGCTTCCGCGCCGGGGTGGTCACCGGTGTCGCCGAGACGTTGGCGGACTGCCTGCGGTCCTCCGTGCAGCAGTGCGACCGGTTCGGCGTCGCGCTGACCACCCGCACCCTCGGCGAGCTGCACCTCGCCATCGGCGACCTGGACCAGGCGCGTGACCTGCTGTCCGACGCCCTGGCGAAGTGGACCGAACTGGGCCTGCCCTTGTGGCGTGGCCGCACCCTGCGCGACCTGGCCGCCGCCGATCCCACCGCGGCCGACGAACACTGGGCCGCGGCCCGAGCGCTGTTCGCCGAGACCGGCGCACGCGAGTTGGCCGAGCTGGCGGAGCTGACCCCGGCTGCCTGGTTGGCGACCGTGCAGGCGCCTTATAGGCGATCTATAGGCGGGGAACCCCGATCCTGAAGACAAGCTAGAGGCCGACTGAAGGCGCGCCCGCGATTCTTCTCGTGTCAGGAACGAGAAGAACGGGAGACATGGCAGCCGGAATCCGCCGCAGCGAGATCATCGAACGGGCGGAGAGCTGGCTGTGGCCGTCGGTCGCGCACAGCACGACCAAGTTCCACCAGAACGAATTCGGTATCTACCGCACCGACTGCTCGGGCTATGTCTCGATGGCCTGGGGCCTGCCGGGGATCCCGGACGACCGCTGGGGCGGTCTGGACACCCTTGAACTCGCCGGGGTCAGCGCGCTGATCGGCAAGGACGACCTGCGCGCGGGCGACATCCTGCTGGACGCGGGCCGGGTGGTGATCTTCCACGAGTGGGCGGCCCAGGACCAGAGCGAGTACTGGGGGTTCGAGCAGTCGGGCGAGACCGGCACGGTGCGTCGCCAGATCCCGTATCCGCATGACAGCGACGGCGACTTCACGCCGCGGCGATACGCCAACCTCTTCTGAGTCTGAGGGGACTTCCATGAAGATCGACCACATCCAGCTGGGCCGAGATGCGGCTCGCGTCGGCGGTTCGGACGCGGGCTGAATGAGTCGGATGTTCGGCGCCGGGGGGTGCCGAACATCCGCTCTCGCCTACAGATAGACCGACATGCCCAGGCAGACGATCCAACCGGCGCCGAGGATCTGGAGGGCGCGGTCCTTGAGGGCGATGTCCTCTGGTTCTCCGGCGCCGCCCTGGTCGATATCCACGGCGTAGCGCAGGACGGCCACGACGAACGGGACGATCGAGATGACCGCCCACACCGAGTTGTGCGGGCTGCGTTCGCGGATCTCGAAGGCCCACAGGCAATACGTGGTGATCATGATGGCCGCTGAGGTGGCCCAGACGAACCGCAGATAGCTCGATGAGTACTTCGAGAGCGACGCGCGGATCTTCGCGCCGGTTTTCTCGAAGAGGGTGATCTCGGCGTACCGCTTGCCGGAGACCATGAACAGTGAGCCGAACGCGGTCACGAGCAGGAACCATTGGGACAGCGGGATTCCCGCCGCGACACCGCCTGCGATGGAGCGCAGCAGGAAGCCGGACGCGACGATGCACAGGTCGATCACCGGCTGGTGCTTGAGTCCCAGGCAGTAGGCCAGTTGCACCGCCGCGTACACCGCCAGCACGATCACCAGCTGCCAGCCCGCGAGCAGGCCGACGCCCAGCGACGACAGCAGCAGCACCGCCGAGACCGCGTAGGCCAACGGCACGGGCACGATCCCGGCCGCGATGGGCCGGGTGCGCTTGGTCGGGTGCGCGCGGTCGGCCTCGACGTCGATCGCGTCGTTGACCAGGTAGACCGCCGAGGACACCAGGCAGAACGCGACGAAGGCGATCGCGGCGTCGGTGAGGACGTCGGTGTCGAGGATGCGGTTCGCGGCGAACGGGGCCGCGAGGACCAGGATGTTCTTGACCCACTGGCGAGGGCGGGCCGTGCGCACCAGGCCCGTGAGCACGTTGGGCTTGGCTGCCGTCTTCGTCGCCGTCTCGGTCATCTGGTCCTCAGCTTGCGCCGAAGCAGACCGCCGACGGCCGCGCCGAGCACTGAGCCCGCGACGACGTCGGTCGGGTAGTGCACGCCCAGGACCAGCCGGGACAGCAGCATCGGCGGGACGATCAGCGGAACCAGCCTGCGGCCGGTGAGGCCGGAGAACAGCACCGCCGCCGCGGTCGTCGACGTCGCGTGCGACGAGGGGAAGCTCAGCTTGCTCGGCGTCGACACGAGCACCTGGACCGACGGGTCGTCCGGGCGCGGGCGCCGGACCACCCGCTTCACCGCGATCGACGCGGCGTGCGCGGCGACCACCCCGGCCGAGGCGGCGAGCCAGTCACGGCGCCTGCGGCGGTCGACCGCGGCGCCGATCAGGCCTAGGGCGAACCAGCCCGCGCTGTGTTCACCGAACAGGGACAACCCTCGGGCCGCCTTCACCACCGGCGGACTGCCGATAGCGCCCTGCACCCGGCTCAGTGCGGCGGTCTCACGCCCCACCACGGATGCCTTGTCGTCCACTTGGAGTACCTCCCGATCGGGGTGTCTACCCACCAGATCGGGAGGCGACGCCACGATGTTTCTAGCCGTCGAGTGAACCGTCGAGCGCAGCGCCGTCGGTGAGGTGCGGGGCGATCTTGTTGTCGAACACGGAGAGTGCCGAGCCGATCGCCATGTGCATGTCGAGGTACTGGTAGGTGCCGAGCCGTCCACCGAAGACGATGTTGCGGCTCGCGGCCTCGACCTTGGCCAGCTCGCGGTACTTCGCGAGCTTCTCGCGGTCTTCCGGGGTGTTGATCGGGTAGTACGGCTCGTCGCCCGACTCGGCGAAGCGCGAGAACTCACGGACGATGACCGTCTTGTCCGTCGGGTAGTTCGTGCGCTCCGGGTGGAAGTGGCGGAACTCGTGGATGCGGGTGTACGGGACGTCCGCGTCGTTGTAGTTCATGACCGGCGTTCCCTGGAAGTCGCCGGTCGGCACGACCTCGGTCTCGAAGTCCAGCGTGCGCCAGCCCAGTTCGCCTGCGGCGTAGTCGAAGTAGCGGTCGACCGGTCCGGTGTAGACGGTCGGCGTGCCTGCCGGGATCTCGCCGCGGATGTCGAAGTAGTCGGTGTCGAGCCGCACGTCGATGTTCTCGTGCTCGGCCATCTTCTCCAGCCACGCGGTGTAGCCGTTGACCGGCAGACCCTCGTAGGTGTCGTTGAAGTACCGGTTGTTGAAGGTGTAGCGGACCGGCAGCCGGGTGATGATCCCCGCGCCCAGCTCCTTGGGGTCGGTCTGCCACTGCTTGGCGGTGTAGCCGCGGATGAACGCCTCGTACAGCGGGCGCCCGACCAGCGAGATCGCCTTCTCCTCGAGGTTCTGCGCGTCCTCGGTCTTGATCTCCGAGGCCTGCTCGGCGATGAGCGCCTTGGCCTCGTCCGGGGTGAACGACCTGCCGAAGAAGCTGTTGATCATCGCCAGGTTCATCGGGAACGCGTAGACCTGATCCTGGACCCGCGCGAACACCCGGTGCTGGTAGTCGGTGAACTCGGTGAACTGGTTGACGTAGTCCCAGACCCGCTTGTTGGAGGTGTGGAACAGGTGCGCGCCGTACTTGTGCACCTCGATGCCGGTCTCCGGCTCGGGCTCGGAGTAGGCGTTGCCGCCGATGTGGTGCCTGCGGTCGAGCACGAGCACGCGCTTGCCGAGTTGGGTCGCCGTGCGCTCGGCGATCGTCAGGCCGAAGAAGCCGGCCCCGACCACGATCAGGTCGTAGTCGCCGAGGTTGTCAGTGCTTTTCGCGGAGTCGCTCACGAGAGCCCAGGCTACCTGTGTGTTATCCGTCACATGAGTGGGCCCCGGCACAGGTCTCCCGGCGCCGGGGCCCACTACCCCTGTGGAACTACAACCCCTGTGGAACTACCCCTCCGAACTATCTACCTCACCGTGGTGGACGCGCGGCGGTGCGGCCGCGTTGCCCGACGGCGCGGAATTCTGATCACCGGCCCGGCCGCCCAGCCCGGGAAGCACGTCGGCGGCCACGGCCTCCAGCACGCTCTCGCGGCCCGCGTACACCCCGTCCGGGCGCGGCCAGTGGGTCACGACGTCGGTGAAGCCCAGCTCAGCGGCCCTGCCGACGTGGTCGCGGAACGCCTCGACGCTCTCCAGCGAGAACAGCGGCGACGCGTCGAGGCTGAGGTAGCGGTCGACGGTCGCCCGGTCGCGGCCCTGGGCGTCGAGGATCTGGTCGAACCGCTCGGCGCGCTCGGCGACGCCGCGCCACCAGTCGTCGAGGTCGGCGGCGTCCTTGCCGCCGAGGGTGATCCAGCCCTGGCCGAACCGCGCGGCGATCGCCATGGCCTTCGGGCCGTCGGCGCCGACGAGGAACGGCACCCGCGGCTTCTGCACGCAGCCGGGGTGGTTTCTGGCCTGGACGGCGGTGTAGTACTCGCCGTCGAAGTCGGTGACGGGTTTGGTCAGCAGGTCGGACGTGAGCTCGACGAACTCGCCGAAGCGGGCGGTGACCTGCCGGGGCGTGATCTCCTCCTCGCCCATGACCGAGCGGTCGTAGCCGCCTTTGCCGGTGGCGCCCGATCCGAGGCCGAGCATGAACCGGCCGTCGGAGATGTCGTCCAGCGCGAGGACCTGCCTGGCGAAGGACACCGGGTGCCGGAAGTGCGGCGAGGCCACGAGTGTGCCGAGGCGCAGTTTGTCGGTGACCATCGCGGCGGCGGTCAGGGTGGCCATGGAGTCGAACCACGGCCCGTCGACCAGCGACCGCCAGCCGAGGTGGTCGTAGGTCCACGCGTGGTCGAAGCCGTAGGTCTCGGCTGCCCGCCAACGGGGTTCGGCTGCCCACCAACGGTGTTCTGGGAGGATGACGATGCCTACTCGCACGGTACGAATCTAGCGCTTGTCGCTGACAGTTCCGATCGCCGTCACGGGAAATGACGTGGAGTAGCCGATGGCGTCGTGGAAGATGGTGGCGTGGAGAAACCGCTGCTCATCGCCTCGGACATCGACGGAACCCTGCTCACCACGGAAAACGAGCTGAGCCCGCGCACGGTGTCGGCCATCGGCCGGATCCTCGCGTCGGACATCCCGTTCGTGCTGGTCAGCGGCAGGCCGCCGCGGTGGATCCCGCCGGTCGCCGAGCTGGCGGGGCTGTCGGGCTACGCGGTGTGCGCGAACGGCGCGATCATCTACGACATCGCCGCGTCCGAGGTGGTCAGCGTGCACGGGCTGGACCCGATGCTGCTGCATGACGTCGCCCACACGCTGCAGTCGGTGCTCACCGACACCCACCTGGCCACGGAGTGGGCGGTGGTCGGCCCGTACGACGGCGGGGTCACCTTCGCGACCGAGCCCGGCTTCCGCAACCCGTGGGGCGACGCGGAGACCAACTACCGGCCGCGGGCTGAGGTGCTGGGCAAACCCGCGACGAAACTGCTGGTCAGGCACGAGAAGATGACCAGCACGGAGATGGCGCTCGCGGCACGGGAACTGCTCGGGGACGCGGTGGATGTCACGTTCTCGACCAACAGCGGGCTGATCGAGATCTCGGCGCCGGGGGTGACCAAGGCGTTGGGGCTGGCCGAGGTCGCCGACCGCGCGGGCGTGGCCCAGCAGGCGGTCGTGGCGTTCGGCGACATGCCCAACGACATCGAGATGCTGCGGTGGGCGGGGCACGGCGTGGCGATGGCCAACGCGCACGCTTCGGTGTTGGAGGCCGCTGATGAGGTGACCGCCGCCCACGACGAGGACGGCGTCGCTTTGGTACTGGAGCGCTGGTTCTAAACGCCAAAACACCCCGAGCACATCCCCCACCCGCCCTGGGGGGC
>DATLIA010000270.1:0-24698 GCA_035540215.1 Actinokineospora sp. | reverse complement strand
GACGGTGAAGAACATGGCGAACAGCCCAGCGAAGAACATGAGCTCGCTGGACAACCACACGATGGTGCCGACGCTGACCATGTTCGGCCGGTTCAGCGAGTGGACACGCTGACCAATGGAGGGCGCTGCTGTTGTCACGCGCAGCATTATGTCGTGCGGTTGGGCACGCTGCCCGATCGGGTCCACGGCGGGTCGCCAGTTGTTCGCGTCACATCCCCGCATTGCTGGTCGACCGGTGAATCCGTGGGTTTGAATGGCTTCCGGCAGGACAAAATCCAGCTAGTCCGGGTGACGAGGACGCCTTTCTCGGCCCGGAAGTGAGCCCGATAACATCAGCCACGCCCGACCTGACCTAACGAAGGACCCCGCATGAGCACGCAGCCACTGAAGATCCTGGTGTTCAGCCACCGCCCTGAGGTGCGGGAGACCATCGTCACATCGGTCGGGCGCAGGCCCGCCGCCGACATCGGCAACGTCCGCTACATCGAGGTCGGCACGGTCGCCGAGGTCCTGATGGAGATGGACGGCGGTGAGATCGATCTCGCCATCCTCGACGGCGAGGCCCAGCCCACCGGCGGCATCGGCCTGTCGCGGCAGCTGAAGAACGAGATCTCCGACTGCCCGCCGATCGTCATCGCCGTCCGGCGCAAGGACGACCGCTGGCTGGCGACTTGGTCGCAGGCCGACGCCGTCATCGTCCACCCGCTCGACCCGCTGACCGCCGCCGAGACCGTCGCCGACGTGCTCCGGTCGAAGGCTCTGCCCGTCGTGCGCGGCTGACCATGGCCGATCGCACTTGGAAGAGCCTGCTCAACCAGCTCATCGACCGCCGCGACCTGGCCGCCGAGGACACCACCTGGGCGATGAACCAGATCATGTCCGGCGAGGCCACCCCGTCGCAGATCGCGGGCTTCGTCATCGCCCTGCGCGCCAAGGGTGAGACCGCCACCGAGGTCGCGGGCATGGCGGCGGGCATGCTGGCCCACGCCAAGCGCGTCCACATCGACGGACACGCGGTCGACGTGGTCGGCACCGGCGGCGACCAGGCCGACACCGTGAACATCTCCACCATGAGCGCCCTGGTCACGGCGGCCGCGGGCGTGCCGGTGGTCAAGCACGGCAACCGCTCGGCGTCGTCGCAGTGCGGGACGGCCGACGTCCTGGAGGCGCTAGGGGTCGCGATCGAGCTGTCCCCCGACGCCGTCGCGACCTGCGTGCGCGAGGTCGGCATCGGCTTCTGCTTCGCCCCGGCCTTCCACCCGGCCCTGCGCCACGCGGGGCCCACCCGCCGTGAGCTGGGCGTGCCGACCGCGTTCAACGTGCTCGGCCCGCTGACGAACCCGGCCCAGCCCAGCGCGGGCCTGGTCGGCGTCGCCAACGCGCGGATGGCCCCGATCGTCGCCGAGGTCTTCGCGACCCGCGGCGCCAGCGTCCTGGTCGTCCGCGGCGACGACAACCTCGACGAGATCACCACCACGACCACGACAGCGGCCTGGGTGGTCACCGACGGCAAGGTCAGGGTGGACCAGATCGACCCGACCCGCCTCGGCATCGCCCCCGCCACCCCGGCCGACCTGCGCGGCGGCGACAAGGACTTCAACGCCCAGGTCGTGCGCGACCTGGTCGCGGGCAAGACCGGCCCGGTACGCGAGGCCGTCGTCCTGAACGCGGCGGGCGCCATCGCGGCGTTCCGCGGCCTGTCGGGCGACGTCCACGCCGACCTGGAAGCCGCCATCGGCCAAGCCACCCACGCCCTCGACTCGGGCGCGGCCGGGACCCTGCTCGACCAGTGGGCGACTCGGTCCACCGATCTCGCGAAGTAGCCACCGAGGCATACCGATGTGAACAGGCGGGCCGGTGGAAGTCCACCGGCCCGCCTCGCGTCTAGAGCACCTCGGGGTTCAGCAGGCCGCGCGGTCGTTCGCCGTTCAGGCCTGCCAGCAGGTTCTCCACCGCAAGCAGCCCCATCGCCGTCCGGGTCTGGATGGTCGCGCTACCCAGATGGGGCACCAAAGTCACTCCATCGAGGTCGAGCAGGGCTTCCTCCACGATCGGTTCCCGCTCGAAGACGTCCAGTCCGGCCCCAAAGATCTCTCCGGTTCGGACCGCCTCCGCGAGTGCCTTCTCATCCACGACAGGTCCCCGTGCCGTGTTCACCATGACCGCCGACGGCTTCATCCGGGCGAACACGTCCGCGTTGAACAGGTGGTGGGTCGCGGGGGTCAGCGGGCAGTGCACCGAGATCACGTCGGACTCGGCGACCAGTTCGTCGAACGACCGGAGTTCCGCCCGCAGCGGCCCGGCGATCTCGGCGGGCAGCGGCCGCGAGTTGTGATAGATCACTCGCATACCGAAGCCCAGCGCCCGCCGGGCCGTGGCCTGGCCGATCCGGCCGCAGCCGACGATGCCGATCGTGCGCCCGTAGAGCTCCTGGCCGAGCATCATCCGCGGGTCCCAGATCCACTCCTGCCTCGACCGCAGGAACCGGTCCCCCTCCGCCACCCGCCGCACGCACGACAGGATCAGCGACCACGCCAGGTCCGCGGTCGCCTCGGTGAGCACGTCCGGCGTGTTGGCGACCAGGATCCCGCGTCGGGTGCACTCGGGGATGTCGATGTTGTCGACGCCCACCGCGTAGTTGGCCACGACGCGCAGCTGGGGGCCCGCTGCGTCGAGGAGTTCGGCGTCGATCTTCTCGGTGAGCAGGGACAGGATGCCGTCCTTGCCCTTGGCGCGGCTGAGCAGCTCGGCTCGCGGGATGGCGGTCGGCGGACCCTCCCACAGGTCGATCTCGCCGGTTCCCTCCAGCGCCGCCATGGCGTCGTCGACGAGCCTGCGGGTGACGAGGACCTCAGCCATTGGCGACCTTTCCAGCGAGTTCGGCGAACGCGGCCAGCGCGGCGCGGATGTTCTCCGGGGAGTTGGCGTAAGAGAACCGCAGATAGCCCTCACCGTAGTCACCGAACGCCGTGCCGGGCAGGGCGGCGACACCTGCCTCGTTGAGCAGCCGGTCGGACAGCTCGGCCGACGACAGGCCAAGGCCGGTGATGTTCGGGAAGGCGTAGAACGCCCCACCCGGCCGCACGCAGGAGACCCCGGGGATCGCGTTGAGCCCGTCGACGATCAGCGTCGCGCGGTCGGCGAAGGCGGCCTTCATCCGGTGCACGTCGTCCCATGGCCCGTCCAGCGCGGCGATGGCCGCGTGCTGGCTGAACGCCGAGGTGCAGGACACCGAGTTGATCACCAGGCGGCTCACCGGCTCGACCAGCCACTGGGGGAACACGCCGAAGCCCAGCCGCCAGCCGGTCATGGCGAAGGTCTTGGACCAGCCGTCGAGCAGGATCGTCCGCTCGGCCATCCCCGGCACGCTGAGCACGCTGCGGTGCTCGCCGTCGTACTGCAGCGCCCAGTAGACCTCGTCGCTGAGCACGGTGATGTCGCGTTCGATACAGATCTTGGCGATGGCCTCGATCTGCTCCTGCGACAGTGAGCTGCCGCAGGGGTTGTGCGGCGAGTTGAGGATGAGCAGCTTGGTCCGGTCGGTCACCAGGCCTGCGAGTTCGTCGGGGTCGATGGTGAAGTTGTTCGACTCACGCAGCGGGATCGGCACCGGCGTGGCACCGGCGAACGCGGTGATCGAGGCGTACATCGGAAAGCCCGGGTCGGGGTAGATGACCTCGTCGCCCTCCTCGCACAGCGCGAGGATCGCGAAGAACATGATCGGCTTGGCCCCCGGGGTGATGATCACCCGGTCCGGTGTGGTGACCAGCCGGTTCTTGCGTTCGAGGAAGTCGGCCACGGCGGTGCGCAGCTCCGGGATGCCGGGCGCGGGCACGTAGTGGGTGTGGCCCTTGCTCAGCGCCTCCTGGGCGGCGCTCTCGATGTGTGCCGGGGTGTCGAAGTCGGGCTCGCCGATCTCCAGGTGGATCACCGGCTTGCCGGTCTTCTCCAGCGCCTTGGCCTTCGCGAGCACCTCGAAAGCCGATTCCGTGCCGAGGCGGTCCATTCGGGAGGCAAGTTTCACGAACGCTCCTTCTTACTGGCCGTCCGCCGGGGGTCACCAGGCGGACAAGGACAGGTCAGGCGCGATCGTGCCAGGAATAGGGGGTGGGGCGAATCGACCGAGCGGTTCGATTCACGGGTTGCGTGGGGTTGGCCTAGGGGCATTGCTCCGATAGGCATCACGACAATGAATAAACGCCGCCGAGTCGAATGACTCGGCGGCGTTCATGTGTATCAGGGCAGATCAGTCCGTCGTGTTCGGCCGAGTGTGGTACTCGAACACCAGCCCGCCGATGGTGATCAGGATCAGGACCACGGCGATGACCAGGAGCCAGATCTGCCAGAAGGCCAGCGCCAGCGCCGCGACACCCGCCGAGGCGGCCATGGCGACCGGCCAGTAGCTGCCGGGGCTGAAGAAGCCCAGTTCGCCCGCGCCGTCGCTGACCTCGGCCTCGGGGTTGTCCTCCGGCCGCTGGCTGAGCCGCCGGGCGACGAAGTTGAAGTAGGACCCGATGATCAGCGACAGACCGCCGGTCAGGATCAGCCCGACCGTGCCCACCGGCTCCTTCGACCACACGCCGTACACGATGGCGGAGAGAAAGAAGAAGATGGTCGTGACGTCGAAGAGCCTGGCTTCGACCCTCATGCTGTCCTCACATTCACCTGTCGACCGTTATTCCCGTGTGTCCGCTGCCGGCCTCAGCCGGACGCCTTGCGGGCGGTGCGGTCGGTGTTGAACGGCTGCGTGGTCACCGAGTGCGGCGTGCACAGCTCGCCGCAGTTCATCTGGGTCAGGGCCTCTGCCGCGGTGTAACCCTTGCCGGTCTTCGGGTTCACCTTGGTCCGCAGCGCCATGTACTGGTCGAACAGTTCGGGCGTGATGGCCCGGACCTCGAAGTTCATCGCCGAGTGGTACGTGCCGCACAGTTCGGCGCAGCGGCCGACGAACGAGCCGGTTCGGTCGATCTCGTTCTCGAACGTCGAGTCCTGGTTGTTCTTGTCCGGGTGCGGGAAGACGTCCCGCTTGAACAGGAACTCCGGAACGAAGAACGAGTGGATGACGTCGGTCGCCCGCAGGTTGTAGTGGATCTTGCGGTTGGTCGGCAGGACCAACAGCGGGATCTCGGTGGAGCTGCCGACGGTGCGGACCGTGGTGTCGCCCGGCGCGGCGGGGACGTCGAGCGCGCCCTTGGTGTTGACGTAGGACTTGTAGTCGAACTCCCAGTTCCACTGGAAGGCGACCACGTCCACCGTCACATCCGGCTTCTCGCTCTCCTGCTGGATGTAGTTCTGCGTGGTGGCGGTGAAGTAGAACAGCACCACCACGATGACCACGGGGATCGCGGTGTAGATGATCTCCAGGACGTGGTTGTACTGGAACTGCCTGGGCAGGCGGTCGCCCTTCTTGCGGTGGGCGATGACCGGCCACAGCATCAGCGCCCAGGTCAGCACGCCGACGGCGAGCGAGGCGACGACCGTCCACGTCCAGAAGTCGCGCATGCGGTGTGCCTGCGGGGTGACACCCTCGGGCCAGCCGAACCGCAGCACCTCCTCGGTCGAGCAGCCGCTGGCGGCGAGCGCGACCACCACGACGAGACCGGCGACCTTGACCAGCCGGGCCACCGACACGCGGTTCCGGCGCTCGGTCATGGGTGTGCCCACTGCGCGACTCCTCCTCCAGGCGATCTCTCTCACGCGCTCCGACCAGTCGTGAGTTCCTCTGTCGGACAGGGGGGAACTCCGCTTGTTCAGAGCAATGCGGAGCCTAGCCCAGCGACCCACACCACACCCCCGGAGGGTGACAGCGGAGTCGGTCACATTGGCCGGGCAACGCGCGGGCCGCCGTCCCGTCCTAATAGGCGGGGTGGCACCCGGCATACTGGCCACTCTCCCGCAGCTTGACTCCGGCTCGACACGAGAGGTGCGCGAAAAGCGTGTGCGGTCTGCTTGGTCTGGTTTGCCCTTCTGAGATGGACGTCGCCACCGCGCGGCCCGCGGTAGCGGCGGCGATGCGCTGTCAGCGGCACCGCGGCCCCGACGAGAGCGGGACTTGGACCGGCGGTGAGGCCGTCTTCGGGTTCAACCGGCTGTCGATGATCGACATCGAGCACTCCCACCAACCCCTGCCGTGGGGTCCCCCGGAGTCGCCCCAGCGCTACACGCTGCTGTTCAACGGCGAGATCTACAACTACCTCGAACTTCGCGCGGAGCTGACCGAGCGCTTCGGCGCCCGCTTCACCACCGACGGCGACTCCGAGACCATCGTCGCGGCGTACCACTACCTGGGTGAGGAAGCTGTCACCCGGCTGCGCGGCATGTTCGCGTTCCTCATCTGGGACGGCCAGGAGCAGACGCTGTTCGGCGCGCGCGACCCGTTCGGCATCAAGCCGCTGTTCTACGCCCACGGGCCGGGCGGCGTGGCCTTCTCCAGCGAGAAGAAGTCGATCCTGGAACTGACGAACCTGCTCGGCGTCAGCCAGGAACTCGACCGCCGCGCCCTGCAGCACTACCTGACGCTGCAGTACGTGCCGGAGCCCGCCACTTTGCACACCACGGTTCACCGGATCGAGTCAGGCTCGTCGTTCACCCTGGTCCCCGGCGAGGAGCCGGTGATCAAGCGCTACTGGGCGCCGAGGTTCCACCCGACCCCGGTGCACGGTCCGGCGGACGCCGAGCGGCTCTACAACCGCATCGCCGACGTGATGAGCGACTCGGTCCGCATGCACATGCGCGCGGACGTGACGGTCGGCTCGTTCCTGTCCGGCGGCATCGACTCGACCGCGATCGCCGCGCTGGCCCGCGAGCACAACCCGGACCTGATCACGTTCACCACCGGGTTCGAGCGCCAGGGCTACTCCGAGATCGACGTGGCCGCCGAGTCGGCCGCCGCGATCGGGGTCCGGCACGTGGTGAAGACCGTGTCGCCCGAGGAGATGATGGACGCGCTGCCGCTCATCGTCTGGTACCTCGACGACCCGGTGGCCGACCCGGCCCTGGTGCCGCTGTGGTTCATCGCCCGCGAGGCCCGCAAGCACGTCAAGGTCGTGCTGTCGGGTGAGGGCGCCGACGAGCTGTTCGGCGGCTACACGATCTACCGCGAGCCGCTGTCGCTGGCGCCGTTCGAGCGCGTCCCCGGATCGCTGCGGCGAATTCTCGGCAAAGTCTCGACGAAGATCCCCGAGGGCACCCGCGGCAAGGACCTGCTGCGCCGCGGCGCGCTGTCGCTTGAGGAGCGCTACTACGGCAACGCCCGGATCTTCCGCGACGACCAACTGAGGAAAGTGCTGCGCACGTTCGACCCGGCGGTCGGCCACGCGGACATCACCGCGGGCCCGTACCGCGACTCGGCGAGCTGGGACCCGGTCACCCGGATGCAGCACGTCGACCTCTACACGTGGCTGCGCGGGGACATCCTGGTCAAGGCCGACAAGATGACCATGGCGAACTCGCTGGAGCTGCGGGTGCCGTTCCTGGATCCGGAGGTCTTCAAGGTCGCCGCCCAGGTCCCGCTCGACCAGAAGATCACCAAGGAGACGACCAAGTTCGCCCTGCGCCAGGCGCTGCGCAAGGTGGTGCCCGCGCACGTGCTCAACCGGCGCAAGCTGGGCTTCCCGGTGCCGATCCGGCTGTGGCTGCGCGACGAGATGTACGAGTGGGCCCGCGGCATCGTGCTGGACTCGCAGACCGACGCGCTGGTCGACAAGAACGCCGTGCTGCGGCTGCTCGAGGAACACAAGGCCGGGACGCTCGACCACAGCCGCCGAATCTGGGCGCTGCTGGTGTTCATGCTCTGGCACGGCATCTTCATCGAACGCCGGATCAGCCCGACGATCCCCGAGCCGCACTACCCAGTGAAGCTCTAGATCTAGGCGGACAGTCGGTGCGGTCTCGACCGCGCGATCAGGTCCTCCAGCGTGACGCCTACCGCGCCCGCGATAGCGGCGACGGTGAAGAAGGCCGGGGTGGGCACCCGGCCACGCTCGATCTTGCGCAGGGTCTCCACGGAGATCCCCGCCGCGGCGGCCACCTCGACCATGCTGCGCTCACCGCGCGCCGCACGCAGGGCTTCGCCCAGGAGTTCGCCGCGGAATCGCTCGTCTTCGCTCAACGGGGGACGGACCATGGGTCCAGCTTACTTCGGTATAGAAATACCGGTATAGTTATCCCATGGTCGAGCTGAAGACACCGGGCGAACTGGACGCGATGCGAGCGGCGGGCGAGGTGGTCGCCGCCGCGTTGGCCGCGACCCAGGCGGCCGCTGACGTCGGCGTTCGCCTGGCGGAACTCGATGAGGTCGCGCGGGCGGTACTGGCCGACCGGGGCGCCAAGTCGTCGTTCCTCGGCTACCAACCGGGGTTCGCCTCGACGCCGTTCCCCGCGGTGATCTGCGCGTCGGTCAACGACCTGATCGTCCACGGGATCCCGGACCGGACGCCGTTGGCCGACGGCGACCTGGTGAGCATCGACTTCGGCGCGAACATCGACGGCTGGCACGGGGACGCGGCGGTGTCGTTCACCGTCGGACACGCCGATCCCGCCGACGTCCTGCTGATCGAGACCACCCAGGCCGCGTTGGCCGCTGCGATCGAGGTGGCCGTGCCGGGGAACCGGCTGGGCGACATCGCGCACGCCGTCGGGTCGATCGGTAGGGCCGCGGGCTACGGGATCCCCGCCGACTTCGGCGGCCACGGCATCGGCCGGGCCATGCACGAGGCCCCCGGCGTGCCCAACGACGGCAGGCCCGGACGCGGCATGCTCCTGCGGCCCGGTCTGGTGCTGGCCATCGAGCCGATGTTCCACGCGGGCGGAAACGACGCCTACCAGGTCGGACCCGATGGCTGGGCGCTGTACACCGTCGACGGCAGCCGCGCAGCGCACGTCGAGCACTCGGTGGCGATCACCGAGGATGGTCCGAGGATCTTGACCGCCTAGGACTATCAGGGCACTGATAGTTGTCAGCACACGATCTCAGGATCCGGCTCGTACGATCGTCGGCATGCGCATGCCTCTGACGGACCGGCTCAGTGGCGATATCAAGCGGGTCGAGGCGGATCTGATGCTCGCCAGGTCGGCCGCCGTGAAGCCGTTCGGGTTGACCGTGCCGCAGTTCGCCGCCCTGCTCTGGCTGGAGGACAGCCCCGGCGTCTCCCCCGCCGAACTGGCTCGGCGGTGCCGGGTCACCCCGCAGACCATGACGACGATCCTGCGGAACCTACGGACGCTGGGGCACGTCGAGCGCACCCCGCACCCGTTCCACCGGAGCATGCTGCAGACCCGGCTGACCGAGTCGGGGGCCAGGACGGTCGCCGAGGCCGACGCGCGGGCCGCCGCGGTCGAACAGCGGCTCGCCGCCGAGTTCACCGACGAGGAGCGCGATCAGCTCCGTGCCCTCCTCGCGCGGTGTTCCTCAGCCTTGAAGTGATTCGACGCGCGGTGCGACGTTGTGCCAGCGGTTGAAGACGTTGTCCGGGTCGTACAGCGCCTTGATCGCGGCCAGTTTCGGGTAGTGCGGCCCGAAACCCGCCGCGACCCTGTCGGCACCCTCGTCGCCGATGAAGTTCAGGTAGGTGGCGCCCGTCGTCCACGGGCCCAGGTCGGCGCCGACGCCGCGGACCCAGTCACGCACGCGGTCGTCGTCGGCAGGGTCGGTCCACAGACCGAACGGGTGCACCACCCACGGCACGTCCCGGTTCGCCATGGCCGACGTACCCGCGTTGCGGGCCACCGCACCACCCCATGGCGCCATCAGCAGCTGCGACGCCGACGGCGAGACCATGTCCTCGCCCGCCGCGCAGAACACGTCGACGGCGGCGTCCGGCAGCTCGGACAGGTAGTCGGCCGACCAGTAGTTCCGCATCCCTGGTGGGTCGTCGATCATGCACTGCATGTCGGCGTACGGGATGTCGATGACGAGTTCGACCGGCGGAGCCAGCTCGAGCAGCGGCGCGATGAACGCGCGCAGCTCGTCCGAGGTACCCATGCACGTCACGATCGCGCCCGCGCACCGCTTGCCCACCAGCTCACCGACAAAGTCCTCCGGCGGGCCGGTGAGGTAGGCACTCGCGCCGCCGAACTCCTCGGGGGCGTCAAGCATCAGGTCGCGCCAGCGCCGGGTGACAACGGGGCCGTGCTCCGACGGCCACAGCAGCAGCGCGATAGAGCACGCCGTGAGCGGGTGCAGCCGGAACGTGAACGAGGTGGCGATGCCGAAGTTGCCGCCACCGCCGTGTAGCGCCCAGAACAGGTCGGGGTTCTCGGTGCCGCTCGCGGTGATCTGCTCCCCCGCGGCGGTCACCAGGTCGACCGAGAGCAAGTTGTCGCAGGCCAGGCCCAGTTTGCGTTCCAGCCAGCCCGAACCGCCGCCGAGGGTGAGGCCGCCGACACCGGTCGTCGACGCCCGGCCGCCGGTGGTCGCCAAGCCGTGTGGCTGGCAGGCCCGGTCGAACTCCGACCAGGTCGCCCCGCCGCCGACCACCGCCGTGTGTGCAGCCGGGTCGACGGTCACGGAGTTGAGCCCGCGCAGATCGACGACCAGCCCGTCGGCCACGAGCGAGGCCCCGGCGACGCTGTGCCCGCCGGACCGCACCGCCAACGGCAGACCGGCGTCCCTGGCGTGACGCAGTGCCCGGCGAACATCCTCGACCGAGGCACACCGCGCTATCGCGAGCGGGTTTGTCTCGATAGCGCTGTTGAACACCGCCCGGGACTCCTCGAAGCCCGCGTCGTCGCGGGTGAGCACGTCGCCGTCGAGCCTGTCGCGAAGCTGATCCCAGTTCCCCATCGTCCGACCTCCACTAAGCCGTTTGTCCCCGACCTACATAGAGTCGGGGACAAACGGCCTAATGGAAGAGGCGAACGGCCTACGGTCACATCCGTGTAAGACTTCTGACCAGGCGTGACTGATCAGAATCAGCCGGGAAGCACGGCGCCGATCTCGTCCGCGGCGTCCGGACCGAAGGCCCCGCCGATGCGGGTGATGGCCTCGGCCTTGCTGAACGTCCACTCCTGCGGGCCGACGGTCTCCAGCACGAGCACGGCGATGAACGAGCCGAGCTGGGCCGAGCGCTCCAGGCTCAGGCCCTTGGTGAGGCCGGTGAGGAAACCCGCGCGAAAGCCGTCGCCGACGCCGGTCGGGTCGGCCTTCGTGGTCTCGGGGACCGCGCCCACGTGCAGCACGGTGCCGTCCGCGCTGACGATCTCCACGCCCTTCTCGCCGAGCGTGGTGATGCGCATGCCGACGCGGGACATGATGTCGGCCTCGGACCACCCGGTCTTCTGCCGCAGCAGTTCCCACTCGTAGTCGTTGGTGAACAGGTAGTTCGCGCCATCGATGAACGTGCGCAGCTGCTCACCGTTCATCCACGCGGTCTGCTGTGACGGGTCGACGCCGAAGATGTAGCCACGGTCGCGGCACTCCTGGGCGTGGCGCTGCATGCCGTGCGGGTCGTCGGGGCTGATGAGGACCATGTCCAGCCCGCCGACGCGCTCAGCGACCGGCAGCAGCTCGATGTTGCGGGCCTCGGCCATCGCACCGGCGTAGAACGACGCGATCTGGTTCATGTCGTCGTCGGTGGTGCAGACGAACCGCGCGGTGTGGGCGGTCTCGGAGACGTGCACCCCGGAGGTGTCCACGCCATGGCGGTCCAGCCACGAGCGGTAGTCGGCGAAGTCGTCGCCGACAGCACCGACCAGGATCGGCGAGCAGCCGAGGACGCCCATGCCGAAGGCGATGTTGGCGCCGATGCCGCCGCGGCGGACGACCAGGTCGTCGACGAGGAAGCTCAGCGAGATCCGGTGCAGCTGGTCGGCGACGATCTGCTCGGCGAACCTGCCGGGAAAGTGCATGAGGTGATCGGTCGCGATGCTTCCGGTGACGGCAACGGGCACGAGGCCCCTCCCTGTCTGGGCTGGTCGACGTGGGGTGTCGACATCGGTGGCGCGAATTGACCCACCACCCGTTCGGGTGGCTTTCGGTCACCGTTGAACACTACCGTTTGGTATGTCTGTCCAGGTTCCGTCAGGTTGCCTAACGTCGGAGCATGGGCACACCTGATCCGGACACCATGGACGAACTGATCGCCGACTGCGCGGACATCACCGCCGCCTACGCCGCGCCCTCCACCGTCCCTGGCCCCCGCTTCCCCAATTGGTCAGTAGACGACGCCACGGCCGCTCAAGTGGCCGACCTGGATGCGTTCATCTGACCCAAGACAAAGGCCACTATCCTGTCGGATCGTGGCCCTTCTGCTTTGTCCCTAGTGGAAAGAATCTCCACACGCGCAGCTGCCGCCGGCGTTGGGGTTGTCGATGGTGAAGCCCTGCTTCTCGATCGTGTCGACGAAGTCGATCACCGCGCCCTGCACGTACGGCGCGCTCATCCGGTCCACGGCCACCTTGACGCCGCTGAACTCGGCGTACAGGTCGCCGTCGAGGGCGCGCTCGTCGAAGAAGAGCTGGTAGCGCAGGCCCGCGCAACCACCGGGCTGCACGGCGATGCGCAGGTGCATGTCGTCGCGGCCTTCCTGCTCGAGCAGGGCCTTGGCCTTCTCGGCGGCGGCGTCCGACAGCACCACACCGTGGGTGGTGGTGGCCGCTTCGGCGGTGTTCTCCTGAGCGGTCGTCATCGTTCTCCCTAGGAAGTCCTGCTCGGGCGGTACACCCGGTCCAACAAGGGTACGTCCCCGAATGTTCCGTCCTCCATGGTGGCACAACCCTGGTCCACCCGATATCTCCGTGACGGCGCTCACCTACCGCCCCACTGTCCCGCCACGTGCTCGGCGAGGGCCGCGAGGGTGCCCGCCGGGTCGGCCATCGACGCCTCGACCGAGCCCGCGTGGTCGGATACGGAGTACGCCGCCTCGACCCCGGCCGCCGCGGCCTGCCTGCGGCCCACCGCGACCCGTCCGGCCAGGGCAAGGCAGGGCACGCCACGGGCCGCCGCGATGCCCGCGACGCTGGTCACGAGCTTGCCGCGCAGCGACTGCCAGTCGAAACTGCCCTCCCCGGTGATCACCAGGTCGGCCCAGCCGATCGACGCGCTGAGGTTGGTGGCGCCGCTGACGATGTCCGCGCCGGACTTCAACTCGGCGCCCAGCGCGAGCAGCGCGAACCCGAGCCCGCCCGCGGCCCCGGCGCCCGGGGTGTCACGCACATCACGTCCGGACCACTTGGCCACGGCGTCGGCCCACGTGCCCAGCGCGCGGTCGAGCCGGTCGACGGCGGCCGGGTCGGCGCCCTTCTGCGGTCCGAACGTCACTGCGGCGCCGTGCGGGCCGAGCAGCGGGTTCTCCACATCGGAGGCGGCGATCAGGATGGCGCGGCCGATGTCCGCGGTCCCGTCCACGCGGACGCAGTCGGCGAGCGCGCCGGGCAGCAGCGGCGAGCCCATGTCGTCTATCCCGGTGACACCGAGCGCGGTGAGCGCGCCCGATCCCCCGTCGGTGGTCGCGCTGCCGCCGAGGCCGACGATGATCTCGTGGGCGCCCTTGTCCCGCGCGGCGGCGATGAGTTCGCCGACACCGCGCGTGGTGACGTACTCGCACACCTGCGCGCGGCGCTCGGCCGGAACCAGGTGCAGGCCCGCGGCGTCGGCGGACTCGATGTAGGCCACGCCCGCGTTCAGCAGCCAGGTCGCCTCGACCGGGGTGCCCAGCGGTCCGGTGACGGTCGCGCGGTGCAGGACCCCACCCATGGCCGCGTGGATGACCCCGACGAAACCCGGGCCGCCGTCAGCCAGCGGCCGCAGGACCAATTCGTCGGCGGGCGCGCCGCGCCGCCAGCCCGCGGCGATGGCCTCGGCCGCCTCGGTCGCGGTCAGGGTGCCGCCGAAGCAGTCCGGCGCGATGACGACTCGCATGGCCGCAGCGTAGCGATCATCAACCCTGTTCTACCCTTGTCGCTGTGAGGTTCCTTCGCCGTAACGCAGCCGACAGTGCCGACTCCCAGGTAGACGAGGAGTCCACCGTCGCCGTGGGCGATGACGTGCCGAAGGGACACACGCCTGGCAAGGGCAGGCCGACTCCCAAGCGCCGCGAGGCCGAGGGCCGCAAGCGCGGCCCGGTCGCGCCGCCGCCGAAGACCACGCGCGAGGCCATGCGCCGCGCCCGCGGGTCCAAGGAGGAGCGCAAGGCGCAGGCGGCGAAGAACAAGGAACGCCGCATGCAGACCCGCCAGCGCATGCTGGACGGTGACGAGAAGTACCTGATGCCGCGCGACCGCGGGCCGGTCAAGGCCTACGTGCGCGACCTCGTCGACTCCAAGCGCAACCTGCTGGGCCTGTTCATGCCGCTGGCGCTGGTGGTCGTGCTATCGATGTTCGTGCAGAACTTCGCCGTGCAGCAGTACGCGACGCTGGCCTCGCTGGTGATGCTGATCCTGATGATCGTCGAGGGCGTCATCAACGGCCGCCGGTTCACCAGGCTGGCCCGCGTGAAGTTCCCCAAGGAGAACATCCGGGGCGCCTCGATCGGCTGGTACGCGTTCGTGCGCGCCTCCCAGATCCGCAAGCTCCGCGCGCCCAAGCCGCGGGTGTCTCCCGGCGACGCCGTCTAGTCACCCGGTTTAACTAGGCTGGGCGGCATGCAGTTTCGTCGCCTCGGCCGCAGCGGCCTGAACGTCAGCGAGATCTCGTACGGCAACTGGCTCACCCACGGGTCCCAAGTGGAGGAAGACGCCGCGCACGCGTGTGTGCGCGCCGCCCTCGACGCGGGGATCACGACCTTCGACACCGCCGACGTGTACGCCAACACCAAGGCGGAGTCCGTCCTCGGCCGCGCGCTCGCCGGTGAGCGCCGCGAGGGTCTGGAGATCTTCACCAAGGTCTTCTGGCCGACCGGCCCCGGCGGTCCCAACGACAAGGGCCTCGGCCGCAAGCACATCATGGAGTCCGCGCACGCGTCGCTGAAGCGGCTCGGCACCGACTACGTCGACCTCTACCAGGCCCACCGGTTCGACCGGACCGTGCCGCTGGAAGAGACGATGCTGGCCTTCGCGGACCTGGTCCGGCAGGGCAAGGTGCTCTACGTCGGCGTCTCCGAATGGACCGCGGAGCAGATCACCCGTGGTGCCGCGCTGGCCCGTGAGCTCAACGTGCCGCTGATCTCCAGCCAGCCGCAGTACTCGATGCTGTGGCGGATCATCGAGGAGCAGGTCGTCCCCGCGTGCGAGCGTGAGGGCATCTCGCAGATCGTGTGGTCCCCGATCGCCCAGGGCGTGCTCACCGGCAAGTACAAGCCGGGCGCCGAGGCCCCGGCCGGCTCGCGGGCGACCGACGAGTCCGGCGGCAAGAACATGATCGCCCACTGGCTGCGCGACGACGTGCTCACCGCCGTGCAGAACCTGGAGCCGCTGGCCAAGGAAGCCGACCTGACGCTGGCTCAGCTCGCGGTGGCCTGGGTCCTGCAGAACCCGAACGTCGCCTCCGCCATCGTCGGCGCGTCGCGGCCGGAGCAGGTGGCGGAGAACGTCAAGGCCGCCGGGGTCAAGCTCGACGCCGACCTCATGACCAAGATCGATGAGGCCCTCGAAGGCGTCATCGAGCGCGACCCGATGCAGACCCGCACGCCCTAGTGGTGCGACACAGAAACGTTGGTGGGGTATCGGCCGGTCCACGGCGCCGCTGACAAGGCGCAGGGACAGTCGCGTACTGGTTGTACGTGGCTGTTCCTGCAACGCGGTCAGCGGTGTCGTGGGCCGGTCGAGACCCCATCAAGGTTCTGTGTCGTGCCACTAGTTCGTCGGTGGGTGCAGGCTCATCGGTCCGTAGACCTCGGTCTCGCCCTCCAACAGCACCACCTGGTCCACCCCCTGCGGAAGCAGGTCGGACCAGGTGGTGCTGAACCACTCCTCGGCCTCGGCCTGATCCTCGAAGGTCACGTCCGGACCGTCGACGACGTCGCCGGAAGCGTTCTCGTACCGCCACTGGAAGCTCACGGGGCCAAGGTAACGTGCCGGTCCGTGAACAGGACGCTGGTGCTCGGTGGGGCGCGGTCGGGGAAGTCCGCGCACGCCGAGGGGCTCGTCGCCGAGTCGGCCAGGGTCACCTATCTGGCCACGGCCCGCCGGATCCCCGGCGACGCCGACTGGGACGCCCGCATCACCGAGCACATCGCCCGGCGCCCGGCTTCCTGGCGGTCGGTCGAGACCCCGGACACCGACTCGCTCGTCTCCGCCCTGGCGAACGCGGACCCGCGCGACACCCTGCTCGTCGACGACATCGCGACCTGGCTGACCGGCGTCATCGATGACGCGGACGGCTGGGAGAAGCGGGTCGACCTGACCGCGCCGCGCGACCGGCTGGTCACCGCCATGGCGGGCTGCCCGGCCCGGCTGGTGGTCGTGTCGGCGGAGGTCGGCCTGGGTGTCATCCCGGCGACCCGCTCTGGCAGGCTCTTCCGCGACGAGCTCGGAGCGGTCAACGCGTCCATGGCCGAGGTCTGCACCGACGTGCTGCTCCTGGTCGCGGGCCTGCCGCTGCGGCTGAAGTAGACCGAATAGACCCGGAGGTAGCGCGCGGTGTTCGCGTCCGTCGAAGCGCCAAGCGAGTCCACCCGCCGCGAGGCCGTGGCCCGTCACGAGCAGCTGACCAAGCCGTTGGGCGCGCTCGGCAGGCTGGAGGAGATCGGCGTCTGGGTCGCGGCCTGCCAGGGGCAGTGCCCGCCCAAGCCGTTCGCCCGGCCCCGCGTGGTGATCTTCGCGGGCGACCACGGCATCGCCAGGCACGGCGTATCGGCGTTCCCGAGCGAGGTCACCGCCCAGATGGTGGCCAACTTCCTGACCGGCGGCGCCGCGATCAACGTGCTGGCCGCGACCGCGGGCGCGACGGTCCGCGTGGTCGACATGTCGGTCGACTCCGACGGCACCGGGCTGCCCGAGCAGGTCACCGCGCACAAGGTGCGGCGCTCCAGCGGCGCCATCGACCGCGAGGACGCGCTCACCGCCGACGAGGTCGTCGCGGCCATCGAGGCGGGCAAGGCCATCGCCGACGAGGAGATCGACGGCGGCGCCGACCTGCTCATCGCGGGCGACATGGGCATCGGCAACACCACCCCCGCCGCGGTCCTGATCGCCGCGCTGACCGGCGCCGAGCCGGTCGCCGTGGTCGGCCGCGGCACCGGGATCGACGACCAGACCTGGATGCGCAAGGCCGTCGCCATCCGCGACGCGCTGCGCCGCGCCCGCCGGGTCAGCGCCGACCCCATCGCCCTGCTGCGCACGGCGGCGGGCGCCGACATCGCCGCCATGGCCGCGTTCCTGGCCCAGGCAGCGGTCCGCCGCACCCCGGTGATCCTCGACGGTGTCATCGCGGGCGCGGCCGCCCTGGCCGCCGAGGAGCTGGCCCCCGGCGCCGCCCAGTGGTGGATCGCGGGCCACCGCTCCGTCGAGCCCGCGCACACGCTGGTGCTCGACCACCTGGACCTCAAGCCGGTGCTGGAGCTGGACATGCGCCTCGGTGAGGGCTCCGGCGCCGCCGCGGCCCTGCCACTGGTCGCCATGGCCGCCCGGATCCTCGCCGAGATGGCCACCTTCGCCGACGCCGGGGTCACCGAGAAGCCGGAATGACCCGGTGCGCCTAGCGCTGTCCTGGCTGACGGTCCTCCCGGTACACACGGACAAGGTCGACCGCCGCGCGGCCCGCACCGCGATCGCGGTGGCCCCGGTGGTCGGCCTCCTCCTGGGACTCGCCGCGGCCGGGCTGCTCTTCGCCCTGCACAAGGCAGGCCTGCCATCGCTGCTCGGCGGTCTGCTGGCCGTCGGGTTCCTGGCCTTGGCCACCCGGGGAATGCACCTCGACGGACTGGCCGACACCGCGGACGGCTTGGGCTGCTACGGCCCGCCGGAACGCGCGCTGGCGGTGATGAAGGACGGCGGGGCGGGTCCGTTCGCCGTGGTCGCGCTGGTCATCGCGATCGGGGCTCAAGCGACGGCCTTCGCCACGCTGACACCCGACCGTTGGGGCGCGGTGATCCTGGCGATCACCGCGGGGCGGGCGGCCTTCGCGGCGGCCTGCCGGGCGGGAATCCCGGCGGCTCGGCCAGAGGGGCTTGGCGCACTCGTGGCGGGCACACAGCCGTGGTGGGTGCCGACGGCGTGGACCGTCGCGCTGGCGGCGGCATCGATATTCGTCGTGCCCGGGAAGCCGTGGCTCGGTCCGCTGGCGATAGCGCTCGCCGCGATCGCGGTCACCGTGCTCGTCCGGCACACAGCACGCCGATTCGGCGGTCTGACCGGGGACACCCTCGGTGCCGCGTCAGAACTGGCGACGACAGTCGTGCTGGTCGCCACGACACTCAGTCCTTAGTGGACCCCGCCCGGGCGGGGTCCACCAAAGGAGCTCAGCCCAGGACTGTCATCCAACCGTGCGGGTCGGCGGCGCCGCGCTGCAACGCGGTGAGGGTGCTGCGCAGCTTCGAGGTGACCGGACCGGTCTCCCCGCCGGAGATCGAGAACGACCCGTCGGCGTGCTTCACGTGGCCGACCGGCGTGATCACCGCGGCGGTCCCGCAGGCGAACACCTCCGTCAGCTCACCGGACTCGGCCTTCTTCTCCCACTCCTCGGTGGAGATCTGGCGCTCCTCGACCGTGTAGCCCTGGTCGGAGGCGAGCTGCAGCAGCGAGTCACGCGTGATGCCGGGCAGCAGCGAGCCGGACAGCTCGGGGGTGACGACCCGGTCGCCGAGAACGAAGAAGAGGTTCATGCCACCCATCTCCTCCACCCAGCGCCGCTCGATCGCGTCGAGCCACACGACCTGGTCGCAGCCCTGCTCGGCGGCCTGCGCCTGCGCGACCAGCGAGGCCGCGTAGTTGCCGGCGAACTTGGCCGCGCCGGTGCCGCCGGGCGCGGCCCGGACGTACTCGGTCGACAGCCACACGGTGACCGGCTTGACGCCGCCCGCGAAGTAGGAGCCCGCGGGCGAGGCGATCAGGACGTAGAGGTACTCACTCGCGGGGCGCACCCCGAGGCCCGCCTCGGTCGAGATCATGAACGGGCGGATGTAGAGGGATTCCTCGTCCTGCTCCGGGACCCATCGCGAGTCGACGGCGATGATCTCGCGCAGTGATTCGAGGAAGAGCTCGTCGGGCAGCTCCGGCATCGCGATGCGGCGGGCGGAGGCGCGGAAGCGTTCGGCGTTGGCCTCTGGCCGGAAGGAGGCGAGAGAGCCGTCGGGCTGGCGGTAGACCTTCAGGCCTTCGAAGATGGCCTGACCGTAGTGCAGGACCATCGCCGACGGGGCGAGGGAGAGATTGCTGTACGGCTCGGTGCGAGCGTCGTGCCAGCCGAGGTCGCGGGAGTGGCGGATCGTCACCATGTGGTCGGTGAAGTGCTGCCCGAAGCCTGGCTTCGCCAGTACCTCCGCAACCCTGTCCGGGGTCGCCGGCTGGGGGTTGAGTGTCCGTGTGAACGGCAACATAGGCGTCATGGGTGAAACGGTATCTCCCCTGGGCCGTCCGGAAAATCGGTATCCCGACCTTTGGGCCTGCGACTACCGGACCTCAGCCGATCGTGCACTCACCGTGCACAGAAGAGTGCCCACGACCAGCACTCCGACTGCGCTGAGCAGCGCCGGGATCGAGATGTTCACTCCGACGATGACCGAGAGCGCGAGACCGCAGCACCCGGTCCGCAGCCACATCGACCGCTCCGACCGGCACAGCGTCCGCGCCGCGGAGTTCAGCAGCGCGTAGGAACCCAGCAGCAGGGTCGCGGCCAGCCCGAGCGCGGCGACCGGCGCGAGCAGCAACGCCAACGCCGACACCAACACGCCGACCACGACCGGCCGGAACCTGGCGGCCATCGCGGGCAGCTCGCCCGCGTCCATCAGTTCGCCGACCGTCTCGACCGCGCCGCCGACCAACTCGTACAGCGCGAGCTGCGCCGCCACGGCCAGGCCGATGACGAACAGCGGAACCAGGCTCGCCCCGTCGGCCGCGGTGAGGATGTCGCCCAGCGGTGTCGGTGACAGCGCGAGCCGCGGGCCGCCGAGTTGGCGCAGCGCCACGACGACGACCGCCGCGACGGCCACCGCAGCGCCGAGGACCATGAGCACCGGCGTCCGCCAGTTCGCCTGCCGGTGCCGCACCGCGCCGAAGCCGAGGAACAGCAGGCCCGCGGCGGCCAGGATCCCGGTCGGATCATCCGATCCGGCGACACCCGAATCGGTGGAAATCGGCGACGATTCCGGGGCTATCGCCAGCCCGACAAGCACCGCGCCAAGCACTGTGACGATCGCCACGGTAGCGGGAATCCGCCATCGCCAGTCGATCGAGTCGATCCCGGCCGCATGAGCCGCGGCGGCGATCACCACAAGCCCCACCGCGACCGCCGGACCCCATGATCCGAACTGGGCGGACACCACCCCGGCGACAGCGGCCGCGCCGACGACCCGGCCCGCTAGATCGAGCACGCCGGCGAACCGGCCCGGCAGGACGCCCAACCGCGTCCTGACGTGCCGAAACGTGCCTTGGATTCCGGATTGGGCGGTCAGGTCGGCGAGGGAGACCGCGGTAAGCCCGGCCACCACGGCGGCAAGCGCGAGACCCGCCAGGGACCACCAGCCCGCGTCGGCCACCGCGGGCGGAATTGGGCCGAACGCACCCGCGCCCAGCATGGCGGCGACGCCGACGAAAGCCGCCCCAGAACCCCGCCCCACCTGGTGTCCCATCACTGTCAGGGGCACAAATGTGCCAGAAGGGTTGTTGAATCTCAATCATCCCGCGGGCCGAATCCGGCCGAGAAGTCGTTAGCATACGTCACCACCTGGCAGGTCTTACGGCCTGAACAGGCAGGCCCCGCCTCCCACGAGGACCGCAGCCTGGCCTCCCCGACCGACCTAGGAGCACATCTGTGACCGCCCCCAAGCTGGCCCTGGCCACCACGCCGGTGACCGAGGCCGCCGTCGACGCGATCGTGATCGGCACCGTGCAGAACGGATCCGGCGTCGCGCTGGCCCCCGGTGGCGACCAGGTGGACGCCGCCTTCGACGGCAAGCTGACCGAGCTGCTGGCGACGCTGGGCGCCACCGGCAAGGCGGGTGAGGTCGTCAAGGTCCCGACCCTGGGCAAGCTGCCCGCCGCGCTGGTCGTCGCCGCGGGCCTCGGCAAGGTCGACGGGACACCGACGGCCGAGCAGGTCCGCCGCGCCTCCGGTGCCGCCGCCCGCGCGCTCGGCGACACCAAGCGCGCCGCCACGACGCTGTCAGCCGTCGACCTGCAGGCCGCCGTCGAAGGCTCGCTGCTCGGCGCGTACCGCTTCACCGGCTACAAGTCGGAGCCGAAGGCCGCGGAGCTGGCCAAGATCGACCTGACCGGTCCCGCCGACGGCGCCGCGAAGGACCACCGGGCCACTGTCAAGGCGGCCACCGCGATCGCCGAGGCCGTCGCCACGGCCCGCGACTTCGTCAACACCCCGCCGAACGACCTCTACCCCGCCTCGTTCGCCGAGAAGGCCGCCGAATTGGCCAAGGGCACGGGCGTCGAGGTGGAGATCCTCGACGAGAAGGCGCTGCGCAAGGGCGGCTTCGGCGGCATCCTCGGCGTCGGCGTCGGCTCCACCCGGCAGCCGCGCCTCGTCCACCTGTCCTACAAGGGCCCCAAGGCGGTGAAGAAGGTCGCCCTGGTCGGCAAGGGCATCACGTTCGACACCGGCGGCATCTCGATCAAGCCGTCGGCGAACATGGAGCAGATGACCTCCGACATGAGCGGCGCCGCCGCCGTGATCGCCACGGTCCTGCTCGCCGCCAAGCTCAAGTACCCCATCGAGGTCGACGCGTGGGTCCCGATGGCGGAGAACATGCCGTCGGGCGCGGCCTACCGCCCCGGCGACGTGCTGACCATGTACGGCGGCAAGACCGTCGAGATCCTCAACACCGACGCCGAGGGCAGGCTGATCCTGGCCGACGCCATCGTGCGGGCCTGCGAGGACGAGCCCGACTACCTGATCGAGACCTCGACGCTGACCGGCGCGCAGCTCGTCGCCCTCGGCAACCGCACCTCGGGGATCATGGGCTCCGACGAGTTCCGCGACCGCGTGACCAAGGTCGCCCAGGAGACCGGCGAGGGCGGCTGGGCGATGCCGCTGCCGGAGGAACTGCGCGGCGACCTCGACTCGCGCATCGCCGACCTGGCCAACGTCACCGGCCACCGCTGGGGCGGCATGCTGGCGGCGGGCATCTTCCTGCGCGAGTTCGTCAGCGAAGGCACCCCGTGGGCGCACATCGACTGCGCGGGCCCGGCGTTCAACACCGGCGAGCCCTGGGGCTACACCAGCCGCGGCGGCACCGGCCTTCCCGTGCGCACGCTGGCCGCGGTCCTGGCCGATATCGCGTTGAACGGATAAACAGAGCACGGAACGTGGCCCCCGCTGATCTCGGCGGGGGCCACGTCCCGTCTATCGGCCTTCGCGCTTCTGCCTGGCCATGTAGTCGCGCATGCGCTGCGGATAGCCGACGCGCGCGACCTCGTAGATCGGCATCGAACGCTTCTTGGCGAAGGCGAACGCGGCCTCCGGGTCGGTGATCCGGCGCCGCGTCCACTCACCGTCGTGGGCCACGAGGACCACGGTGGTGTCGGTCACGTTGGTCTTTGGCTCAAGGAACGCCTCGACGCCGTGGCGGTCTGCCGCCCAGTCGTCGAGGTGGCTGGTGTCCTCCTTCGTGGCCGACCGGAGCACGCCAGGCTTGCGCTTGCGTCGCAGCGAGTCGAAAACCCCCACGATCCACACCTCCGAGACATCGTCTGTGGCCCATTGTCCAGGGATACCGACCAGTAACTGACCTGGGGGGACACGAGAGAACGGCCACCTCGCAGCACTCTGTCCCATAGTGACAAGATGACGTGTGGTGGCGGCGGCCGCGCACGCGCGGTCCCCACATCGACAACAACGCTTGAGCCCGTCGAGGAGATCCCGTGACTGACACGTCCGCTGACCTGGTCATCCTGGGCGGTGGGTCCGGTGGCTACGCCTGCGCCTTCCGCGCGGCCGAGCTCGGACTCTCCGTCATCCTGGTCGAGAAGGACAAAGTCGGTGGCACCTGCCTGCACCGCGGCTGCATCCCGACCAAGGCCCTGCTGCACGCCGCCGAGGTCGCCGACCTCGCCCGCGAAGGCGACCAGTTCGGTGTGAAGTCCTCCCTCGAGGGCATCGACATGAACGGCGTCAACAGCTACAAGGACGGCATCGTCGCAGGCCTGCACAAGGGCCTGCAGGGCCTGTTCAAGGCCAACAAGGTGACCGTCGTGGAAGGCACCGGCAAGTTCGTCGGCGGCACCACCGTCGAGGTCGACGGCACCCGCTACACCGGCAAGAACATCGTTCTCGCCACCGGCTCCTACGCCAAGACGCTGCCCGGCCTCGAGATCGGCGGCCGGATCATCACCAGTGACCAGGCCCTCAACCTCGACTACGTGCCGGAGAAGGTCGTCGTGCTCGGCGGCGGCGTCATCGGCGTCGAGTTCGCCAGCGTGTGGCGCTCCTTCGGCGCCGAGGTGACCATCGTCGAGGCGCTGCCCCGGCTGGTCCCGCTGGAGGACGAGTGGGCCTCCAAGCAGCTCGAGCGCGCGTTCCGCAAGCGCGGCATCAAGTTCAAGACCGGCGTGCGCTTCACCGGCGCCACCCAGACCGGCGACACCGTCACCGTGTCGCTCGAGTCGGGCGAGACCTTCGACGCCGACCTGCTGCTCGTGGCCGTCGGCCGCGGCCCCAACAGCGCGGGCCACGGCTACGAGGAGGCAGGCGTCGCCATGGAGCGCGGTTTCGTCCTCACCGACGACCGCCTGCGCACCAACCTGCCCGGCGTGTTCGCCGTCGGCGACCTCGTCCCCGGCCTGCAGCTGGCCCACCGCGGGTTCCAGCAGGGCATTTTCATCGCCGAGGAGATCGCCGGGCAGAACCCGAAGGTGATCGACGAGGCGGGTATCCCGAAGGTCACCTACTGCAACCCGGAGGTGGCCTCCGTGGGTCTGTCCGAGGCGCAGGCCAAGGAGAAGTACGGCTCAGCCGAGACCCTGGTCTACAACCTCTCGGGCAACGGCAAGAGCCAGATCCTCAAGACAAGCGGCGGCATCAAGCTCGTCAAGGCGCCCGACGGCCCCGTCGTCGGCGTGACGATGGTCGGCGAGCGGGTAGGCGAACTGATCGGCGAAGCGCAGCTGATCTACAGCTGGGAGGCCTACCCGGAGGATGTCGCGCCGCTCATCCACGCGCACCCCACCCAGAACGAGGCCCTGGGCGAGGCCTTCCTCGCCCTGGCAGGCAAGCCCCTGCACGTGCACGGCTGAGTTCAGCCCACAGACAGCCAAACGCAGAAGAAGTCACGAGGAGTCCACGAAACCATGGCGTTCTCCGTTGAGATGCCGGCGCTCGGGGAGAGCGTCACCGAAGGCACCGTCACGCGGTGGCTCAAGCAAGAGGGCGACACCGTCGAGGTCGACGAGCCGTTGCTGGAGGTGTCCACCGACAAGGTCGACACCGAGATCCCCTCGCCCGCCGCGGGCGTCCTGCAGAAGATCGTCGCGCAGGAGGACGAGACCGTCGCAGTGGGCGCCCAGCTCGCCGTGATCGGTGATGGTTCCGGGGAATCCGCTCCGGCTCCCGCCGCCGCTGAGCCTGCCCCAGCCGCTGCCCCCGCCCCGGTCGCCGAGACCGCGCCCACCGAGGGCCCCGCGCCGTCGGCCGACGCGCCCACCGGCAACACCAAGGG
>DATLIA010000269.1:0-6611 GCA_035540215.1 Actinokineospora sp. | reverse complement strand
GTCTCGGGCGGGGCGACGGCGGTCCGTGGCGGGCCAGGCTGGGCGCCAAGCAGGCCACGCCCGCACAGATGCTGCATGACGTTCTTCTCTGGGCCGCGGGGCACGGGCAGCGGGACCGGGTCACCCTGCTACTGGCACACGGGGTCACGCCGGACGCCGATTTCCCTGGTCACCCGCTGCACAGGGGCCGGTCGCCGCTGGAACTGGCGATCCGGGCGGGGGAGGGCGAGATCGCCGAGGCACTGCTGGCGGCGGGCGCCCGGCCGGTCGCGCTCGACGACGTCGACACGTTCCTCGCCGCGGTGATGCGGGGCGACGCCGACGCCGTGGCCGCCACCCCGGCCGATGTGGTCGATGCCGCCCGGACGCGGCTGCCGACCGCTGTGGTCGACGCCGCCGGGCTAGGCAAGGCGGTCTCGGTCAGGCTGCTCGTCGACGCAGGTTTCGACGTGAACGCAGCCCATCGCGAGACCGCCCTGCACCAGGCCGCGTTCGCTGGTGACCTGCCGCTGGTGCGGTTGTTGCTCGACCTCGGTGCCGACCCGACCCGTCGGGACACGGGGTTTGGGGCGTCACCGCAGGGGTGGGCCGAGCACAGCGGCCACCACGACGTGGCGGAATACCTTCGGCTTGCGACAGCCGCACCCCCCGAGACCGCCACCTGAGGGGACCGTGGCGGTGCCTCACCACGGTTGCCTACCGAGGCGCGCGTTCGCGCCGCTGGTGACCAGTCGTAGAAATTCCGGGGAGGCGGACTAGCTACGCGTAGCCGAAGGCTTGGGTCCAATAGATCCGGTAGCTGCCGCCCTTGGCCATGCCGACGCCCAGTTCCCCGAACTTGCAGTTCAGGATGTTGGCCTTGTGGCCGGGGCTTTCCATCCACGACTTCATGACCGACTCGGGGGTCGACTGGCCCGCGGCGATGTTCTCGCCGCCGCCCTTGGTGTAGCCCTCGGCCTTCATCCGGTCGAACGGGGATCGCCCGTCCTGCGAGGTGTGGTCGAAGTAGTTGTTCGCGGCCATGTCGGCGCTGTGCTTGCGGGCCGCGAGCGCGAGCGTGTCGTTCCAGCGCAGCGCGCCGCAGCCCGCCTTCGACCGCTCGGTGTTGACGATCGCGAGCACCTCCGCCTCGGCCGGGTCGGTGCCCGTCGGGACCTGCGGCTTCGGCTTCACCGTGGTCGTCGGCTTGGGCTTCGTGGTCGTCGTCGTGGGTGGCGGCGGCGGGGGCGGGGGAGTCGTGGTCGTCGTGCTCGTGGCGGTGGGCGCGGACGAGCCCGCCCCGGTGTCGGCCACGGTCGCCGACGCGGACCCACTGCCGTCCGCCGACGCGGACTCCGACTGGGCGTCGGACCTGGCACCGCCCGACGGGGAGTCGACGATGGCGACCTGGGCGGGGTCGCGCCAGGTGGGCAGGGCGACCACGACCGCGATGGCGGCGACCGCGACGCCCACGGCGATCAGCAAACCGCGACGGCGGCTGTGCGGCTTCGGCGTGTAGTGCACGGTTGATCCTTCTTGGGGAATTCGGGGAGTTGCTACGCCCGTTGGACGGAGGGGTTGCGCTAGGGATTACGGTCTGAAGCCGAACATGTCGAACGTTTTTGCGCGGAGGCGACAGCGAATGCGGACAAGTGAGGTGACCGACGCGGATCTCGTCGACGCCACACTCGCAGGCGACGAGGGCGCCTTTCCGCTGCTCTACGACCGGTACCGGGCGCCGGTGACGCGATTCGTCGCGCGGACCGTCGGCGACCCGTACCTGGCGGAGGACCTGACCCAGGAGGCGTTCGTCCGGGCCCTGCGCGTCCTGCGTGACCTGCGCGAACCCGCCCGGTTCCGGCCGTGGCTGTTCAGCATCGCGCACCGCGCCGCGCTCGATCACGTGCGCCGGGGCGGGCCGGTCCTGCTGTGGGACCTGCCCGAGACCGCCGGCGACGACTCGCCGCACGAGTCGGCCGCCGCGCGCGAGGCCGCCGGGCTGGTGTGGGACGCCGCAGCGAGCCTGGAACCGCGCCAGCTGGCCATCCTCGAACTGACCGTTCGCGACGAGGTCACCACCGCCGAACTCGCCCAAGCGCTCGACGTCCGCGCGGCACACGCCGCCGTGCTCGCCCACCGGGCCCGCTCCGCGCTCGGGCACGCCGTGCGGCTGCTGCTGCTCGCCCGCAACCCACGCCGCTGCTCCCGGCTCGACGGCCTGGTACCCGACCGGCCGCGGACCCTGTCGCGCGCCCAGCGCGCCAGCGTCGACCGGCACCTGCGACGCTGCTCCGAGTGCCGCGACCTGGCGGGCAGGCTGACCGCGCCGCTGGCCGCCTTCGGCGTGCTGCTGGTCGCCGCCGGGCGGTCGACCTCGGTCCCGATCGACCACGTCGCGTGGGCACTCGCCGACCCGTCTCGGCACCTGGTCCGCAAGGGCATGATCACCTTGGGGCTGACGGTCGCGCTGACCGTCGGCTGGTGGTTCGTGCCCAGCCAGGAGCCGCCACCGGTCGCCGCGCCGCCGCCGATCCCGGCTGCTCCAATCGCCGACGTCCCGACGACGACGACGACCGCACCGACCACGACGACCGCCGCGCCACGCCCACCGTCCGAAGCGGACAAACTGGTGACGGCGCTGAACCAGCGCCGCTCCGCCGAGGGCTGCGGCCCGCTGCGCTCCATCGCCCCGCTGACCACCGCGGCCCGCGCCCACAGCACCGACATGATGAAGCACAGCTACATCGGCCTGACCAGCCCAGATGGCACGTCACTCGCCGACAGGGTCAAGGCGACCGGCTACCGCGGGATGCGCGGCGCCTTCGTCGCGGCCTACCGCGAGACCGGCGCCGAACTGGCCAAGGAACTGGCCCAAGGGGACACCCCGGCGCTGTCCTGTGAGGTCGACACCATCGGCGTCGGCCGCGCCGTCGGCGGCGAGTGCGGCTACTACTGGGCGATCGTCTACGGCAAGGACTAGTCGCTGTCCTGCAAGTGCTGCACGCGCTATCCGCGCCCGGGCGGCCCCTGGCCGCACGGGCGGAAAGCCCAAGTACGCCCAGTACGAGCGGCTTCCCGCCCGCACGCCCAGGAGCCACCCGGATCACGGATCCCGCGCACCGCACTTGCAGGACAGCGCCTGGGCCATTCGGTCGTGAGACGGCCTGACATGTGCCTGAGCTTCTCGGCTATGGCCCGTCTCGGCTAAGCCCGATGTACTTATGTACATGGGAGACACACAGGCTGACTCGAACACGATCCTGGTGATCGGCGGTACCGGCAAGACCGGCCGCCGCGTCGCCGAGAGACTGGCCGAGCGCGGATTACCTGTGCGTGTCGGCTCCCGGGCGGGCAGTCCGCCGTTCGACTGGGCCGACCAGGACACCTTCGCCGCCGCCGTCGACGGCGTGCGCTCCGCCTATGTCAGCTACCACCCCGACCTGGCCTTTCCCGGCGCCGTCGAGTCGATCCGGATGCTCTGCAAGACCGCCGTCGCCAGTGGTGTCGAGCGGCTGGTCCTGCTCTCCGGCCGCGGCGAGGAGGAAGCCGAGGAGTGCGAGCACGTGGTGCGCGACTGCGGCGCCCAGTGGACGATCCTGCGCAGCGCATGGTTCGCGCAGAATTTCAGTGAGAACTTCCTGCTCGAAGCCGTGCTGGCGGGCGAGATCGCGCTGCCCGCGGGCGACATGGTCGAACCGTTCCTCGACATCGAGGACCTCGCCGAGATCGCCGTCGACGCGCTGCTCGGCGACGACCACGTCGGCGTGGTCTACGACCTGACCGGACCGCGGCTGCTCAGCTTCGCCGAGGCGGCCGCCGAGATCGCCAAGGCCACCGGACGCGACATCGCCTACGTGCCGGTGTCCCACGAGCAGTACGCCGCCGCGCTGCGCGAGCGCGGGCTGCCCGAGGCACTGGCCGACCTGCTGCGCAAAGTGCTCGACGGCCGCAACGCCCATCTGTCCGACGGGGTGCGCCGCGCGTTGGGCCGCCCGGCCAAGGACTTCTCCGACTACGTAACCGACACCGCGGCCACGGGTGTCTGGACCGTCAACTGACCACCGTGTGACCGCCACCGAGGAGGGCTGTGATCATGCAGGCTCATCTGTCCACTGAGAACGGATTGGACTCGCTGCCGAAGCATGTGCACGGGTTCGCCCTGATGCACCTCGCCATGCGCCGCGACGCGCGCAGGCTGGTGTCGGTCGCGCCGGTACTGACCGAGGCCAAGGTCGCCAAGGTCGGTGCCTGGTGGGGGCAGGTCCGCGCCGTCATCGACTGGCACCACCACACCGAGGACGACATCCTCTGGCCCGCGCTGCGCGAGCGCGTGCCCGGTTTCGCCGAGACCGAGAAGGAGATGCACGCCGACCACGCCGCGCTCGACGACGCGATGGACGCGGTCACCGCGGCGCTGCGGCCCGGCCGCCGGCGCGGCGAGGTGGAGGCCGCGGCCACCGCGTTCGACAACATCATCCGCGACCACCTGCGCGCCGAGGAATCGGTGGTGCTCAAGGCGTTCTGCGTCGACCTGTCGGCGCGCGAGTACTCGGCCATCGAGCAGCGCGTGATCACCAGCGCGCCGCTGCCGCTGGTGCAGTTCCTGCTCCCCTGGATGCTCGACGGCGCCGACAACGCGGGTGCGGCGGGGGCCGCCGCCGCGATGCCGCCGCCGGTCCGACTGCTCGGAACGACGGTGCTGCGGTGGAACTACCACCGGCAGTACCGCTGGTGGTGACCGCGCCACAGCCGCTGACGGCGGCGTAGACCCGGCTCGCGTCCACAGCGCGGCGGGGCCTTTGAGGGGACGAGCAGGCATCTAGACACAGAGGGAATCGCCATGGGATCGATCAACACCGCCGTCGAGTTACCCACCACAAGAGCAGTCGGTCTGGCCGAGCGTCCGCTCCCGGCCCAGCGCACCGTCCCCGCCCCGGCCGGGCCGCTGCTGTCGGTGCGCGGGCTGCGCACCTCCTTCGACGGGCAGGTCGTCGTCGACGACGTGTCGTTCGACGTGCGGGCGGGCGAGGCGTACGGCCTGGTCGGTCCGGCGGGCGCGGGCAAGAGCACCGCCGTGCGGATGGTGTGCGGCCTGCTCGCCGCCGACGAGGGCACGGTGCTGGTGCGCCGCACCCCGATCGACGCCATCGGGGGCCGTTCCCTGCGCGAGTCGGTCAGCTACGTCGCGCAGAGCGTGGTGATGATCCCGTCGGCGACCATCGCCGAGACGGTCCGCTTCTGGGCCCGCTTCTTCGGCCTGCCAAGGGCGATGCGCCGCGACCGCGCCACCGAGGTGCTCACCGCCGTGGGCCTGCGCGACCGCGCCGGCGAGCGCGTCGACCGCTGCACGGGCGGTGTTCTGCGCGAGCTGAGCCTGGCCGTCGCGCTGCTGCACCGGCCCCGGCTGCTGGTGCTCGACCAGCCCACCGTGGGCATCGACCCGGAGAGCAGGCTGCGGCTGCTGGGCACCCTGTCCCGACTTCGCGACGAAGGCGTGGCGGTGCTGTACGCCAGTCGTGATCTTGGTGAGGTTCGGTGGCTGTGCGACCGGTTCGGGCTGCTGCACAAGGGGTCCATGGTCGCGGAGGGGTCCACCAGCAGTCTGTCGACCGTCCTCACCTGAGCAGACGGCGCCGGAACGAGGAGGAATCATGACGAGTACGGGTTCGGTCGACCAGCGCACCAGGGACACACCGGCCAAGGGCAAGCTGGCAGGCCCGATGCTCTGGCTGGCCACGGCCTGCGTCGCGACGATCGCGGGCGTGTTCTACGCCTTCGCGATCTCGGTGATGCCCGGCCTGGCCAAGACCGACGACAAGACTTTCGTCGACACCATGCAGAACATCAACCGCGCCATCGAGAACGGCGCGTTCGGTTCGGCGTTCATCGGCTCGTTCATCTTCACCGGTGCCGCGGCGATGATCGAGAACCGGATGGGCAGGCGGGCCGCCGCCCGCTGGATCCTGGCCTCGCTGCTGCTCTACGTGGTCGGCGTCGCCATCACGATGGGGATCAACATCCCGCTGAACCAGGACCTGGAAGCCGCGGGCGCCCCGGCCAACATCGCCGACCTCGCCGCCGTCCGCCTGGCGTTCGAGGGCCCGTGGAACTCCGCGCACATGGCCCGCACCGTGGCCTGCGTCCTCGCGCTTGGCTGCCTCGGCCGCGCACTGTGGCTGCACGGCCGCGCAGATCGTGCCGATGGCCTGCTGGGCAGCGTCGCCAAGTAGTTCCTCGGCACACCAACAGCCGCCGGTTTCGCTGCCTGGAGCGAAACCGGCGGCTTCATACTGGGCGGCTTGATACTTGGGCGGCTTTACACGGTGGCGAGGAAAGCGGCCAGCTCCAACATGTCGACCTTGCCCGCGTCGTTCGGGTGGATGACGATCGTGAGTTCCCGGCTGACGACCGAGCGGCGTGACCGCGCGACGAACGACAGCGCGATGAGCCGGATCAGGCTGCCCCGGTCGAGCGTGTCGACCTTGGCGAGCTCCGACCCGATGACGGCGATCGACACCGGCTCCCGGTGCGCGCGCAGGTAGACCGTGTCCCACAGGGTGCTCAGACTGGTCCAGATGTCGTCGACGGTCGATCGGGCGAGCAGGTCGTCACCCATGCGCGCGTAGGCCAGG
>DATLIA010000268.1:0-5128 GCA_035540215.1 Actinokineospora sp. | reverse complement strand
AGCCCGAGGTCATCCGCGCGGGCCTGGAGCGCCTCGGCGGGCGCTGCGGGGGCACCTCGGTCATCTTCGAGGACGGCTCCGGCCCCGAGTCGCGCTACCACCGGATGATGGAACTCGTCGTCGTGCACGGCGCGGCCGTCGGGGTCATGTGCATCGACGAGGAGGGCCCGGCCCGCACCGCCCACGACAAGGTCCGCATCGCCGCGCGCACGATCGACGCGCTGGTCGCCGACTGGGGCATGCGGGTCAGCGACATCATCGTCGACTGCCTGACGTTCCCGATCACCACCGGGCAGGAGGAGGTCCGTCGCGACGGCATCGAGACGATCGAGGCGATCCGCGACCTCAAGCGCCGCTACCCCGAGGTCAAGACCACGCTGGGCGTCTCCAACATCTCCTTCGGACTCAACGCCGCCGCCCGCCAGGTGCTCAACAGCGTTTTCCTGCACGAGTGCGTGCAGGCTGGGCTGGACACCGCGATCGTGCACGCGTCGAAGATCGTCCCGATGGCCCGCATCCCCGACGACCGCCGCGCCGTGGCACTCGACCTGGTCTACGACCGTCGCCGTGAGGGCTACGACCCGCTGCAGAAGCTCATGGAGCTGTTCGAGGGCGCCACCGTCGCTTCCTCCAAGGCCTCCCGCGCCCAGGAACTGGCCGCGCTGCCACTGTTCGACCGGCTGGAGCGCCGCATCGTCGACGGCGAGAAGAAGGGCCTGGCCGCCGACCTCGACGCCGCGCTGCTGGAGCGGCCCGCCCTGCAGATCATCAACGACACGCTGCTGTCGGGCATGAAGACCGTCGGCGAGCTGTTCGGCTCCGGCCAGATGCAGCTGCCGTTCGTGCTGCAGTCCGCCGAGGTGATGAAGGCCGCCGTCGCGCACCTCGAACCGCACATGGAGAAGTCCGACGACGGCGGCAAGGGCCGCATCGTGCTGGCCACGGTCAAGGGCGACGTGCACGACATCGGCAAAAACCTGGTCGACATCATCTTGTCGAACAACGGCTACGAGGTCGTGAACCTCGGCATCAAGCAGCCGATCACCACGATCCTCGAAGCCGCGGAGGAACACCGCGCCGACGTCATCGGCATGTCCGGCCTGCTCGTCAAGTCCACGGTGATCATGAAGGAGAACCTGGAGGAGATGAACTCGCGCGACGTCGCCGCCAGGTGGCCCGTGCTGCTCGGCGGCGCCGCGCTGACCCGCGCCTACGTCGAGAACGACCTCACCGAGATGTACGTCGGCGACGTCCGCTACGCCCGCGACGCCTTCGAGGGCCTGCGCCTGATGGACGCGATCATGGCCGCCAAGCGCGGTGGGTCGCCATTGGTCGACGAGGAGATGCAGGCCAAGGCCGCCGAGCGCAAGGCCCGCCGGGAGCGCTCGCTGCGCATCGCCGAGGCGCGCCGGGTGAAGGAGGCCGAGACCGAGGTCGAACAGCCCGCCCGGTCCGAGGTCGCCACCGACGTGGCCATCCCGACGCCGCCGTTCTGGGGCAACCGGGTCGTTCGAGGCGTCCCGGTCGCCGACTACGCCCGGATGCTCGACGAGCGCGCGACGTTCATGGGTCAGTGGGGCCTCAAGGGCGTGCGCGGCGGCAACGGGCCGACCTTCGAGGAACTGGTCGAGACCGAGGGCCGTCCCCGGCTGCGCTACTGGATGGACCGCCTCGCCACCGAGAACGTGCTCGCCCACGCGGCGGTCGTGTACGGGTACTTCCCGTGTGTCGCCGAGGGCGACGACCTGGTGATCCTCACCGAGCCGTCCATCGACGCGCCCGAGCGGGTCCGGTTCACCTTCCCGCGCCAGCGCAAGGAGCGCAGGCTCTGCCTGTCCGACTTCTTCCGCCCGCGCGAATCCGGCCAGATCGACGTCGTCGGATTCAGCCTGGTCACGATGGGCCAGCCCATCGCCGATACGGCCAACGAGCTGTTCGCGGCCAACGCCTATCGGGACTACCTGGAGGTGCACGGCCTCGGTGTGCAGCTCACCGAGGCGCTGGCCGAGTACTGGCACCGCCGCATCCGCGAGGAACTGATCCTCGCGAGTGGCAAGCCTCTCTCCGATGAGGACCCGGAAGACATCACCGAGTACTTCTCGCTCGGCTACCGTGGAGCCAGGTTCTCCCTCGGCTACGGCGCCTGCCCTGACCTGGAGGACCGCGCCAAGATCGTCGACCTGCTCAACCCGGAGCGCATCGGGGTCAAGCTGTCGGAGGAGTTCCAGCTGCATCCGGAGCAGTCGACCGACGCGATCGTGCTGCACCACCCGGAAGCCAAGTACTTCAACACGTGACAGGGGAGCTTGTGACTGACCTGCCCGCCGCGGTCCTGTGGGATCTCGACGGCACGCTGCTCGACTCGGAGAAGCTCTGGGACATTCCCCTGTACGAGCTGGCCGAACGGCTCGGGGGCACGCTGTCGTCGGAGACCAGGCGCGCGATGGTCGGCACGAACGTGCCGACCACGATGAACCTGCTTTTCGGCGCGGTCGGGATCGAGCCGACCGCGGACCAGGTGGCCGACGCGATCGCCTACATCGACGGCCGGATGGTGGAGCTGTTCGCCACCAAGGCGGTGTTCCGGCCGGGCGCCGAGGACGCGCTGCGGGCGGTCCGCGCGACCGGCGTGCCGACCGCGCTGGTCACCTCGACCGGGCGCGCGCTGGCCGAGGTCGCGCTGGACACCGTCGGCCGGGAGTTCTTCGACGTCACGGTCTGCGGGGACGAGGTCGACGGCCTTAACAAGCCGCTGCCCGAGCCATACCTGAAGGCCGCGCGCCTGCTCGACGTCGACCCGACGCGCTGTGTGGCCATTGAGGACTCGCCGACCGGCGTCGCCGCGGCGGTGGCGGCCGGGTGCGTGGTGCTGGTCGTGCCGTGCGACGTCCCGGTGGAGGCGGGGGAGCGGCGAGTGTTCCGCGACTCCCTGGTGGGTGTCGGAGCGGACGTTCTCAAGGACTTGATCGCCTAGTGTCCCGAGTCGGAGGTGGTACCGAACCTCCGACTCGGGACACTAGTGGTTACGACCGGAGGTTCGTCGGGGGTATCGGCGGATCCAGGTTTCCGCTGGGCGTGCGGCCGGAAGGTCCTCGTACTGGTTGTACGTGGGCCTTTCGGCCGTGCGCCCAGCGGGAAGCTGGGCCGTCGAGACCCCCGGCGAACCTCCGGTCGTGACCACTAGTCAGTCACGAGGGGCTTTTGCCCGGCTACGGCCATTCGCCCCATGTCGTGGTGGAGTCGTCGTTCGCGAAGCTCGACGCCACCGGGTCCTTGGTCGAGCTGGGTCCGCCCGGTGTCGATCCATCCGAGGCGCAGGTAGAAGCGTATGGCGGGTTCGTTGGTGTCGAGAACCCACAGGCCCGCGCGGGTGAAACCGCCGGATCGGAGCCCGTCGATGGCGACGGCATGCAGCTGGGTACCGATGCCGCGGCGCCAGACCTCTGGGGCGAGATAGAGCGAGTAGAGGTCGCCGAGAGTGCTGTCGGCGCGGTCGGCGGGCACGAGCGGCGGGCCGACCGCGGCGAAGCCGACGATGGCGTCCGCGAGCGTCGCGACGACCGCGCGCACCCGCGGCGGGCGGGTGGTGAGGATGCCCGACCAGAGCTGTTCCCGCTCGGCGACGGACAGGCCCGCCAACACGTCGTCGGGGAGCAGCCCGCGGTACGCGGCGCGCCACGACCGCACCAGCACGCCCGCGATGTCGTGGACGTCGGCCGGTGTCGCGTCCCGGAACTCGACCATGCCGCCGATGGTGCCATGGGAGGAGCGCATCACCGGCGCGAACACGCGGCGCCGAACCTGGTCAGACCGCGGGCTTGGCCCCCAGACCTTGACCTCGGCCAGGGAGAGGGCGCCCGGGTTGGCGAGTTTCACCACGACGTAGCGGCCGCTGGTCCGGTTCGCGGCGGCGGCGAACACGGAGGAACTGGCCGAGGGCATCCGCCGCCTGGGAACGGCGGCGCGCGGGTAGAGGCCCGCGCGCCGCACACGGTCAGAAGTCGGGGAAGTTACGCCCCTTGTAGGAGCTGTAGGCGCGGTAGCCGAGCCTGCCCAGGCGCCAGGTGCTGCCGCGCCAGTCGTTACGGAAGGACCGGTAGACGTTGCGGTGCGGCTTGTTCGTGCGACGGGTGCGCCAGAACGGCCGCTTCCACCACTTCACCTTCCTGGCGTGGCGGGCAGCGTACTTTCCGCCGTAGCGCAGGGGTTTGAGGCGCGACCCCGCGACGTCCAGCACGGTGTTGATCGCGAAGTCGCGGCGGCTCATCGAGCCGGACCGGTACTTGCGGTAGTTGGAGTGGACGCTGAACCCGGCAGCCACCACTCCAGCGGCGAGGCAGGCGCCCGCGGTCGCGAAGACGCAGACACCGAAAGCGATGGTGCCCGCCACCGCGACGCGGTTGCGCCACAACCACTTGCCCGCGGACTTGCCCGCGGACTTGGCGCGCTTGCACCAGCCGCAGCCCCACTCACCGGTGGTGTCGGACTTGTTCACCGGATCGGCGGGGTAGGTGTAGGCGTTGCTATTGCCGCCCTCGACGGGGTCGGTGGCGGTGAACAGCCCGGTGGCCGGGTTGTAGAGGCGTACGCCCATGAGGATCAGGCCACTGTCGTGGGCGGCTCGCTGCGTCCCGCCGAGCCAGCCGTAGTGGACCGCGCCCGTGTCGGCGGTATTGGCCGTCGCGGGAGCGCCGTACTCGTCGAACTGGTTCCAGCCGTCGATGGCGGTGGCCGGGGTGTCGGCGGGGACGGCCACCGTCGTGACGATGTCGTTGTGCGGGTTGGCGATGGTCAGTTCCGCGTCGCCCACGCTGTCCACCGTGAGGCCGAGGTCGCCGCCTATCAGTTCGACATAGCGCTGAGTCTGGCCGCCTTGGCTGACCCAGGTCGGGTTGTCCGAGGTGTCGCTGTAGTGGCGGATGATCTCGCTGGTCCCCGCTGGGCCGGTGGTGGTCTCGACCTGCCGCCGGTCCATCGCGTCCAGCGAGTACGTCGTGGTCGTGTCGCCTCGCTGGATCGAGCGGGGCAGATCGTTGTCGTAGTAGCCCAAGGCGAGCGGGTCCGCGGCCGGGTTCGAGGTGTCCGCGGCAGGGACCGTGGTGGCCCGGCCGAACGCGTCGTACCCGTA
>DATLIA010000267.1:0-10727 GCA_035540215.1 Actinokineospora sp. | reverse complement strand
ACGCCAGCCCCGCCGCCGCCCCCACGGCGAAGCAGGCGAACGCGGCGAGGCGGACCGAGGATGGCGTGGCCACCCCCGATCCGACCAGCCGCATCGGGCCGACGCGGTTGTCGTCGGTGCCGCGAATGCCGTCGGAGTAGTCGTTGGCGTAGTTCACCCCGACCTGGAACGACAGCGCCACGACCAATGCGAGGAGCGCCTTCCACCAGCTGAACGCGCTCATCGCCGCGCCGGATCCGACCAGGACCGGGGCGACCGAGTTCGGCAGCGTGCGCACTCGGGCGCCCTGGATCCACTCCGCGACTGTTGCCATGGACCTATCTTGGTCGATGGGTGCTCACCGCCGCGTGCCGTAGTCCTCCAGTGTGATGCCCGACGCGGCGGCGGCGAGGGTCTCGGGGTTCGGCGGGGCGCCGGGGTTGTCGGTGGCCAGGGCCTGGTTGGCCTCGACGAAGGCGCGCATCCGCTGCTCGTAGGCGTCGAACGCGGTCGCCGGGTCGGCCTTGGCGAGTTCCCCGGCCAGGACGTAGGCCCCGACTATCGCGACGCTCGTACCCTGCCCCGACAGCGGCGCCGGGCAGTAGCCCGCGTCGCCGACCAGGCCGACGCGGCCCTTGGACCAGCGGTCCATCTTGATCTGGCTCATCGCGTCGAAGTAGAAGTCCGGCGCCTCCCACATCGCCTTGACGATCTTCGGCGTCTCCCAGCCCGCGTCGCCGACCCGGTCCTGCACGATCTTCTTCTGCGCGTCGATGTCGCGGTAGTCGAAGTCCAGCACGTCGGACTCGAAGCCGAGCATCCCCCGCGTCACCGACCCGCCGCGCGCGTTGTAGATCATCGCCATGAGGTCCTCGCCGTGCATCATGGTCTGCCAGTCCTCGACGCCGAGGTGGTTGTCCATGGAGAAGATCGCCAGGTAGACGCCGAGGTGCGTGCGGAACCGCGCTTCGTCGCCGAAGGTCAGCTTCCGGACCCGCGAGTGCAGCCCGTCGGCCCCGATGACCACGTCATACCGGCGCGGCGGCGCGTTCTCGAAGGTGACGAGCACGCCGTCCGGGTCCTGCTCCAGCGCGGTGATGGTGTCGTCGAACAGGTATTTCGTGCCCTCGGTGAGCGTGCCGAGTACCCCGATCAGGTCGTCGCGCATGATCTCGACATCGAGGTTGTCGATGACGCCGCCGGTGAGCGTCTCCTCGGTGCTGGTCATCAGCTCGTTGCCGTCGCGGTCGACCACGGTCATCCCGCGCATCCCGGTCTTGAGCTCCCGGATCTCGTCGAGCACCCCCATCCGCTCGACGACGGCTAACGCGGCGCCGCGGATGTCGACGGCCTGCCCGCCGAGACGCGGCTCGGGGGCGCGCTCGACGATCGTGGTCTTGAAGCCGTGCCGGTCGAGCCAGTAGGCCAGCGTCGTGCCCGCGATGCTGCCGCCGGAGATGAGAACGGTTGGCATGGAAGGTATCCCCCTCTGTGTATGTCGTACGCAATAACCATACACGACTCTTGTGGACCTTTGTCGAGCCCGTTTCGAGATGCGCGGCGGCGACATTTGGCCATCGGATGAACAAATACTTCTTGACATCAGACCTCCTGGCGACTGCACTGGTCGAGTGGTTTAGACCACTTCGCGCGTCCGTCCCACGCAAGCGAGGAACACATGAGGAACCTGCGATCACTGGCCCACGGCCTGTTCGCCGTCGTCGTCGCCATGACAGCCACCGTCGCGGCCGGTGTCACCCCGGCCGCGGCGCAGACCACGCCGAACGCCCAGCCCAAGACCATCCCGGCCTTGCGGGAGTGGACCGGCGGTACCGGCACCTTCACTTACACCAGCGCCACCAGGATCCTGCGCGCCACGGCGAACGCGACCACCTTGGCCACCACCAGCCAGGTGTTCGCCGACGACGTCAAGGCGCTCACCGGCCACACGCTCGCCCAGGCCACCGGCACCACCACCGACCTGCGCGCGGGCGACATCTACCTGTCGTTGGGGTCCGCGGACACCGCCTTGGGCGCGGAGGGCTACGCGCTCTCGGTGACGGACAAGATCACCATCACCGCACGCGACGACAAGGGCGCCTTCTACGGCACGCGGACCGTCCTGCAGCTGCTCAAGCAGAGCACGTCGATCCCGCGTGGCACCGCACGGGACTGGGCGCTGAAGCCCGAACGCGGCCTCATGATCGACAACGGGCGCAAGTACTTCACGACGCAATGGTTGAAGGACCACGTGAAGGAACTGGCCTACCTCAAGATGAACTACTTCCATCTGCACCTGACCGACAACCAGGGCTTCCGCGTCGAGAGCACGTCCCACCCTGAGATCGTCGCCTACGACCACCTGACCAAGCAGGAGATCCGCGACATCGTCGCGCTCGCGGCGAAGTACAAGATCACCATCGTGCCCGAGATCGATGCACCAGGGCACCTGCGCCAGGTCCTGGACGCGCACCCCGAACTCGAGCTGGTGAACAGCTCCGGGGTGGCGAGCGCGGGCAACATCGACCTGGGCAAGGACGCGACCTACACGTTCCTCAAGGACCTCTACGACGAGTACCTTGACCTGTTCCCCGGCCCTTACTTCCACATCGGCGCCGACGAGTACCACATCGGCAACTACGCCGACTACCCGCAGCTGCAGACCTACGCCAGGGCCAAGTACGGCGCGACCGCCAACGGCAAGGACGCCTACCTCGGATTCATCAACTGGGCCAACGGCATCATCCGCGCCAAGGGCAAGACCACTCGCGCCTGGAACGACGGCGTCGGCGGCGGCGTCGCGGTCACGGTGAACCCGAACGTCATTCTCGAGTTCTGGTTCAACTATGGCCTCTCGCCGCAGAAGCACATCGACAACGGCCACCTGATCTCCAACGAGAGCTGGAATCCGACCTACTACGTGGTCGGCACCGGCGGGCCGAGCGGCCCGTCGACGACGTCGGGTTACGACACCTGGGACGTCGATGTGTTCCAGGGCAACCAGACCATCACCGACGCGTCGGACGCCAAGAACCTCGGCTCGAAGATCCACGTCTGGTGCGACCGCGACACCGCCTCGCAGGAGCGCATCGCCGCTGATATCCGCACTGGCCTGCGGATGCTGGCCCAGCGGACTTGGGGATCCCCAAAGCTCGTCACCCCGTACTCGAACTTCGCCGCTCTCATCGACACCATCGGACGCAACCCGGCCTGGCCGACCGACTTCCAGGTGGGCGACGTGGCCGCGGGCAGGCCGGTCACCGTGACCAGCACCGAGGCAGGCTCCCTCCCGGGCGCCAACGCCGTGGACAGCGAGTACAAGACCCGCTGGGCCAGCGGCTACAGCGACAACCAGTCGATCACGGTGGATCTCGGCATCCCGAAGCCGGTCAGCCGGGTCAAGCTGCACTGGGAGGCGGCCTACGGCAAGGGCTACCAGATCCAGGTGTCGAACGACGCGAGCACGTGGACCACGATCTACTCCACCACGACCGGCGACGGCGGCGTCGATGACCTGACCGGGCTCGCGGGCACCGGCCGCTATGTCCGCATGCAGGGCACCGCGCGTGCCACCACCTACGGCTACTCGCTCTACGCGTTCGAGGTCTACGCGCCCGCGGTCGAGTCCGGTGCCACATACCAGATCAAGACCAACGGCAAGGCCATCGATGTGCCCGGTTCGTCCACGGCCGACGGCACCGGGCTCATCCTGTACAGCCCGCACTCGAACGCGAACCAGAAGTTCGTGATCACGCGGAACACGTCGTACGGCGACAACACGTACTCGCTCAAGAACGTCAACAGCGGCCTGTGCGTCTCGCTCGCCGCCAACACGAACGCGGAGTTCCAGGCGATCGTCCAGACCTCGTGCGCGGTGTCCAGCGGTGGCCAGAGGTGGTCGATCTGGCCGTCGCCGACTGGCTACCTCCTGGTGTCGTCGGTCAACAGTCAGGTGATCACCGCGGAGGCGGCCACCAACTCCTCGAAGGTCATCTCAACGCACAACGTCGCGACGTCCCTGCAGTCCTGGACCTTCACCAAGGTCTAGCCGAACACCCCTGAAGCCTGGCCACACTCACCCTGAGGAACACGATGAGGCCCAAGAAGTTGTTGTCCCACGGCGTGGTCGCCGTGGTCGTCGGATTGGCCGCCACCGCGTTGGCGGTCATCCCGGCGGCCGCGCAGACGGCGGCGAACGCCCAGCCCAAGACCATCCCGGCCCTGCGGGAGTGGACCGGCGGTACCGGCACCTACGCCTTCACCAGCGCCGCCAGGATCGTCCGTGCCACGGCGAACGCCACGGCTCTGGCAGGCACCAGCCAGGTGTTCGCCGACGACGTCAAGGCGCTGACCGGAGCCACGCTGACCCAGGTCACCGGCACCACCACCGACCTGCGCGCCGGTGACATCTACCTGGCACTCGGCTCGTCCGACACCGCGCTGGGCACCGAGGGCTATGCCCTCTCGGTCACCGACAGGATCACCATCACCGCACGCGACGACAAGGGCGCCTTCTACGGCACCCGCACCGTCCTGCAACTGCTCAAGCAGGGCAACGCCATCCCGAAGGGCACCGCGCGCGACTGGGCGCTCAAGCCCGAGCGCGGCCTCATGGTCGACAACGGCCGCAAGTACTTCACCCCGCAGTGGCTCAAGGACCACGTCAAGGAACTGGCCTACCTCAAGCTCAACTACTTCCACCTGCACCTGTCGGATGACAAGGGCTTCCGGATCGAGAGCACCTCGCACCCCGAGGTCGTCTCCGCCGACCGCCTCACCAAGGCCGAGGTCACCGACATCATCAACCTCGCCGCGAAGTACAAGATCACGGTCGTGCCGGAGATCGACGCACCCGGCCACATGACGCCGATCCTGGCCGCCCACCCCGACCTGAAGATCACCAGCAGCGCGGGCGTGGTGTCCGACCGGTACATGGACGTGAGCAAGCCCGGCGCGTACACGCTGATGAAGGAGATCTACGAGGAGTACCTGGCGCTGTTCCCCGGCCCGTACTTCCACATCGGCGCCGACGAGTACAGCATCGGCAGCTACAGCGATTTCCCGCAGCTGCAGACCTACGCGAGGGCGACCTACGGCGCCAACGCCAATGGCAAGGATGCCTACCTCGGCTACATCAACTGGGCCAACGGCGTCATTCGGGCCAAGGGCAAGACCACCCGCGCCTGGAACGACGGCATCGGCGGCGGCGCCGCGGTCACCGTGAACTCGAACGTCATCCTTGAGTTCTGGTACAACATGGGCAAATCGGCGCAGGCCCACATCGACGCGGGCCACCTGATCTCCAACGAGAGCTGGGACCCGACCTACTACGTCCTCTACGCGGGCGGGCCATCGGGCCCGAGGAGTCAGTGGGGTTACGACACCTGGACGCCGGACCTGTTCCAGGGCAACCAGACCATCACCGCCGCGTCGCAGTCCAAGAACCTCGGCAGCAAGATCCACGTCTGGTGCGACAACCCCGATGTGGTCACCCAGGACCGCATCGCCGCCGACATCATGCAGGGCCTGCGCATGCTGGCCCAGCAGACCTGGGGCTCACCGAAGCTGGTGACGCCGTGGACGAGCTTCACCCCGGTGATCGACACCATCGGGCGCAACCCGGCTTGGCCGGTCTACCCGCACGTCAACATCGCCAAGGGCAAGCCGGTGACGGTCTCCAGCATCGAGGGCTCCGGCACCCCGGGCGCCAACGCGGTGGACGGCTCGTACACCACCCGCTGGGCCAGCGGCCACACCGACAGCGAGTGGATCACCGTCGACCTCGGCACCACGCGCGAGGTCAACCGGGTGAAGCTGAGCTGGGAAGCCGCCTACGGCAAGGGCTACAAGGTCCAGGTCTCCACCGACAACGCCACGTGGACCGACGTCTACACCACCACGACGGGTGATGGCGGCGTCGATGACCTGACCGGCCTGTACGGGTCGGCCCGCTATGTCCGCATGCAGGGCACCTCGCGGGCCACGGTGCACGGCTTCTCGCTTTGGGAGTTCGAGGTCTTCGCCGCTCCGGTCGAGTCCGGGTCGACCTACCAGATCAAGATGTCCGACCTGGCCATCGACGTCCCCGCGTCGTCGACCGCGACCGGCACCCAGCTGACCGTGTACGGCGCGCACTCCGGTGCGAACCAGAAGTTCGTCGTCACGTCCGTCGGTAGTGGCAACTACACGGTGAAGAACGTCAACAGCGGCCTGTGTGTCGACGTCTCCGGCGCCTCGACCACCGCGGGCGCGTCGATCATCCAGTGGACCTGCACCGGTGGGACCAACCAGAAGTGGTCGATCGTGCCGACGGCCACCGGCTTCGCGCTGGTGTCGGCCAGGAGCGGCCAGGCGATCACCGCCGCGTCGGCGTCCAACGGCGGCAAGCTCACCCAGCAGCCCAACACGGGCGGCGCGTTGCAGTCCTGGACCTTCGCCAAGGTCTAGCGCCGAACCCGACAGTCCTCTCGGCGGCGGGTCTCAGCCCGCCGCCGAGAGGGCACTTCGACGGCCTGCCGGTCGGGTAGTCGTCTCCCACACCGCGCGGGCGCTTCCGGCGTCGGCCACGTCGGCTGTGATCTGGGTCCAGGTGAGCCCGCCCGGACGAGTTCGAAGCAGCGCGACAAGTGTCGCGCGTTCGGAGTCGTCCGGGGTCATGGCACGGAGCCGACGGTGAGTTGTGACGGACCACGTCATCTGTCACCTACGGCGGGCGTGATCCTGCGGTTTCGTCTATAGGGTCCACGGTTGTTGTCACCGGCTGACCACGATAGTTGTCACCGATCGTGGCGTGCGTTCAAGCTTTCGGGGAATCGACAGTCCTGGGATTCGAACTGAAGGATCACCGGCAGGGCCGACGTCCGGCAAACACTTCGAAAAGAGCGAACTCGCGATGCACCTTGCAAAAAGGACAGTTCTCATGGTGACGGTGGCAGGCGCCGCGATCGTCGGGCTATCGCCGGTCGCCAACGCGGCCACGACAACCAGCCCCACGCCAGCCGAACCCGGCAACACCGCCCGCATCAGTTCCACGGACAACCTGCTGAGCGGCCTGGGCCTCGGCGGTATCGCCGACACCGTCGCCGACCTTCTCCACGGCCTCCTTGGCAGCGCCAAAGGCATTGACGACGGCAGCGGACTCGGTCTTCCCGAACTTCCGTAGGGCACCACCCCGCGTCGGGAAAACCTGGACCGAACCCGGATAACGCAGACCACAGCCCCGTGACGGCCGACGTCGTCACGGGGCTGTCTGCTGCTCGGCTCGGGAGGCACAGGGCGCGGTGAAGCCGGACAGCGGCACTCCATTGACAGATAACTTGGTCATGTGACAGGTAATTTGGTCCGTCACATGAGTCGGGTGGGCCGACAGCACGGATTCATCGTACCTTACATCGAACAGGTGTTCTTTGAATGGCACGCGGCGGTTTCGAGGGGACGATGGTGGCATGATCGTGCTCGCACATCTCAGTGACCCGCATTTCGACCTCGGCGCCCGTGCCCGTGACCGGGCCGCCCGGGCCATGGCCTACCTCAACGGGCTCACTGGCCTGACCGCCGTCGTCGTCACTGGCGACATCGCAAACAACGGCCTCCCGGAGGAGTACGTGGAGGCCGCCGAGGTCCTGCGTGGCCCGCACCCGATGGCCTTCACCACCGGCAACCACGACGCCCGCGCGCCCTTCACCGCGTTGGCTCCGCCGAACAAGGTCCACCGGCTCCCGGGCTGCGCCGTGGTGACCTGCGATTCCCTGATCCCCGGCGACGACGCGGGCAGGCTGTCCGATGACACCCTGCGCTGGCTGGACGCAACCCTCGCCGAGCTGGACGAGCCGACCTTCGTGTGCCTGCACCATCCGCCGGTGCCACTCGGCCACCCGTACATCGACGCGATCGGACTGCGCGAACCCGAGGCGCTGGCGGCCGTCGTCGAGCGACACCCGCACGTGCGAGCCGTCCTCTGTGGACACGCTCACACCGCGGCCGCCTCGACCTTCGCGGGCCGCCCGCTGCTCGTCGCGCCGGGTGTCGTGTCCACGGTGCGGCTGCCGTTCGAAGCTGGCCCGCCGGTCGACCTGGACGCCCCCGTGGCCGTCGCGTTCCACCTGCTCGACGGGGACAACCTGACCACCCACTACCGAGTCGTGCCCTAAGGACGCCGGAAGAGCCTCTCCACCGCGAGCCGGTCGACCTTCCCCGGCCCGGTGAGCGGCAGTTCGTCCACCACGGCGAACACCTTCGGCACCGCCGCGGGCCCCAGCCGAGCCCGGACCGCGTCCCGCAGGTCTTCGATGTTGGCCCAGCCGTCGGAGCCCACCGCCACCGCCGCCGCGACGCGCTGGCCCCACTCCGGGTCCGGCAGTCCGACGACGCAGGCGTCGGTCACGCGCGGCTGCTGGGCCAACACTCTTCGCACCGCACCCGCGTCGACCTTCACCCCGCCGGTGTTGATGACGTCGTCCACCCGCCCGGACACCCGCAGCACACCGTCGAAGGTGCCGCGGTCCGATGTCCGGAACCAACCGTCCACAAACGACTCCGCGGTGGCCGCCGGGTCCAACCGGTACCCGTTGGCGAGCATCGGCCCACGCAGCGAGATCAGGCCGTCGTCGACGCGCACGTCCACGCCTGGCAGCGGCACCCCGTCGTAAACGCAGCCGCCCGCGGTCTCCGACATCCCATACGTGGTAACGATCCGCGCGCCCGAGCGCTCCACGATCTCCGGTGCCACGGCCGCCCCGCCGATCAGGACCGCGTCGAAGGAGCGCAGGGCCGCGAGCGCGTCGCCGCCGTCGTTGACGATGCGGGTGAGCTGGGTGGGGACGAGTGCGGTGTAGACCGGCCCGACCGACCCGAGCGCGTCCGACGCGGCCTCGGTGAACGCCTTCGGCCGGAAGCCGTTCGACCGCAGCACAACGGGTTCGGTCCCGGCGAGGATCGAGCGGACCAGCACCTGGATCCCCGCGATGTGGTACGCGGGCATCGCCAGCAGCCACACTCCGGGCCCGCCCAGCCGCTCATGGGTCGCCGCCGCCGAGGCGCGCAGGGCCGACGCCGAGAGCAGCACCCCCTTGGGCGTCCCGGTCGAACCCGACGTCCGCACGACCAGCGCGGTGTCCGCCTCGACCGGCTCATTCGGACCGAGGCCGTCGGCTGTCTGGTCGGGGCCGAGCGGCAGCACCGCGGGGCCGGATCCGTCGAGCGCCGCGCGCAGGCCCCGGATGAGCTCCGGGACCGTGTCCGTATCGAGAACTCGCAGGCGGTGCATGTCGCCAGTGTCCACCACTAACCTTCAACGATGGCGAAAACCTGGGGGCGACAGGTGAACGAACCGCTGCGCGACGCGTACTTGTCGCGCCTGGGCTGGCGTTCGGTGCCGCCGCCGACGCTGGATACGCTGATCGCTCTGCACCGCGCCCAAGTCGAGCGTGTTCCCTATGAGACGGTCTGGATCGCGCTCGGGGAGACCAGGACGATCGAGCCGCTCGACTCCGTCCGCTACCTCGCCCGCGGCCGCGGCGGCTACTGCTACCACCTCAACGGCGCACTCGGCACCCTGCTCGACTGGCTCGGCTTCGACGTGCACTGGCGGGTCGGCGGCGTGCAGGGGTCGGCCGAGGACGAGCGCGGCGCCACCGGCAACCACCTCGTCCTGGAGGTCCACGGCCTCGGCGACACCCCGTGGCTGGTCGACACCGGTCTCGGCGACGGGCTCTACGACCCGGTGCCGCTGGCCGAGAGCGCGTTCACCCACACGCCATACGACTTCGCGCTGCGGCCGTCGGAGACGGGCTGGCGGTTCGACCATGACCCGCGTGGGTCATTTCTCGGCATGGACTTCGCCCCGGCGCAGGCCGCCGTCGAGGACTTCACCGCCGGGCACGAGCGGCTGTCGACCTCGGCGGAGTCCGGGTTCGTCCGCGTGGTGACCGCCGCCAGGCGCGACGCCGACAGCGTCACCGAGCTGCGCGGCCGGGTCCTCGCCGTCACCGACAAGTCCGGCCGCGAGAAGTCCGAGATCGACACCCGCGCCGACTACTTCGACCTGCTCGCCGACACGTTCCGGCTGCCGCTGCCCGACATCACCGCCGAGCGCCGGGCCGCGCTGTGGGAGCGCGTCAGCGTCGACCACGAACAGTATTTGGCGGCTCGCGCTTAGTAGTAGTACGGGAAGCGTGACCAGTCCGGGTCGCGCTTCTCCAGGAATGAGTCCCGACCCTCGACGGCCTCGTCGGTCATGTAGGCCAACCGGGTGGTTTCGCCCGCGAAAATCTGCTGGCCGACGAGCCCGTCATCGATGGCGTTGAACGCGTACTTGAGCATCCGCTGCGCCGTCGGCGACTTGCCGTTGATCTCCCGCGCCCACCGCAGCGCGGTCGCCTCCAGCTCGGCGTGCGGCACGGACTCGTTGACCGCGCCCATCTTGACCATGTCGTCGGCGGTGTAGGTGCGGCCGAGGAAGAAGATCTCGCGGGCGAACTTCTGGCCGACCTGCCTGGCCAGGTAGGCGCTGCCGTAGCCGCCGTCGAAGCTGCCCACGTCGGCGTCGGTCTGCTTGAACCGGGCGTGCTCGCGGGAGGCGAGGGTCAGATCGCACGTGACGTGCAGGCTGTGCCCGCCGCCGGCGGCCCATCCCGGCACGACACAGATGACGACCTTGGGCATGAAGCGGATCAGCCGTTGCACCTCGAGGATGTGGAGGCGCCCGGCGGCACCGCCCGGGGGTGGCACGTCGTCGCTCGCGTACTGGT
>DATLIA010000266.1:0-11945 GCA_035540215.1 Actinokineospora sp. | reverse complement strand
GTCCGACGGTCTGCTCGCCGACCTCGGCCACATCTGCGTCGCGTCCAATGTGGCCATCGATGTGCGCACCGACCTGATCGAGGTCCACCAGCGCCTGGTCGACGTCGCGTCGGCCCTCGGCGCCGACCCGCGCCACTGGGTCCTCACCGGCGGCGAGGACCACGCCCTGGCCGCCACCTTCCCCGATCCGGGCGCGGTGCCAGAGGGCTGGCGCACGATCGGCACCGTCACGCGCGGCACCGGCGTCACCGTCGACGGCAGCCCGTACGAGGGCGCCGCGGGCTGGCAGCACTGGCGCGCCTAGGACACGGGCGTGAGGCGGAACTCGCCGGTGTGGTCGAGTGCGCCGAATTCGGCGACGGGGTAGATCCGCAGCCACAGCCTGCCGACCACCTGGTCGCTCGGGATCCAGCCGAACACGCGTGAGTCGTCGGACTGGTCGGGGTTGTCGCCCATGAGGAACACCGATCCGGCCGGGACGACGGCGCCCGCGTCCGGGCCGGTCTTGCCCGATGTCTGGCAGCAGACCCTGGCCGACTTCCACTGGCCCGGCCACGCCGCGGAGTCGACGGTCTGCCACTGGGCCGCGCCGGACGGGAGCAGATGGAGCACTCCGGTGCCGTCCGGCCGGACCTCGACGCGCACCCGGTCGCCAGGCAGGCCGATGACCCGTTTGACGATCGCGGGCGCGCCCGGGGTGGGGCGGGCGGCGACGACGTCGAAGCGCTGGAGGTCGGCGGAGTCGAAGAACGGCTCAAGGAGAACCCGGTCGTCGTCGCCGAAAGTCGGGCGCATGCTGCTGCCGTCGATTTTGTGGGAAAGGGTTACCGCGACAACGAGTGCGACAAGCGATACGGCGAGCAGCACACCGATCGCGATCAGGGCGCGGCGGGCGAACTTCGCGTTCCCTCTTGCCGTGACGCTCGTTGTCATGGTTGTCCCTCACTTCAGCCGAATAGCCGATGGTGCTTTTGGAGTAACGGTCGCTTTTGTTGCGTACTTGTTACCAACTACTGAGCGTGACGATTGTCGAACCAAAGCTACTTGTCGGTAGACGACAAATCTGACTGGTGGGTCTAAGCGTCCCGGTCAAAGCCACATCTGGCAAGTACATGTGCCGCGCGGTAAGCGTTACCCAAGGTAACAGTACGCGCGATCACCTGACCTGCGCGACAACTGGCTCTTGTCTGGTTGAAACACGGATGGCACCGTTCGTTCACCGCAGCCGAGTGAGCAGGGACACACACCAGCGAGGCGAGGGTGGCGAGGGCGTTCCCGGACGCTTGAGTGCGCCCGGCATCACTGTGCGTAGATCTGCCCGCGCTTCCTTTCGGAGGCGGCCAGCAATTCAGGAATCGTCGGCCGAAAGGCGGCCGGCGTCTACGCAGGAGGTGCTGATGCACGAATCCGCATTGGGCAGAACGCGGTGGGGCAGATTCTCGGTGGTGACCGGTGTCGCCTCCGTCGCCATCGGCGCCCTCGGGTTCGCCATGGCCAACGGTCTGCTCGCGGCGTCGTTCAACGTCAACGGGCAGCCGTTCCAGATCGAGTCCGCCGGACTTCAGGGCACCGGGTTCGGCGCGATCATGGACGACGTCACCAAGGACAACGCCGACGGCACCACGGCAGGGCAGGCCGTGGCGCGCGCCGGTTTCGAGACGGCCAACCTCAACGGTCTGTGCGCCGCGGTGCACCAGAGCGTCCTGGGGTTGCCCTTCACCCTCAAGATCGCGGCGGGCAACCCGTCCGACGCCACCAATGACATCGCGGCCGCTGACATGGTGCTCGACGCCCAGTCAGTGAACTCCAACGCCTCGATGAACGGGTTGGCGCTGGGCAAGTCCGCCGACGACGTCGCACTCGGCGGCAGCGCGACCTCGCTCGGCGGCACGCCGGGCAACTTCGGTCTGCAGTCGAGCACGGCGAACCTGAACGGACTGCACGCCGAGGCGTACGCGGCCACGATCGCCGGGACGATCAACCTGACCGGTCTGTCGCTGGCCATCGAGTCCGGTTCGACCAACTGCACCATCGTCAACTGATGTCCGCCGCGTGTTGGTGGCGGACGGCCGCCGCCATCAACACGCGCGCATCCCTTACCTGGAGCGCCAGATGACCGAACAGACCGCGGCAGTCGACCAGCCCATCGTGGAAAGCGGAGTGGATCAGCCCATCGCGGAACAGCCAATCGTGGAAAGGGGCAGGGTGGCCCGCCTGTTGGCCGCCTTCACCCGGTTCCGCCGGACCCGCCCGTTCTGGGGCGGCGCCTGGCTCGCCTTCGGCGGCTGGGTCATCCTCTCGCTCACCATCGCCCCGCTGAGCGTCACCTTCGCCGCGGGCGTCGGCGGCGTCTCCGGCTACCTGCTCGGCGGCTCGATGATGATGTTCGCGTTCTTCGCCTGGTTCGTGCCGTCGCAGCGGCACCTCGCCGGGCTGCTCGGGGTGATCTTCGCGATCGCCTCGCTCGTGCTGTCCAACCTCGGCGGCTTCCTCGTCGGCATGTTCTGCGGCGTCGTCGGCGGCGCCATGATCTTCGCCTGGGGCACGCCCCCGGAGCACAAGCTGCTCAAGCGCCTGTTCGGGCGCCCGACTCCGGTGGAGCGATAAGACCATGGTCGACATCTTGGGGGCGGTCGGCGCCTGGAACGCGAAGATGCGGGAATCGGCGGCCGACGAGGTCCGACGCGGCACCCGGTTCGGCCGGACCGTCCTGATGGGAGTGCCCGCGACCGTGCTGGTCGGGCTGCTCGGCGTCGGGATGTCCGAAGGCCTGCTGGCGGCCAACTTCATGGTGGTGAACAAGCCGTTCACCATCAAGTCCGACCAGTTGGAGGGCGCCGGTTTCGCCGCGCTGCTGCACGACCGGCTCGTCGACAACGGCGGCACCGGCCTGAGCAAGGGCACCGCCCGCGCCGGGTTCAAGTCGGCCAAGCTCGACGGGCTCTGCGGCGTGGTCAACGAGACCATCGCGGGCCTGCCGTACACGCTCAAGATCACCGCGGGGGAGCCGGTCAACGGCACGCCGGACGCCACGGCCGAGATCAACGCATCGGACCTGGTCCTGGAGGCCACCTCAGTCAACGCGTCGAACAGCAACTTCGCCGACATGTACCTGGGCAAGTCCGCCGACGACGTGAAGATGGGCGTCACCCCGCTCGACGGCGGCACGCCGGGCAACTTCGGCCTGGAGGCGGGCACGGTCAAGATCGCCAATCTGGACGCGTCGGCCTACACCGTCGAGCTGATCGGCAGCATCGGCCTGCCCGGCCTCACCCTGACCATCCTCCCCGGGACCGTCACATGCTGACCCGCCGCGACGAGCTCGCCGAGCCCGCTGGGATCGCGGACGCCTGCAGGCACCGGGCCGCCCGCCATGCCCGCGTCCGCCACCGCGCGCGGCTGGCCGTCGAGCAAGAGTCCGACGGCCGGATCTCCGGGGACCTCGGCGATCATCCGGCGGAACCCTTGCCCGCACCCGCTGAGGACGCGGACTTCGAGACCCCCGAGGTCCCGTCGGCCGCCCGCCGCGCATTGTCCGCGGTGTCGCTGTGGCTCGGCGTGGGATGGCGCTGGTTCCGCGACTTCCGCCGCACCCGGCCGTTCTGGGGCGGCCTGTGGATGATGCTGGGCGGCTGGACGATCATGTCGCTCACCATCGCTCCCATCGTCGTCATGCTCTCGGCGGGCGCGAGCGGCGTGGCCGGGTATGTCACGGGCGGCGGCCTGATGGTCCTCGGCCTCATCGCCTGGTTCGCCCCGACCCAGCGGCTCGTCGCCGGGGTCATGGGCGGCATCCTCGCCGTCGCCGCGTTCGTCGCCTCCAACCTCGGCGGGTTCCTGCTCGGCACGCTGCTCGGCATCCTCGGGTCGGCCATGGTGTTCGGCTGGGGCCCGAAGAAGCCACGCAAGCGGGCCGAGTCGTGATCGCGCGGCTGGCCGCCGCCGCTGCAGTCTTGGCGGCCCTGGTGACCACGGCGGTCTTCCCCGACATCTCGGTGTCCGCCGCGGGCGCCGCGTCGGGCTGCGTGAAGGACACGAAGATCGGGTTCTGCGTCGTGCCGACGGCCTACAAGGTGGAGTTCGGCCGCGACAGCATCGGCGGCTACCAGTGGCACGCCTATTCGTTCGTCGACCTCGGCACGACAACTATCACCGTGGCCGACGGGACGACCCGGTCGGTGAACCACTACCGCTTCTCGCGGCTCGTGGTCGACCAGAACGCCCTCATCCAGCAGACCCGCTCCGACTACCAGATGCGCATCGGCGCCCCCGGCCCGATCGAACTCGGCGGCGCGAACAACGCGGGCACGTCGATGTGGACCGACGTGTGGGCCTCCGGGCTGGAGTTCCGCTGGGGCCTGTGCCTGTTCACCTGGTCCTGGGTGCCCGACGACCTCAGCCTCAACATCTCCGGCTGCTGGCTGCGGCTCGACGCCTACGCCATCACCGCCTACAACCCGCAGCCCCAGCCCGGCCAGCGCGACAACCCGGTCTACCTGCCCGGCGCGACCCTGTCCCTGCTGGGCGGGACGTGATGAACGGGACCCGGTGGGGTCGGTCCGCGTTGCTCGGCGTGCCGTCGCTGCTCGTGGTGTTCCTGCTGTCCCTCGGCCTGCGCACCGGCCTGCTCGCCAGCAGCGTGGTGATCCAGAGCGGCACGGCGGACCTGGCGACCAGTGGGCTCTACGGCATCGACTTCGGCCTGTCGGTGGTCGACGCGACGCAGAAGGTCAAGCAGGCCGACGGGACGGTGGTGCTCAAGAACATCCGCCTCGTCCGGGCGGGCTTCGCCGAGGGCAAGCTCAACGAGCTGTGCATCGCCGTCCACCAGAAGATCGCGGGCCTCGACTTCACCCTCAAACTCACCGGCGGCGACGGGAACATGGCCACCTGGGAGGTCGACGCCCGCAACGTCGAACTCGACGGGCAGCTGGTCGCGGGCACGCTGACGCTCGACGGGGTGGTGAAGTTCGGGATCACGGGGGAGGACGTGACGACGATCAAGAACCCCGACGGCACCTATGTGGACAATCCGCTCGACGCCACCCCGTCGCAGCACCGCTTCGGCGCGGACGCGACGTTCGCGGAGTTCACCAAGGTGACCGGAAAGGTGTACGCGATGGAGATCGTCGGGCCGTTCACGCTGCCGGGCCTGAAAGTCAAACTGGAGTCGGGCAACACGACGTGTCCCGCGCCGCCCGCGCCCACCGGCCCGCCGAGCTAGCAGCCCGTTCGGGCAGGTCGCGCCGCACCATCGGGCAACCCGACCACCATTTCGAGTGGCAGTTTGTGACGCCCGTAACAACGCTCCCGCGGATCTCGACGGCACAAGTGGTGTGACCCATGGCGTTGACCGGGTCTCGACATGCCCACGACGCCGCTGCCCGCGTTGCAGGAACAGCCACGTACACCCGGTACGCGTGCTGTCCCTGCGCCTTGGCAGCGACGCCGTGGACACGCCGATACCCGGCCAACGTCATGAGTCACACCACTAGGCACTGTCCTGACTCCCGGAGAGTAGGTCGCGATGACTTGGCTTGGTTGGGAAAGCCTGGGCGGGACTCTGACAAGCGATCCGGCGGTGGCGTCCTGGTCATCTGGTCGACTGGACGTCTTCGCCCGCGGCACAGACAACGCCTTGTGGCACAAATGGTTCCAGAACGGCTGGTCGGGCTGGGAGTCCCTCGGTGGGATCCTCACCAGCGGCCCGGCCGTGGCGGCATGGTCGGCGGGCAGGCTCGATGTCTTCGTGCGGGGCACCGACAACGCTCTCTGGCACAAGTGGTTCCAGAACGGCTGGTCAGGCTGGGAGAGCCTCGGTGGGATCCTCACCAGCGGTCCGGCGGTGGCTTCGTGGTCCTCGGGTCGGCTCGACGTGTTCGTCAGGGGTACGGACAACGCGTTGTGGCACAAGTGGTTCCAGAACGGCTGGTCGGGCTGGGAGAGCCTGGGTGGCGTACTGACGAGTGACCCGGCGGTGGCTTCGTGGTCCTCGGGTCGGCTCGACGTGTTCGTGCGGGGCACGGACAACGCTCTCTGGCACAAGTGGTTCCAGAACGGCTGGTCCGGCTGGGAGAGCCTCGGCGGCGTGCTCACCAGCTCCCCGGATGTCTCGTCCTGGGCGTCCGGCAGGCTCGACGTCTTCGTCCGCGGCACCGACAACGCGATGTGGCACAAGTGGTTCCAGGGCGGCTGGTCGGGTTGGGAGAGCCTGGGTGGCGTGCTCACCAGCGGCCCGGCCGCCGCGTCGTGGGGGCCGAACCGGATCGACACGTTCGTGCGCGGCACGGACAACGCGCTCTGGCACAAGTGGTGGGCACAGGTGCCGACGGTCCGCGTGCACACCAAGATCCTCACCAACCCGAACGTCTCGGTGGCCACCGTCCTGCAGCGGATGCGCGACGTCTACGGCTCCGTCGGCGTGCACGTGCAGCACGCGTCCAACGAGACCCTGAACCTGCCCGCGCTCAACGACCTCGACGTGGGCACGTGCACCCGCGGCAACTCCACCGCCGAGCAGAACCAGCTCTTCGCCAACCGCAACAACGCGGGCGCGAACGACGTCGTCGTGTACTTCGTCCGGTCGACCGTCCCGCCGTTCAACGGCTGCGCGGCCCACCCGGCCGGACGGCCGGGCGCGGTGGTCGCGCAGGGGGCCACGCAGTGGACGTTCGGGCACGAGATCGGCCACGTCCTCGGCCTCAACCACGTCAACGACAACAACCGGCTCATGACCGGCAACGGCACCGCCAACATCACCAATCCGCCACCGGACCTGACCGGCGGCGAACGCGACACAATGGTGGCAAGCCCGTTCACCCAGGACCTGTGAGGAGGGCTCGATGGCTATCACATTCGAACAGGTAAGGGCCGTGCTGATCCCGGAGGAGCCGGACTACGCGGCCGCCGCCGCGCTCGGCACCGAGGCGCTGCCGCACCTCAAGAGCATGGTCGAGGGCGGCGAGCCAATGCTCGCGGCCAAGGCGGCGTACGTGGCCAGCCTCATCGACGACGAAGGGTCCGTGGACATCCTGATGGCCGCGGCCGCCCACTCGGAGCCGTCCGTGCGGGTCGCCGCGGCCGCGGGCACCCGCAACCTGGCGCAGGGCCGGGCGGAGGCCGTCCAGGCGACCCTCGCCGAGGATGAGGACGCGGGCGTGCGCGCCAAGAACGCGCAGGCGGCGGGCCGCGACGACGCCGAGATCTGGGCGTCAGCCGAGGCGACGGTGGAATCCGCCGAGCCAGAGCCGGAGCCGCCGTCGACCGAGGGCCTGATGCCGGGCGAACGCGCCGACGTGGACCTGGCCGAAGGCATGATGCCCGGCGAGTCGGCGGTGGTGCCCCAGGCCATCGCGGCCGAGGGGCTCATGCCGGGCGAACGTCCGCACGACTGATCTGAACCGCGTTGGTGGGGTCGGTGGATGTGTCATCGGCCCCACTTCCGTTCAGTGTGTCTGCCGCTGGCAGACTCCGACTGTCGTCGCTGTCTTCGATCTCTCTGCCGAACCAGCGAAGCCGTAGGTCACGCACGAAGCGCTCGGTTTCGGCCAGGATCGCCAACAGGGCGTCCACTTGGTCGATGCCAAGGTCCTCACGAATGATCGCGGCCGCCACCTGTGGCGCTTTGGCCGCGAGCATCGCCAGCGCCTTGGCGAGGTCTGTGTCCTCGATGTTGATCATGCCGATCGGCTATGGGCGGCGGATCGGTTCGCGACCCAGGAATCCGCGGTGCGGAGCAATAGCGATGTGTCCCACCAATCGTCCGAGGTGGCTGGGATGACATCGACGATAGGTTGCGGGGTTTCGTGCACATGATGGCCCGCCAGGTAATCATCGATGATCAGGTAGCGGCGGGCGTCGACGCAGACTCCGCGCATGACGGCGATGTAGCGGTCGTTCTTTACCCAGCGGAAGGTGAAGCCGCTGCGGAATACGCGCGAGCACGGTTTGCCCCCGCAGTAGGGGTTGGTCAGGCCAAGGATCTCCACAATCCGAACCTAGCTCTGAGCCGGGCGCGTTGGTATGGTCTAGTCGCGCACCCGAATATTTAGAACTCGCTCGCCACGTGCCGCAGGAAAGCGGTAGCGGCCTCCCCGGTGTGCGCTCGCTCGATGAAATGGTCCAGGATATTGGCGTGATACGCGACTTCTTGTGGATCGCGAAGTATGACGCTGCCGGAGAACAACTCGCACATGACGAAGCGCTGGTCATAGATGGCGAAGCTGTTCAAAGGGACCTCGTTCATCTGAGCGTCGTTCGGTACTACGGCGATCGTCACGTTCGGCAACTCCGCCAAGGCGGCGATGTGTCGGGCTTGGGTCGCCATCACGGTGGCTGGGGCTTGTCTCCAGCGAACCGCCTGTTCGGTCGTCACGAAGGTGAAATCTCGTGAACTGTCATACAGGGACCGCTGTCGCTCGATCCGGGCGTCAACAGTCCGTTCCACGTTGCGCGCGGGCCTGCCTCGGACAGTCGGGTCGAGGATCGCCGTCGCGTACTCGCGGGTCTGCAGCATCCCCGATATGGCGGCCGGGCAGAAGTGTCGGACCTGCGAAGACGACATGACCAGGGCGGAGAGCTCCTTCTGTCCACGCCAAAGTCCGATCTCGGCCAGCACTCGAACTGACCGAAAGTGGACGTTCGCGGTTCTCGCGAGGTCCAGGAACTGCTTGGCCTGGTCCCCGTCGACACCGAGTGCGGTCAAGATTCGTTCGACGTCGGTCACTGACGGAAGAATCTTGCCGCGTTCGATTCGGCTGATCTTCGATTGGGACATCGCACATCGTGTGGCCAGCCGTTCGCCGGACAGCCCAGCGGCCCTCCGCATGTCGCGGAGGGCCTCGGCCAGATTCTGGCGTTCGCGTTGTTGGCGTTCAGGATCGAACATAGTCCTCGAATGGGACGGAATGCTCGATAGCGGTCTGCTGCCACTGTAGGTACTGATCGATCGGCGGATTGGCAAGAAGTTCGCGACTTAACAATGTTCCGTCGTCCCGGTAGGTCAGGCGGAGGACGTCGGTATCGTCGAACAGCCAGAAATCATCGTTCGGCAGATCGAGCGCCAAGTCGGTAGCGTCGAGAATTCGAATGTCCTCGCCGTACTCGATGCTGTGCGGTATTCCCCATGCGAATGCGTAACGCGTGTAGTCGGTGAACGGCCTGCGTACGACCTTCACCCTGCCGATCGACCTTCCTGCGGATACGTTGGTTCGAGTCAGTTCGAGCCATTCGAGATACCTGGGCTCGAGATCGGGTTCTGGTTCACCGGCGAGGAACCGTTCCAGTGAATCCGCCTCGCCCGCAATCGTGTATGTCGGCTGGGTCTCGAATCGCCAGGCCGAGTTTCGGTACGTGCGGAACAGGTCGCGGGAACCGTCACGTCCCAAGCGCACGGATGGCCTCCCTGACCAAGGTCAACGGCAGCTCGACGGCTTGTTCACCCTGGCCCAGACGGAGGCCGTTGGCAAGGGAACGGCATCACCTTGGAACACGACTGTTCCTCGATCGGACAGGTATACAGCCGGACAGTCCTCGTCCCGGCAATCACCCGCGATTCGGCGAAGAGTCATCGTCACTCGCTGTGTTGTCATGATCACGTTGTAGCAGACGTGACGTCGCTGACCTCTGAGTCAGTCACGCTCCCGCATAAACGACAATCGATCGGTGGACATCCAACCCAGGGCCTATGACCACCCCGACTCGCGCCTGCTCATCGACGAGGTGCAGGCCGAGTACGTGATCCGCTACGGCAGCCCCGACGAGTCTCCGGTCGACCCCGCCGAGTTCGCGCCCCCGCTCGGCCGCTTCTACGTCGGCTACGTCGACGGCCGCCCCCTGGTCACCGGCGGCTGGCGCGACCACGGGACCGGCACCGCCGAGATCAAGCGCATGTACGTCTCGCCGGACGGCCGTGGCAAGGGCCTGGCCCGCGAGATGCTCGCCGAGCTGGAGCGGACCGCCGCCGAGGCCGGGATCGACCGGATGATCCTGGAGACCGGGCTCATGCAGCCGGAGGCGGTCGCCCTGTACCGCTCGTCCGGGTATGCCGACATCGCCGCCTTCGGGCACTATGCCGAGCACGAACTCTCCGTTCACCTCGGCAAGGAGATCGCGTGCCCGTCTACGCCCTCGGTGATCTGACGCCCACCATTCACCCTGACGCCTATGTCCACCCGGACGCCACGGTGATCGGCGCGGTCACCCTGCACGCGGGCGCCTCGGTCTGGCCGCAGGCCGTCCTGCGCGGCGACGCCGGGACAATCGAGATCGGGGAGCGGACCAGCGTGCAGGACGGCACGGTCATCCACTGCACACCCTTCCACCCGGCCAAGATCGGCGCGGACTGCGTCATCGGGCACAACGTCCACATCGAGGGCGCCACCGTCGGCGACCGCTGCATGATCGCCTCGGGCTCGGTGCTGCTGAACGGCTCGACCGTCGAGGACGGCGCCATCCTGGGCGCGGGCGCGGTCATGTCGTTCAACGGCCACATCCCGGCCCGCTCGATGGCGCTGGGCGTTCCGGCGCGGGTGCGGGAGGGGCATGTGGTGCCCGAGGACATGACTTCGGGCATCGTCCAGATCTATCTGGCCAACGTGGAGACCTACCGGTCGGTCCTGCGCCGGCTGGACTGAGTAGGGTTTTCCGGCGTGGCACGACCTTTGACTGAGATCGTCGAATCCGGGTGGGCGCGGGCACTGGCCCCGGCCGCCGATCAGATCGCCAAGATGGGCGAATTCCTGCGATCCGAGATCGCCGCGGGGCGGACTTACCTGCCCGCGGGCGACAACGTCCTGAGGGCCTTCCAACAACCGTTCGCCGATGTCCGGGTGCTTGTGGTGGGGCAGGATCCCTACCCGACCCCTGGTCACGCGGTCGGTCTGTCGTTCTCGGTGGCACCCGACGTCCGGCCGATCCCGAAGAGCCTTGTCAATATTTACAAGGAGTACTGCGAGGATCTCGGCCACCCGCAGCCCACCAACGGCGATCTGACGCCGTGGGCGGACAACGGGGTGCTGCTGCTGAACCGCGCGCTCACCGTCGAGCCGGGCAAGGCGAACTCCCACCAGGGCAAGGGCTGGGAGGACGTCACCGAGCAGGCCATCCGCGCGCTCGCTGCTCGGGGCGGACCGCTGGTGGCGATCCTGTGGGGCCGCAACGCGCGCAACCTGCGGCCAATGCTGGGTTCGGTGCCCGCGATCGAGTCGGCGCACCCGAGTCCGCTTTCGGCGCACGCGGGCTTCTTCGGCTCGAAGCCGTTCAGCAAGGCGAATGCGTTGTTGGTGGAGCAGGGTGCGGAGCCGGTGGACTGGAAACTTCCGTAGCACTTGGGTGACCCGATGGCGTGGCGGCGACCACGCCATCGGACTCCGTGTCCGCGATTCAGGTTCGCCGAGTTGCGTTGACGTACGCGCCGGTCAAGGCCCGGTCCCGCGGGTGGACACGCGCAGGCGGGCGTCCAGGTTGGACAGTGGAGAGAACGTGGACGAGTTGCCAAAGACCGTGATCGCGGCGATGGCGCGAGCCGACGCGGCGCGGTTCGCGTATTCATGCGATGACGATGCGGGCCGTCTGCTCGCGACGCTCAGCGCCGCGGTGCCTCCCGGCGGCCGGATCCTGGAACTGGGCACCGGAGTCGGCGTCGGTACCGCCTGGATAGTGCACGGTGTGGGTGCACGCACCGACGTGACCGCGGTCTCAGTCGAGGTGGACCCGTCCATCGCGACCGTCGCCAAGTCGGCCTCCTGGCCGGATTGGCTTCGCGTCGAGGTCGACGACGCCGAGCAGGCACTGCGTCGGCTAGTGCTGTGTCCACGAACGTTGCCGGGCTCTCGACGGCCCAGCTTCCCGCTGGCCGCACCGCCGAAACGCCCAAGTACACCCAGTACGAGCGGCATTCCGGCGGCACGCCCAGCGGAAACCTGGATCCGCCGATAGCCCGACAA
>DATLIA010000265.1:0-32545 GCA_035540215.1 Actinokineospora sp. | reverse complement strand
CTGCTACTACGGGGGGCGCGGGCCAAAACGACGGCGCGCGGTGTTATCGGACGGGCGACCTCGCGGCGCGGCGGCGCGATGGGGTGCTGGAGTTCCGGGGGCGCAAGGACTTCCAGATCAAGTTCAACGGCGTCCGGGTCGAACTCAGCGACATCGAAGCCGCCCTCTCCGCTCACGACACCGTCGCCGAGTGCGCCGTCGTGGCCATCACGACTTCCGACCGGCTGGTCTCCCGGCTGATCGGCTACGTCGTGCCCCGCCGCGACGAGGCGGGCGCCTCGATCGGGTCGGCGGCGGCGTGGCGGTCGGCGCTGCGCGCCCGCTTCGGCAAGGCGATGCCGCCGGTCTCCTTCCACACCATGATCGGCCTTCCGCGCGGTATCGGCGGCAAGGTGGACCGGCGGCGGCTGCCCGAACCAGCCGCGACGCCCGCCGGTCAGGTCCGTCAACCCGATGCGCCGGTGCGCAGCGCCGTCGCCGCACTGTGGGCCGGATTCCCCGGAGTCAAGCCCACTGGCGCCGACGAGTCGTTCTTCGCCGCGGGTGGGCGTTCCCTGCAGGTCCCCGTGCTGCTCGAACGTGTTCGCGAGCGGTTCGGTGTCGAGGTTCCGCTCCGCGATTTCCTAGCCACACCAACGATCGCCGGACTGTCCACATTGGTCGAATCGCAAAGAGTTTCCCTGACCGCCGCAACCTTACGGGGTGAAGATCGTGACACTGCTTGACACCAACCTGTCCGTTGACTTCGACGGCGAGAACGTCGAAATCCTCGACATCCGCCGCATCGCCGAGGACGGCGCACCGGTCAAGGTGGCGCCCGCCGCGCTGACCAGGGCGGCCGCCAGCAGGCAGCAGTTCGAGGACACCGTTCGGGCTGGCATCCCCGTCTACGGCGTCACGACCGGCTACGGCGAGATGATCTACATGCTGGTCGGCACGGCCAAGGAGACCGAGCTGCAGACCAACCTGGTCCGCAGCCACAGCGCGGGTGTCGGACCGGTTTTCGCCGAGGACGAGGCACGCGCCATCGTCGCCGCCCGGCTCAACGCGCTGTCCAAGGGCTACTCGGCGGTGCGCCCCGAACTGCTGGAGCGTCTCGCCCTCTACTTGAACCTGGGCATCACCCCCGCCATCCCCGAGATCGGCTCGCTGGGCGCCTCCGGCGACCTCGGCCCCCTCGCGCACATCGCCAGCTCCATCATCGGCGAGGGCTACGTGCTCAAGAACGGCCGCCGCACCGAGACCGGTCCCGTGCTGCGTGAGCACGGCATCGAGCCGCTGCAGCTGAAGTTCAAGGAAGGCCTCGCGCTGATCAACGGCACCTCGGCCATGACCGGCCTGGGCTGCCTGGTCGTCAGCCGGGCGCTGGACCAGGTGCGGCAGGCGGAGATCGTCACCGCGCTGGTGGTCGAGACCCTCCAGGGTTCGCTGAGCCCGTTCCAGGCCGAGGGCCACGACATCGCTCGCCCGCACAAGGGCCAGATCGACAACGCCGCCAACATGCGCACCCTGCTCGACGGCAGCGCGCTGGCCGTCTCGCACGCGTCCCTGCGCACCCAGGCGCAGGAGCAGGCCAAGGGCGACGTGTCGCGCACCGACGTCTACATCCAGAAGGCCTACACGCTGCGGGCCATCCCGCAGGTCGTCGGCGCGATCCGCGACACGCTGTACTTCGTGTCCAACACCGTCGACGTCGAGCTGAACTCCTCCAACGACAACCCGCTGTTCTTCGAGGGCAAGGAGGTGTTCCACGGCGCGAACTTCCACGGCCAGCCGGTCGCCTTCGCCATGGACTACACCACCATCGCCCTCACCCAGCTGGGCGTGTTCTCCGAGCGGCGCACCAACCGCCTGCTCAACCGCTACCTGTCGGGTCTCCCGGAGTTCCTCGTCGCCTCCGGCGAGCCGGGCCTCAACAGCGGTTTCGCGGGCGCGCAGTACCCGGCGACCGCGCTGGTCGCGGAGAACCGCACCATCGGCAACGCCTCCACCCAGAGCGTGCCGTCCAACGGCGACAACCAGGACGTCGTCAGCATGGGCCTCATCGCCGCCCGCAACGCCCGCCGCGTGCTGTCGAACAACAACTACATCCTCGCCGTGGAGTACCTGGCCGCGGCGCAGGCGGTCGACGTGTCCGGCCGCTACGCGGGCCTGAGCCCCGCGGGCAAGGCGGCCTACGACGCCATCCGCGCCCTCGTCCCCACCCTCGAGGTCGACCGCTACATGTCCGACGACATCGAACTGGTCGCCGCGGCCCTCTCCCGCGGCGAGTTCCTCGACGCGGCCCGCGCGGCGAACGTCGATCTGCGCTGAAGTAGAACTGACAGGAGGTAGTCGATGAGCAACATCTGCGTGCGGGTCGAAGCGATCTGGAAGGACGTGTTGTCTGTCCAAGAAGGACAGGAAGACGCCACTTTCTTCGAACTCGGCGGCGAGTCGATCTCGGCGGTCCGGCTGGTCTCGCGGATCGAGGACGACCTGGACGTCCTGATCGACGTCGGCGACATCTTCGAGGACGACCCCACCCTGGCCGACCTCATCGCCACCGTCACCGCCAAGGTCGACGAGGCCAAGGCGGCCTGAGCCAGATCGGAAGCGGTCCGCGGGAGTTCCCGCGGGCCGCTTCCGCGTGAGCCTGACCAGCGGACCGCTATCGTCGGAGCCATGCCGGACGACAGCACCGCCGCGCGGCTCGTCACCACGGCCCGCGGCAACCGCGGCATGTCCCAGCGGGACCTGGCGGCCGCGGCGGGAGTCCCGCAGTCGACCGTGTCGAAGGTCGAGTCCGGCCAACGGCAGCCTTCGGTCGCGATGCTCGAGCGCCTGCTCGCCGCGGCCGGCTACCAGCTCAAAACACAGCTGGTGAACACCATCCGCCCGTCGGTGCTCCTGGAGAAACACTGCGACAGGGTCGCGGAGATTCTCTGCCGCTACCCGGTCACGAAAGCCTGGACATTCGGTTCGGTCGCCCGCGGTGACGACCGCCAGGACTCGGACCTCGATGTGCTGGTCGAACTCGCCCCAGGCGCTTCCTTCGCCGATGTCATCGGACTGGACGAGGACTTGGCCAGTGCTCTCAGCTGCCCGGTCGACGTGGTAACCACCGCTGAACTGGAATCCCGCGACCGTTCGCTCCGCGACACCCACGCGCCTCGGTTCCGCTCCACACCGCGTTTGGAGATCAACATCGCGAATCGCGTTCTGTGAACTGCCCCGTTTGTCCGAGTTGCCACCCATCTGTCCGATTGACACGGTGCGAACCGCGCCGCGCAGTTCGCTCTGCGGCAACCTGAACGATCCATTCGCGCCATCGCATACGTCTACGGTCAGCCCTGCCCCGGGGGACACCCGGTCGGTCGAATAGGGAGGCGCTGCGGTGCGGCGGAATGTGAAGATCGGTGCGGCTGTCGCCGTTGCGGGCGTGTTGGTCGCGGGTGCGGCCTTCGGCGCGGGCAGCGCGATCGCCGGAGACTCGAACAAGGGCGACCAGGCCGAGGTCAAGAACATCATCTACTTGGTCGGCGACGGCATGGGCCGGACCCACGTCAACGCGGGCCGCCAGCGCCTCTACGGCGCCGCGGGCAGGCTCAACATGGAGAAGATGCCCTACCTGGGCTCCGTGGCGACCTACGCCGTCGAGAAGGGCAGCGACCAGCCCGCCCTGGTGACCGACTCGGCCTCCTCGGCGACCGCGTGGTCCTCCGGTGTGAAGACCTACAACGCCGCGCTCGGTGTCGACAGCTACGAGAAACGCGTCGAGACGCTGATGGAGCAGGCCAAGGCCGCGGGCTTCGCCACCGGCAACGTCAGCACCGCCGAGATCACCGACGCAACCCCGGCGGGCATGTTCAGCCACGTGCTGCTGCGCGGCTGCCAGGGCCCGGTCTACTCCGACGCCGCCTGCCTGCCGAAGAACGCCGACGGCACCTTCGAGGCCAAGCCCGAGGACCAGACCCTCATCACCCCGGTCGCCGAGCAGATCTCCCGCAACAACACCGCGGACGTGATCTTCGGCGGCGGCCTGGCCCGCTTCGAGCCCGACGACGAGGCCGCGCTCAAGGCCAACGGCTACGAGGTGCTCGGCAGCTTCGGCGACCCCGCGCTGGCCACCCAGACCGCCGCGAGCCAGAAGGTGGCCACAAAGGACGACCTGCTGAACTTCAACGCGAAGAAGGTCATCGGCCTGTTCAACCGCGGCAACCTGACCGTGGAGAACGCCAAGGCGAAGCTGCCCGAGGGCGCCCCGCAGAAGGCTGAGCCGACCCTGGCCGACATGACCCAGAAGGCCATCGGCGTCCTGCTGGAGAACAAGGGCAGCAAGGGCTTCCTGCTGCAGGTCGAGGGCGCCCTGATCGACAAGCGCTCGCACGCCAACGACGCCGCCCAGACCCTCGACGAGATCGCCGCGTTCGACGACGCCGTCGCCGTCGCGCTGGAGTTCGCCCGCAAGGACAAGCACACCCTGGTCATCGTCACCGCCGACCACGAGTGCGCGGGCTTCAACATCATCGAGAAGGGCAGCTTCACCAACGCCGAGGCCAACGGCGGACCCTCGAACGTCGACGCGGGCAACACCGCCAACAACAGCGTCCCGTCGCGCGACGGCAAGGGCAACACCAAGAGCGCGACCCGCTCGACCGGCCCGATCAACGGCTCGGGCTCGAACGACGCGGGCAACTTCGCCCCGGCCACCTTCCGCACCCCGGACGACGCGGCGGGCGTGACCGACGGCTCCAAGGAGGCCAGCCTCTGGCTGACCTACCTGTCCGGCAACCACACCGGCGCCGACGTGCCGATCTTCGTCGAGGGCCCGCGCGGCGACAAGTTCGCCACCACGCAGGACAACACGGAGCTGTACGTCAAGATGCACGAACTGCTGCTGCACTGATGAACAAGCTCACCCGCGCGGGTATCGCCGCGGGTGCGGTCATCGCCGTCCTGCTCGGCGCCGGGTGCTCCCCGGCGCCGGGCGGGGCGGCTCCCGTGCCTTCGGTGTCCATGCCCGCCCCCAAGACACAGGCGGCGCCTTCCGCGTCCGCTCAGCTCAAGCCAGGTGAGGTCCGGCTGGAGCCGGGCCCGTTCACCGACCGCGTCGAGCTGGCAGACGTCCGCCTCGACACGGCGGGTACCGCGACGGTGCATGGCCGGATCAAGGTCACCACCGACGTCAGCCACCTCATCGCCATGGACCTCCGCGCCGCCTTCTACGACGCCGCGGGCACGCTCCTCGGCACCGGGCAGGCGCACTACGAGGAGGACGAGGCCCAGGCCCCGGCCGCCGAGCATGTCGGCCTGGAGATCAGCGTCCCGGCCGACAAGCCCCTCACGCAGGTCAGCGCGGCGATCCTGTCGGTACCGGTCCTGGTCAACGAGTAGTGCGGGCTCCTGAGTCGACAACTGGTGAGTGCGGCGGGAACATGACGGCTATGGGGCCACACCGAGCGCGCAAGCACTCGCAGACCCCGATCGCCGAGCACGGCGACGCCAGTGCCCGCCCCACCCCGGTAGCCGACGACGTGCTGGAACGGCTGATAGCCGAAGGCGTCGTCCGCAGGCCGCAACGGCCGAAGAGGACAGCGCCTCGCCCCGTGCGCGCCAACGGCACCGTCAGCGATCTGGTGACGGACCAGCGCAGGTAGGGATCCATTCGACACCGGATCACTGACGTCAACGTAGTCGAACGGCGCGGTGCCCCAGCCCGAGTCCGGACTGGGGCATCGCGAACCGTGCTTACGCCGCGGACTTCTCCGTCTTGACGCCCTCGACCGCGTCGCGCGGGCTGTTCTGGTAGGCGGCCAGCTTCCACTCGCCGTCGACCTTCACGACGACCCAGGCCGCGCGGATGGCCGCCGAGTCGGCGACCTCCGACTCGCCCGCGTCGAGGACGCCGCCCTGCGAGAGCAGGATCGCCGCGTCGCGGCCCAGGGGGCGCATGTCGACCGGCTTGCCGGTGACCTGCGTTCCCTTGTAGACACCCGCGAAGGCCTTCTCCATGTACGCCTGGATCTCGGCCTTGCCCTTCTTGAACAGGCCGGGCAGCACCATCGTCCCGTCATCGGTGAACACGCCCGCGAAGGTCTCGGCGTCGGCGTAGGCCCACGACGAGATGACCTTCTGGGTCAGTGTCGCGATGGCGACCTTGTCGCCGTCGGTCAGTTCAGTCATGCCACTTCCCTTTCCCGGTACCGAGAATCAGATGTAGAGCGTGTTGGGCTCGAGGCCGCACAGCACCCGGCCGTACAGCTCCGCGTTGGTGTTGGGGTGCATCAGCGCGTGCAGGTTGACCGCCTGGATGTCACGGGAGAAGCGCTGGATCGGGATGTCGGTGTAGATCGACGACCCACCGCTGGCGGTCGCCAGGATGTCGACGGCCTCCTTGGTCAGCTTGATGACCTGACCCATGTCGGCGCGCGCCCTGGCCCGCTCCTCCAGCTTCCACTCCTCGCCCGAGGCCGCCTTGCTGTCGACGAGGTCGGCAACGCGCAGCGCGTGGAACTCGGCGGCGTCGATCTTCATCGTGGCGTCGGCGACCTGGATGTGGGTGATGGGCGCGTCGCGCTGGCTCTCGTAGCCGGTGTAGGTGATCTTGCGGTTGGGCAGGCGGTGCAGGAACGCGTCGCGCGCGCCCTTGCCGAGGCCGACGATCGTGCCGACCGACGACGCCGCCGCGACGGGCATCAGCGGCGCGCGGTAGATCGAGCCTTCACCGTTGCGCTGCGAGGCGCCCTGGCCCTGTAGGACGGCGGGGAGCGGCAGGACGCGGTCCTGCGGGATGAACAGGTCCTTGGCCACGGTGCTGACGCTGCCGGTGCCCTTGAGGCCGAAGGTGTGCCAGTCGTCGACGACGAGCAGGTCGGTGATCGGCACCAGGGCCATGATCGGGTACGGCTGGCCCTCCGGCGGCACGTAGATCGCGATGATCTCCTGCCACGTCGAGTGGTGGGCGCCGGAGATGAACTGCCACTTGCCGTTGACGATGACGCCACCGTCGGCGGGCGCGGCCATCGCCGACGGGCTCAGCGTGCCGCACACCCGGGTGTCGGGGTCGGCGAACACCTCGTCCTGGACGTGGTCGGGGAAGTGGCACGCCATCCAGCCGGGGATCGAGTAGACGCCAAGCACCCACGCCGTCGAGCCGCAGGCGCGGCCGAGCTCGGCGCCCACCTCGACCAGGGTGCGGGTGTCGGCCTCGTAGCCGCCGTAGCGCTTGGGCCTGCGCAGCTTGAAGAACCCGGCCTCGGCGAGCCCCTCCACCACGTCCTCGTGCAGGCGCCGGTTCTCCTCGGCCCACCCCGCGTGCTTGCGCAGCAGCGGCGCCAGGGCGGTAGCCCGCGCGACGAGCTCCTCCCTGCTGGGGATCTCGGTCATGGCCTTGTCCTCCTACGGTTCACGGGTATGCGGCCGCCACGAAGAACCGTCTCACCCTGCTCGGCTCCGAGCACCTTCCGTGGTGCTGGATGGCATTGCCGCGTAACGGATGTCCGCAACAACAGAGAAGGCTGACCAACGCCCGGCTGCGAGGATCGAAGTCTCAGCGCACGTCCGTTTGCCCACAGTTTCCTGCCGACCAAGCGGCCCGCGAAAAGAGGGACAGTCCGGTGACCGACCACACGACCCGTCCGCTGACCGGCGACGAATACATCGAAAGCCTGCGCGACGACCGCGAGATCTACATCTACGGCGAGCGCGTCAAGGACGTCACTACGCATCCGGCGTTCCACAACCCGATCCGGATGACCGCGCGGCTCTACGACGCGCTGCACGACCCGGCGCACCGCGATGTGCTGACCTGCCCGACCGACACCGGGGGCAACGGCTACACGCACCGGTTCTTCACCACCCCGCACAGCGCTGAAGACCTTGTCGCGCACCAGAAGGCGATCGCGGCGTGGTCGCGGCTGAGCTACGGCTGGATGGGCCGCACGCCCGACTACAAGGCCGCCTTCCTCGGCACTCTCGGCGCGAACGCGGAGTTCTACGAGCCGTACGCGGACAACGCACGCCGCTGGTACAAGGAGTCGCAGGAGAAGGTCCTGTTCTGGAACCACGCGATCGTGCACCCGCCGGTGGACCGCAACCTGCCGCCGGACCAGGTCGCCGACGTGTTCGTGCATGTGGAGAAGGAGACCGACTCCGGCCTGATCGTCAGCGGCGCCAAGGTCGTGGCGACCGGGTCGGCGCTGACGCACTACAACTTCATCGCCCACTACGGCCTGCCGATCAAGGACAAGAAGTTCGCCCTGGTGGCGACCGTGCCGATGGGCGCGGCCGGGATGAAGTTGATCTGCCGCCCGTCCTACACCGCCCAGGCCGCGGTGATGGGCAGCCCGTTCGACTACCCGCTGTCCTCGCGGATGGACGAGAACGACACGATCCTGGTGCTGGACAAGGTGTTGATCCCCTGGGAGAACGTGTTCATCTACGGCCACCTTGGCAAGGTGCAGCTGTTCACCGGCCGGTCCGGGTTCCCCGAGCGGTTCACCTTCCACGGCTGCACGCGTCTGGCGGTCAAGCTGGAGTTCATCGCGGGCCTGCTGGCCAAGGCCGTGGACATCACCGGCACCCGGGACTTCCGCGGCGTGCAGAGCCGTATCGGTGAGGTCTTGGCCTGGCGCAACCTGTTCTGGGGGCTTTCCGACGCGGCCGCCCGCAACCCGGTGCCGTGGGTCAACGGCGCCGTGCTGCCGAACCCGCAGTACGGTATGGCGTATCGGTGGTTCATGCAGATCGGCTACCCGCGGGTCAAGGAAATCATCGAGCAGGACATCGCCAGCGGACTGATCTACCTGAACTCCAGCGCTGACGACTTCAAGAACCCCGAGATCCGTCCCTATCTGGACAAGTACGTGCGCGGATCCAACGGGATCGAAGCGGTCGACCGAGTCAAGGTGATGAAGTTGCTGTGGGACGCCGTGGGCACCGAGTTCGGTGGACGGCACGAGCTGTATGAGCGCAACTACGCGGGCAACCACGAGGCCACCCGCGTCGAGCTCTACAGCTCGCAGCTGGCCAACGGCCAGATCGACGGCTACAAGGCCTTCGTCGACCAGTGCCTGAGCGAGTACGACCTCGACGGCTGGACCGTCCCGGACCTGTCGGACTTCGCCGACCTCCGCCAGTTCCGCGACGGCCTCAACGGCTGATCATCGCGGACAAGGGCGGGCACCCGCGGGTGCCCGCCCTTTCTATGCCTCCGGACCGAGCAGGAAGTCCAGCGTCGCCCGCGCGACCGGGTGCTCGACGTGGGCTGCGGCCCCGGCTACCTGACCCGGCCGGGTCGACGGGATCGACCCGTCGGTGCCGGTGATCGAACAGGCCCGGCGCATCCGGTCGGGGGCAATCGCGAGTTTCGGGTCGGCCGCGCCGAAGCGCTCGACGCGGCCGACGGTGAGTACGACGTCGTCCTGTCCTGCCTTGTGCCGCACCACATCCCCGAGCAGCCGCGGGCCACCGCGATCGCTGAGATGGCCAGGGTCTTGCGGCCGGGCGGACGCCTGCTGGTCGCGCGATCAGCGAGCGCGACGCGCCGCCGTTCGTGCATTGCGTCAGCGCGGTGAAGCCCTAGGCAGGGCTAGCCCGCGAGCCGGTCGGGCAGCTCCGTCGGCGGTGTCGGGGGCTTCGCCGGAATCGGGATCACCGGGGCCAGGGTGACCCGCCGGGAGCTGCCGAAGCGGCGCATGAGCGGCCGTTCCACGCCGAAGTAGAGGCCACTCGACAGCAGAATCGTCACGCCGGTGAGCAGCAACAGGATGGCCGCCGCCGCCGGGGTGCTCCAGGTCGTGCCCAGCAGGCGGTGGCCATAGTCGAGGACCAGCCAGTGCAGCAGGTAGAACGCGAAGGTGATCTCACCGAGGAAGACCATGACACGGCTGGAGAACACGCTCCGCACACCGTCGGCCTCAGCCGTCGCCAACGCGACCAGGATCAGACCGATGGGCGCCACGGTCGTCGCGGCGATGCGGTACGGGCCAGGGAAAAGCGGTGTCAGCGCGTAGAAGGCGATGCCGACGGCGACAGTTCCCCCGACGCTCAGCGGCAGCCGCCGCCCGGTCTGGACGATCCTGGCCAGGACCATGCCCAGGACGAACTCCAGCATCCGCACGGGCGGGAAGACCGCGACGAACCAGTGCTGCCACATCGTCAGGTCGAGCCCTGGCGTGACCGCCGGGTTGGCCAGCGCCGCACTGGGCGGGATCACCCCGGCGAGAGTGGGCACGAGCCACACGGCCGCCACGAGGCCGCCCGCGGTGAGCCACAGGCCGCGGTCGGGGATGCGGCGGACCAGGGCCATAACGAAGGGGAAGGCCAGATAGAAGAGCAGTTCGCAGGAGAGCGACCAGCTGATCAGGTTGCCCCGGAAGCCGACCGACAGGTCGGGCACCCACGAGTGCAGGAGCGCGAAATTGATCACCGACCCGGGCGTGATCGCGGTCCCGACCACGATCGCCGCGAGCAAGAACGCCGCCGCGGTCGTCACCAGGTGGTTGGGGAAGACCTTGACCAGTCTGCGTCGCCAGAACCCGGGAACCGTGTCGGCCGAGCGGGCCGACCAGGCCAGCACGAATCCGCTCAGGACAAAGAAGAAGACGACACACGGGAATCCACCGGGAGCGATGACCGTGCCTAATATGCCCGCGGTCTCGGCGGAGGAGAAAAATCCCCCGTACAAGATCGCGTGGTAGAGGAAAACGGTCATGACGGCGAGGAACCGGGTGCCGGTCAACGACGTCAGTCTTGACTGGTTCGCGGACATCAAAAATCCTCCGCACGCTGGGGTTTCCCTCGACCATGACGGTGTGAGCGGGGCGCTGCAACCTCCGAAATGCGAGTTTCCGGACTTCTTCGAGAATGCGGCCGAAGAACGCGGCAAGACGGGATAGTACGACTGGGCTATTCGGCCCCTAGCCTGGGCGTTAATCACACTTCGCCATCGACGTCTTAGGAGCATTCCGATGGAGAAACGCTGTCCCGCACTGGATACCACTGGTCGGAATATCCACGCCGAGGCAGCCGCGCTGCGGGCGCTCGGACCGGCCACCCAGGTCGAGCTGCCCGGCGGCGTCGTGGTCTGGTCGGTGACCAGCCACAGCGTCATCAAGGGCATGCTGTCCAACCCGAAGGTCACCAAAAGCGCGCGCAACCACTGGCCCGCGTTCTACAACGGCGAGCTCAACCCCAGCTGGGAGATGATCAGCTGGGTCGCGATGGACAACGTGTCGACGTCGTTCGGCAAGGACCACCTGCGGCTGCGCAGGCTCATCGGCAAGGCCTTCACCCCGCGCCGCACGGAGGCCGTGCGGCCCCTGGTGGTCGGCCTGACCAACATGCTGCTCGACAGCCTCGCGGCGGTCCCCGCGGGCGAGGTCGTCGACCTGAAGGAACGCTTCTGCTACCCGCTGCCCGGCATGCTCGTCGCCGAACTCATCGGCATGGGTGAGGAGCAGCGCGCCGCCACGGCGAAGGTGATCGACATGATGGTCGACACGACCGTCACCCCGGAGGTCGCCCAGAGCATCCTCCTCGGCTGGCGCGGCGCCATGGCCGACCTGATCGCCGAGAAGCGCGCCAACCCCGGCGAGGACATCACCAGCGACCTGATCGCCGCCCGCGACGAAGACGGTTCACGGCTGACCGAGCAGGAACTCGCCGACACCATCTTCGCCATCCTGGGTGCAGGCTCGGAGACCACGATCAACTTCTTCGACAACGCCGTCACCGAGTTGCTGACCCACCCCGAGCAGCTGGATCTGGTGCTGTCGGGCCAGAACTCGTGGGACGACGTGATCGACGAGATCCTGCGGGTCCAGTCCCCGCTGGCCAGCCTCCCGCTGCGGTACGCCGCGGAGGACATCGAGCTGGACGGTGTCACCATCCCCAAGGGCGACCCGATCCTGATCAACTACGCCGCGGTCGGACGCGACCCCCAGCTGCACGACGACGACCCCGAGGGCTTCGACATCCAGCGGGAGAACAAGGAACACCTCTCCTTCGGCCACGGCCCCCACTACTGTCTCGGCGCGGGTATCGCACGCCTCGTGGCGAACATCGGCCTCTCGACGCTGTTCGAGCGGTTCCCGAACCTGAGTCTGGCCGTGGACCGGGACGAACTGGTCCCGATGCCCACGTTCATCATGAACGGGCACCGTAGCCTTCCGGTGAACCTGCACGCGGTGGCCGCCCGCAAGGTCGCCTGACATCCGGTCGGCCTCGAAGATCCGCCCACCCCGCGATGCGAGCGGGCGGATCTTCGAAAGCCGATGCCTACCTGTCGAGCCGGGACAGAGTCGGCCGCCTGCTCGCGGGCGTCAAGATCGCGGGCACCTTGGCCCACGGCACGGCGAAGTCCGACACGGTCTGGTCGGCGCGCGCGACCGGGGCCTGGCTTGTCACCCCGGCGCACTTGGTCGGGCTGAAGTCGACGTAGTCGGCGTCCACCGTGCCCTTGACGTCGATACCCGGCCACAGCGTCGCGGCACCGACGACATCGACATGCCTGACGCCGCCGAGCGAGAGGCCCGGCTGGAACTTGCCCAGCACGGGCATCAGGTTCGCCAGCGGCTTCAAGCCGCCGTTCGCGTCGACCTGCTGACTCGCCAGGGTGGTGTAGTAGACGCCGTGCGCGTCGAAGTACGGCCGGAAGTCATAGCCGGTGACGCGGGAGAGCTGAACCAGCATGAAGTCGTTGCCGATCATGTTCGGCACGGTCTTGCCGCCGTAGGTCGCCGATCCCGTGAACGGGTACAGCGAGAATCCCAGCTTCGCGCGGTTGGCGGTCCAGGTCGGCTCGTCCTTCGACCACGCGCTGAACGTGCGCGCCGACCCGTAGAGCACGGTGTAGATGTTGGGGCCACTGGCCAACGTCGTCCCGTCGGCCAGCTGCTTGCCTTCCATCAGCAGCGGGAGGCCGAGGTAGAACGCCATCCGGACGTCGTTGTTGGCCGCATACGCGCTGCTGCCCCAGATCGCGTCGGCCAGCGTGCTCTTCGCGGTCGCCGTTGTCGGGTACGACGCGGCCACCGCGCAGTCCTGGTCCATGATCACCCGCTTGCCGTCCTTGACCAGGTTGTTCGCCGCCGACTGGTGCGCGGCGAACAACCGGACGAAGGCGTAGGGATCGTGCGACGTGAGCGGATCGTTCACCGTGCCATCACCCCGCGCGGGCCTGGTGATACGCGCGAATGTCCACTGCACGTACTGCGGGAAGATGTTGTTCGAGTTCTCCCCCGCACGTGAGACATAGTTGCCCCACGAGTCCGCGGCGCCGGGATTGCCGCCGTTCGCGGTGTCGGCCCAGTGCACGTCCAGCTGCTTTCGCTGCAGGTTGTGTCCCAACTCGTGGGCCTCGCCCCAGCCGAATGGGACGATCGCGGTCGCGTCGCCCGCGTCGATCGGGTTGCCCGAGCAGAGCGAACCACACGACGCGTAGACGTCGTAGTTGAAGTGCTGCACGGTTGTCCTGCTGTTGATCGCCGGGTCGGTGCACGGCCACTGGTAGGTCGCACAGATCGCCTTGACGTCGACGGGAAGGCTCTCCTCGAGGGTCTGGTCGGACAGCTTGTAGCCCGCCATCCGCATCTCCTGCTTGTACCAGGCGTCACGGACGTCCTGCAGCAGCTTGCGAACCCCCGCCGCCCCACCGGTGTAGTACGCGGTGAGGCCCGCCGCGCTGACACCACCACTGGCAAGCGACTTGCGCACCGAGGCCACCAGCGGGTGGAACTCGAAGCCGACACCGACGAGGTCGGTGTAGTGGGCGGTCGTGGTCGCGATCTCCGCGGCGAACCGCTCAAGCTGGGCCTCGTTGTCCATGTCGAGCACCACCGGATGCTGACTGACCTTGTCGAAGTCCACATTGACCTGGATGCCCGCGGCGCGGTTGGTGCCGTCCATACGGATATACAGCGGACCGCCGTACGGCGAGCTCAGCGTCTTCGCGGCGCCCGGCGTCAGCCTGACCCAGTCGGTGGCGACGTACTGCGGCCGGTTGTATTTCGACACACCCGTCGAGTCGACCTCGCCGGAACGGGTCGACGCCTTGGTGGGGAATGTCCGCACGTATACGGGGATGCCCGGATCGGCGGTGAGGGTGACCGTACCGGCCTGCCCGGGGATCAAGTCGAACCCGGTCGCGGTCCACTCGTCGAGCGTGGTCGACTTGAGCGCGACCGAGCGGTCCTGCTGCGGCGGGAACACCGGCGCGGGGCAGGTATCCGCGTTGACCTGCTTCGGGTCGACGCACCACACCGTGCCGTAGTCCGCCGCCCGGCTGTTGCCCGACCATGTGGTCGTCACGAACCAGTCGGCGAACAGCGCCTGGGTGATCTTCTTGGGGTCCCGCTGGTCGATCGGGTACGAGATCGCCACCGCGTTGTCGTCAGGACGCTCAGAACCCTGGGTCCCGTTGCGTTGCTTGTCAGCCAACAGGATCAGGACCCGCATGGTCTCGTTCTGGTTGTCCGTGGCGGGCGCGAAATAGTCGGTTCCGGCGGCGTGCGCCGACTTCAGCCGGGCCTTCATACGCGTGAGCGCCCCCATGTACGCCGCGGCGTTGGCCACCGGCTTGTCCACACAGGCGATGAGCTTGAGGTCCGCGCCGAGGCAGGCGCTGTAGTCGGCCAGTTCGAGCGAAGCACCGCCCAGGCGGCGGACGATCTCCCTGGCGTCCTTGGCGAGTTCGTCGTCGACCACCGGACCCGGCGCCACAGCGGACTTCGGCAGATTCTCGATGGCGTTCTGCTGGAAGTAGTTCGTTCCGGCGTCGATACCGAGTTCGCGCAGCAGGGTCACGGTCAGCGAATCCGTCGAGTTCTGCTCCGTGAACAGCAGCAACGGGGTACCGCCCGCGTACGCCGCACGGACCCGCGCCCGGATCTGCGGATCGCCGTTGTACGCCTTGTCGCCGACGAGCAGCGCGGTCGCCCCGGCCAGACACGGACTGGGCGCGGCGGCGGTGAAGTCACACGCACCGTAGGTCGCGTTGCCGCCGTTGACGACCAGCTTCGGGAAGTGCTGGCTGAGGAAAGACCGCATCGAGGTGTGGCGGCCACTGTTCGTGTTCGCGACCACCACCGAGCCGGTCAGGTCCGCGGCGGCCGTTCCCGCCTTGCCCAGCAGCCACGCCATTGTGTTCTCCACGATGGGTGCCATGCCTGGCTCGTCCATCGGGCGATTCGCCCCGCCCGCCGCGGGGAACGTCACGAACGGGTTGGCCGCGAAGTAGGCCAGGCTGGTCTCACTCGACGCCGACTTGCCCACCGAGGCCAGCACCTTGTTCGGCGCGGTACTCGCCTTGAGGTTCTTGGTCCCGATCAGCAACGCCTGCTGATACGGGGTGAGCGAGCCGAGTTGGCTCGTGTCGGTGCCCAGCCACCAGCTGACGGTCGTGCCGTCCGGGATGAGCTTGAAGGGGACGGACTCCCGCTTGTCCAGCGACGTCCCGACCTGGGCGAGCAACTCCTGCTGGCTGACGATCCGCGGATCGCCGGTCGCCAGCGCGCGCTTCATCCGATCGGCGCCGGATTCGATGACCGTGACCGCCAGGGCACCGCTGAACCCGCCGTATCGCGCGGTCACGTCGGTCGTGCCGGGGCCGACGCCCGTCACCTGTCCTGACGCGCTCACCGTGGCGATCGCGGCGTCCCCGGTGGACCAGGTCGCCTGTGTGGACACATCGGTCGTCGAGTTGTCGCTGTATCGCGCGGTCGCGATGTACTGCGCCGTGGCGCCCCGGTCGATCGTGCTGTCGATTGTGGACGTCTCCACCGCGACCAATTGCTTCGCGGGAGGGGTAGTCGTCGTGGTGGTAGTCGGCGGCGTGGTGGTCGTTGTCGGCGGTTTCGGCGGCTTCGGGCGAGTCGGCAGTGTGGGGATGGCGGTCGGCACCGGTCGTCCGACGGCGGGCCGGGCCTGCTCGGCCGCACTCCTGGTGTGGTGGGTCACCGCGGGCCCTGGGGCCGAGGTCCCTGTCGGCGCGGGCGGCGCGGTGGCCGCCTCCGCCGACGTGGTGAATCCGGTGACCAGGACGGCGGCCAGCAGGACGGACGTGGCTCGTCTGTGTACCGACTTCGTCGAACTCACGTGATCTCGACTCCTTCTCCACGGGCGCGTTGTGGCGACCACCAGGAGTCGGACGAAATCACCGCCGATCCCTCGACGGACCTTGGGCTTGACCAAGCGCCACAATCAGTCAGGTACTCGGACTGTAGGTCGCCGCTTCCGCCGCGGCGCCCCGGATTGCGTTCAGGGCACCGATTTCATCCTTTCGGGACCTACGCGGGTACCGCGACGACCACCCGGTTGGACTCGTAGCCGGAGGCGCCGCCCACCCAGCGGCCGCCGCAGGTCACCAGGACCACCCTGTGGGTTCCGGACTGGCCGAAGAATTCTTCCGCCCTTGCGGGCAAGTCGTTCTTCGCCACCGTTTCCACTCGCTGTACGCGGAACCGCCACGCTTTGCCTTGTGGGTCCACAATAGACGTGATGTCGCCGACCTTGGATTCCCAGAGCTCGGCGAACGGGCCGGTCTGGCCCTTCCAGTTGACGTGGCCCGCCAATACCGTCGCGCCGTTGCCCGCGTCCAGTGCGGCGCCCCACCAAGTCGCCTCGCGGACTCCGTCGGGGATGGGGAGGCTTGCGTCCGGGCCGAGGTCTTTGCGTACCAGGGTCGCCGTTCCGCCCTTGGCCAGCCGGACTGTGCCTGGGCTCTGCGTCGCGGCGGGCTTCGGTGGCGCGGCAGAAGGCGTCACCGAGTTTGGTGGAGCGGGCGGGGCGGTTGTCGAAGGCTCGGTCGGGACGGCGGTCGGGATCTGTGCCGGGATCACCGATCCCGGCACACCCAAGGAGACCTCAGCGGTCTCACCCGCCTGGGCGACACCCGATACCACCACGGGTCCACCGAAGGTCACCGCCGCGACCGCCGCGACGATCAGCGCGACGGCACCCGCGGCCGCGATTGGGCCACGCCGGGACATTCCTGTCAGCGCTCCCAGTCCTTGCGCATTCCGCGGCCCACGACAGCGCGCGGGGTGCGGCGGCGGACGAACGCGAACGAGCCGCCCGCCGTGAGCAGTACCAGTGCGCCCAAGGCGACCATCAGTCCGGTCGACGGGCCGCCGTTGTCGAGAGCCGCCGTGGCGACACGTGGGTCGTCACCCGCCGGGATGGTCTTGGGGACAGTCGGGACGTTGGGCTTGTTGACCAGCTTCAGGGTCAGGGTCTCGCCCGGCTTGACGTCGCCGCACACCGACGGCGGCGCGGCGGGGTCGAAGCCCTGCTCGTAGCCCGCCGGGGCGGCCACCTCGATCACGCAGATGTCCTGCGGGGTCTTCAGGTCCGGCACCTTCGCCGAGCCATCGGCGCCGGTGACGACGACCGTCGGCTTGCCGTCCGTGCCGACGAGCGGCTTGCCGTCCTGGCCGACCGCGGGGGCGACCTTGTCGGCCGCTGTGATCCGCAGGGAGACGCCCGCGATCCCCGCACCCGTCTTCTCGTCGACCTTGGCCACAGCGACCGAGCCAGGGGCCGTTACGGCGGTTGTGGCTTCGGCTCCGGTGAGGATCTTCTCGCCGCCGGTGCTGACCACGCGCTGGGTGTCGACCTGGACGGCCGCACGCACCACAGGACGGTCCGCCGGGCTCGACAGCGAGACCGCGAGCTTGGGGTTGGCGCCGGTGGGCGTCACGTTGACCGTGGCGGGACCGCCGTCGACCGGGGTGGTCACGGTGAGGCTCGTCCGACCCTCAGCCGTGGCGTCGGTCAGCGTCAGGGCGACCGGGACGTTCGCGACGCCCTTCCCTGCGGCGTTGTTGACCGTCACGGTCCACGCGTCGGGGGTGTCGATGATCTGCGGCTTGGTGGGCTTGGTGATCTTCACCGTCCACGGGCCGTGGTTGGCCGTCGCGTCGGCCTTGAGCTTGTCGACAGCGGCCTTGGCCGACGCTGGCAGCTTGGCGAAGTGACCGGCCTCGTCGTAGGCGATCGTACGGAACGTGTTGGTCGGCGACAGCTGGTCCGGAGTCTGCGGCGCGGCGGTCCACGAGTGCAGCAGGTGCGCCAGCGCGGCGGCATCGTCGGCGCTGGTCGTCGTCGTGTAGCGCAGCAGGAGGTAGGAGATGTCGGCGGCGACCGCGGGCGCGAGTTCGGTGCCCCACTTGGTCTTCAGCGGCTCACCCGGCTGGTACTGCTCGTCGGTGTCCGGCGCCAGATAGGCATAACTGACACACCACACCTGCTGGCCCGCCACGACGTACGAGCCCAGCCAGTCACTCGCGTCCGGATTGCCCTTGTACGGCTGGGCGGGCGAGACGGAATGCCCCAGCCCTTCCTGCGGCGCCGCGATCGCGGCGGGTGCGGTGGCGACGAGAACGGCGGCGGACATGGCCAAGCCCGCCGTCGCCGCGATAAGCCGGGCAGCGGGAGTGGAACTGCGCATTGTGTTGTCGCCCCATCAGCAGTCGTCGTGGAGGTCCCGTCCGAGCCTCGCGCGTCGGCCGGGCGCGCCGCAATCCGCCTCCGGGGCGACTCCGAATGGCGGTAGCGCTGACCCAGCGGAGAATTCGCAGTGGTCTAGACCATCCGCATTGGTTCGAATGGCGCAATCGCTGTGCCGTCGAGCACAGATCGATATTACTCAGCGTGTAGTCGTGAGCCAGGTCTCACGTCAGTCCGCGAGCACCTTCGCCAGCCGCTGGAAGCTTTGTCCCCAGCCGATCTCCGACTCCTCGCGGATATCCGACGACGTCACCATGACGATGTCCAACCCCACCTCGGTGCCACCCGGCGTGTCGGCGAAGGTGACCAGGCCGTCGACCGACCGCATCTCCGGCAGGCACGGCGTCGGCTCGGTGAACCGCAGCAGCTCGTGTTCGGCGACCTCCACGAAACGCGAGTCCATGGCCACATCCATGTCGTACTCGGCCACGTGCATGGTGAGTTTGAACGTGCCACCCGTGCGCGGATCGACCTCGATCGACGACAGCGGGACGGCGACCCCGTCCGGCCCCCACCACTGGCTGATCAACTCCGGCTCCACCCACGCCCGCCACACCCGCTCACGCGGCGCGTCGAATACGTGGGACAGGACGACGCGCTGCTCGGAGAAAGCCATCGACACTCCCGTTGCTCGCCTGCGGCTCGTCGCCCGAGCGTAAGTGCCGCCGCCACGGCCCGCACATCGAAACCGATAACGGTAACCCCGCCACCAGCCCGTTGACCATGGCGAAACCAGACAATGTGGGAAACCGGACGCGTGTTGATCACCATTCCGGATTGGGAAACGGGAATACAGATCTTATTGCCGGAAATCCTTGCCGGAAGTTGTTCGCAAATCACACAATCCGAGCACTGCCCGGCGTGTGTCCCGCATGACGGCGTCGGGTGGCCCCTGCGAACAAGGAGTAGTCAATGCGAGGGAACTTCCGTGCCCCCGCCGCGAAGCTGGCCGGGCTGGGTCTGGCGGTCGCCGCGGCGACCGTCGGCCTGACCATGCCCGCGTCCGCGGCACAAGGCGCCATCCTGGGCGCCGACTCCGGCAAGGCGATCGACGGCAGCTACCTGGTCGTCCTCAAGCCAAGCGCCGCGCTGACCAGCGTCGACGCCCCCACCGCCGAGCTCGCCCGCAAGTACGGCGGCCAGGTCAAGCACACCTACCGCACCGCGCTCAAGGGCTTCGCGGTCAACCTGTCCGAGGCCCAGGCCCGCAAGCTCGCCGCCGACCCCGCGGTCGCCTACGTCGAGCAGGACCAGACCGGCTCCATCGACGCCGTCGCCTCCTGGGGCCTCGACCGGGTCGACCAGGCGAGCCTGCCGCTCAACAACACCTACACCGCGCCGAACACCGGCTCCGGCGTGCACGCGTACATCATCGACACCGGCATCATGACCACGCACACCGACTTCGGCGGCCGGGCGACCTGGGACCACAACGCGCTGGACACCAACAACACCGACTGCCACGGCCACGGCACCCACGTCGCGGGCACCGTCGGCGGCGCGACCTACGGCCTGGCCAAAGCGGTCCGGCTGCACGGCGTCAAGGCGTTCAACTGCCAGGGCGGCGGCAACCTGACCGCCACCGTCGCGGCCATCGACTGGGTGACGGCCAACGCGGTCAAGCCCGCTGTCGCCAACATGAGCTTCCACTTCGAGAGCCCCTCGGTCGCCACGGCCGTGGTCAACTCGGTCGCCGCGGGCATCGTCAACGTCGCCGCCGCGGGCAACGACTACGGCGCCGACGCCTGCAACGTCACCCCGGCCAAGGTCGCCCAGGCCATCACCGTCGGGTCGACCACCAGCACCGACGCGAAGTCCGACTTCTCCAACATCGGCACCTGCCTGGACATCTTCGCCCCCGGCTCAAGCATCATCTCAGCGGGCACGAGCAGCAACACCGCCAGCCGCACCATGTCCGGCACCTCGATGGCGACCCCGCACGTCGTCGGCGCCGTCGCGATGTACCTGTCGGCCAACCCGAACGCGACGCCCGCGACCGTGCAGACCGCGTTCAAGGACAACGCCGCCAAGGGCAAGCTGACCAGCATCGGCACCGGGTCGCCGAACAACCTGCTGCAGGTCGGCTTCATCGGCGGCGGCACCCCGGGCGGCGTCACCGTCGCCAACCCGGGCAACAAGACCGGCACGGTCGGCACCGCGCTGACGGTCACGAACAGCGCGTCCGGCGGAACCTCGCCGTACACCTGGTCGGCCACGGGTCTCCCGGCCGGTCTGTCGATCAACAGCGGCACGGGAACCATTTCCGGCACGCCGTCCGCGGCGGGCACCTCGAACGTGACGGTGACGGCGACCGACAGCTCGAGCCCGGCCAAGACCGGCAGCGCCTCGTTCACCATCACTGTTGGCACGACGGGCACCTGCTCGGCGCAGACCAACGGCACCGACGTCGCCATCCCGGACCTCGGCGCGGCTGTGACCAGCACGATCACCCTGTCGGGCTGCTCGGGCAACGCGTCGGCGACCTCCAAGGTCGAGGTGCACATCAAGCACACCTGGCGCGGTGACCTGGTCGTCGATCTGGTGGCGCCGGATGGCACCGCGTACCGGCTGAAGAACTCCAGCGGCTCCGACAGCGCGGACAACGTGGACGCGACCTACACGGTCAACCTGTCCAGCGAGGTCCGCAACGGTGCCTGGAAGCTCAAGGTCCAGGACGTGGCCCGCTACGACGTGGGCAACATCGACACCTGGACGCTGACCGTCTAAGTCCCACCAACCACTGAGGGCCACCTCCGGCAAGCGGAGGTGGCCCTCAGTCGTTTCGCTAGAGCGCGGTCGTGTTCTTCATGACGTCACCGCGGAAGAGGCCCTTCGGGTCGAGCCGCGCGCGCACGGCGTCCACCCTGGCGACAACCTCCGGGGTCAGATGGCTCTGCGGCTGATCCGGGCTCTCGATGAACGTCGGCGCGGTCCGCCCACTGTCCCAAGGGGACAGTGCGGCCCTAGCCAGTTCGAGGCGGTCGTTGATGATCGCCGACACGTCGGCGTCGAGCGGGATCCCCGCGCCCGAGTAGAGATACGGCTCGGTGATGTGGTCGAGGGCGCCGCCGCTGGACGACGGCTCGGCCAGTGCGCCGCCGAGTTGGCGGATGCCCGCCATGACCAGCGGGGACTCCGATCCGGCACCCAGCACGCGGACGAACTCGTCGATCGCGTCGTCGCCGAGTTCGGTCAGCAGGAAGTGATCTCCCTGGGCCGGAACGGGCTCGTCCGGGTCCATGTGCGTCGCCAGGATCTCCTGCGGCGTGGTCAGGTGCCACGTGTCCATCACCGGCTCGGCGACGGCGCGCAGTGGGGCGAGGAGATCGTCGGCCTGCCCCAGCGCGATCGCGTCGTCCGCACCTTGTTGGCCAAGGACCACACCGTCGACGCAGATCATCGTGCCGCCGCTGAGGACCTCCGGGACGCCGGGGAACGGCGGCAGGTTCAGCACGCGGAAAGACGTCGACACCTCGGTCGGCGCGTCGCGGCACCACTTGTCCCACAGCGTGAGCAGCGCCTTCGCGTGCTCGCCCGGCCAGAAGGCCGCGCCGGTGACCACAGTGGACGCTGGGAACAGGTCGACCTCGACCGCCGTCACGACGCCGAGGCCGCCACCGCCGCCGCGCAGGGCCCAGAACAGCTCCGGGTCGTTGTCCGCGTCGGTCCAGACGAGGTCGCCGTCGGGGGTGACCAGCTCGATCCCCCGGACGTGGTTGGCGGCCAGGCCAGTCTGCCTGCCGTAGAAGCTGATTCCGCCGCGCAGCAGGTAGCCGACGACGCCTACGGTCGCGGCGGAGCCGTGCGGGGCGGTCAGGCCGTGGGCCGAGGTCGCCTCGACGACCGCTTTCCACTGCGTGCCAGCGGGAATCCGGGCGACGCGCCGTTCCACGTCGACCTCTACCGCGGCGTCGAGCTCGGTGCGGATCAGGATCGAGCCCGCCATCGGTTTCGCGCTGCCTGAAGAGTGTCCGGTGGTCTGCACGCGGACGTTCAGGCCCGCGGACCTGGCGTAGGTGAGGCCCGCGCGGATCTGGCCGACGGTCCGCGCGGTGAGCGCGGCGGCCGGGGTCACCGGCGCGGCGAGGTTGAACACGTGGGTCGCCGCGACATAGGCCGGGTCCCCGGGAAGGGCGATGCTCGCGTCCCGCTCGTCGAAGCTGGTCATACCCAGCAGCCTCACACCGGGCGCGGGGGACCGACATCTCCGATGATGCCGGATTCCGCCGCATTCCCAGAGATGCGGCGGGTTCCACGCGGGTGTGACGCTGGCCGCATGAGCGAATTCGACGGCAAGACCGTGTTGATCACTGGCGGCGGCAGCGGCATCGGCCTGGCCACCGCCCGGCGGCTCGTCGACGCGGGCGCCCGCGTCGCGATCGCGGGACGCGACTCCGACCGCCTCGACGCGGCGGCCAAGGAACTCGACGCGGGTGACCGGGTCATCGCCGTGCGCGCCGACGTGGCGAGCACCGCGGACCTCGACCACCTGATCGGCGAGATCCAGGGCGCGTTCGGCAGCCTCGACGGCGTGTTCGCCAACGCGGGTGTCGGTCTCAACGCCCGCACCGCCGACATCACCGAGGCCGACTTCGACCAGGTCGTCGGCACCAACTTCAAGGGTGCCTTCTTCACCGCGCAGAAGGCGCTGCCGATCCTCAACGACGGCGGCTCGATCGTGTTCAACGCCTCGTGGCTGGTCCACCGCGGCATGGGCATGGGCTCGCTGTACGCGGCGAGCAAGGCCGCCGTGCTGAACCTGTCGCGCACCCTGGCGCCGGACCTGGCCGACCGCGGCATCCGGGTCAACACCGTGACCCCCGGCCACATCAAGACCGAGATGTTCGACGCGGTCACCGGCAACGACCAGGTCCGCGACTTCTTCCGCGGCCAGGTCGCCATCGGCCGCCTCGGCGACCCGACCGACATCGCCGACGCCGTGCTGTACCTGCTGTCGCCGCGCTCGTCCTACATCACCGGTCAGGAACTGGTCGTCGACGGCGGCCTCGTCGGATCGGTCCCGAACTAGTGGTGTGACCCACAACGTCGACCGGGTCTCGACATGCCCACGACGCCGCTGCCCGCGTTGCGGGAACGGCCAAGTACACCCAGTACGAGCGCCATCCCCGCGCCTTGGCAGCGACGCCGTGGACACGCCGATACCCGGCCGACGTCATGGGCCACACCACTAACGGAAAATCGCGATCGGGTGCACGGTCAGCGTGCGGGAGTCCGAGTTCCACTCCTGCACCTGGCCAAGGCACCGCGCCGGGAACTCCGCCGACGGCACCGTCACCCCGCTCAGCCCCACCACCGCACACCGCACCAACACCTCGTCGGCGGATTCTCCCAGGGGCGCCTGGAAAGTCGCGGTATCCGCGTCCTTGTCCACCAGGCGGAACCGGCCACGCAGCGACACGAACGAGCCGAGTTCACGGGGCCGCACCCACGCGGGCGCGGCCTCGTCCTCGATGTCGAGTGTCTTGGCCAGCGCGCGATTTGACACCACATCGCGCTTGCGCAGGTCGACGTAGATGATGTCGTCGGCGCCGTCGAGCACGTCGATGATCATGCCGATGACGGTGATCGCGTCGTTGTCCTCGACGTAGCGGCGGAACACCTCGCTGCTGTTGCTGCCCTTCCTGCCGATCTTGACCGGCGCCACCTCGGCGCTGACGGCGGTCTCGTCGCCCTCACTGATGCGCTCCTCGACTTCCTGCGTCAGGGCCGCGCGGTACTTGCCGCCGAACTGGCGGTAGAGGCGCAGCACGAAGTCCTCATCCAGGTAGAAGCTGACCCCGTGGCCGGTCGACGTCGCGGGCACCCGCGCCCGACGCCAGTGGCGCAGCCCGATGGCCACCGCGGCGACGACCAGGCAGGCCTCGGCGAACCACACCAGCAGCCACGGCCACCACACTTGCAGCCATAACGCGTCGAAGACGGCCACGGAACTCCTTCCGGCGACACCGCGGTCAGGCGGGCGCGCAGTCGCCGACGATGGTGACCATTTCCTCCTGCAGGCCCGCGTCCATCGGCCTGGCCTCGGTCTCGTCGCGGCGGGTCGTCGGGTCGGGGATGTTCTTCTCCGCCAGGAACTCCGAGAGCCGCTCGCTGGAGTAGGCGCCCTTCCCGTCGAGGACGCGGAAACCCAGTTCCATGGCCCGCCGCTTGAACTCCGGCCGCTCGGCGATCAGGTGGCCGAGCCGGTCGCCGTCGTCGGTGAGCGTGATCAGCTCGGGCTTGGTGTAGACGGAAAGGTTGGGGTAGAGCAGAACCCGGCTGGAGTCGAGGCCGAGCCCCTTCTCCACATGCGAGGTCTGCCACCGCAAGTACTGGTGCTCGTACATGACCATGATGGGCGCGATCCCCCGGCCCTCGCCGACGAAGTAGTTCTCCGTCGGCGCCGACGACTCCAGCCCTTGGCTCCGGTAGAGGTCCTTGACCTTCGCGGCGAACTCCCGTGCCTCCGCGATCGTCGTCGGGTTGCGCTTGTTGACGACCTGCGAGAGCAGCGCGAGATACGCGCCGCTGCCGTAGGAGGTGCAGACCTCCGAGGTCTGGGCCAGCACGACATTGCCGTTGGTGATCCCGTGCTTGCCGATCTTCAGGCTGTTCCACGTCGCCGCGTTCCGGGTGAGCGCGACGAACTTGGCCATGTCCAGCTCGTAGTAGTAGCCCGACGAGCCCGGGTGCTCGGTGGCCACCTGTGCCTCGACCAGCGCCAGCGCGTATTCGCGGTAGGTGGCCAGCACGAGTGGGCTGATGAACGGTTTGAAGCTGTTCTTGAAGTCCATGTTCGCGGTCGTCAGCCCCGCGGTGGCCTGGCCGGAGGGGAACAGGAAGTCATAGCCCGCGTAGTCGCTGGTCGCGGCCTCGCGGGAGCCGACGTGGCTGACCTCGACCTTCAGGTGGTGGCGCAGCAGGAGATCCCTGACCTCGGCGTCGAGGAAGTAGTCCGCCTTGGAGCCCATCTTCGCCTTCACCGTCACCAGCCGCTGGGCGGGCAGCGCGAGCGTGCCGGAGACCAAGAGGGCGACGAACCCGATGATCGCCAGCGAGGCGACCGGCCCGAACGAACGCAGAAACCGGCGCCGCAGATAGAACGGCCGCGGCGGCCTGCGCACGGCCAGCAGTGGTTCGCCGGTCGACGTGCTAGCCATCGTTCCTCCCCCAACGCCACTCACCCCGTGATTCGACGCGAGTGATCATCACGTTACGGGCGGCCCAGGGAATTCACCGTCACTTCAACGCCGCGATCAGCGCGTCGACGTCCTCGTCCGAGGTCGCGATACTCGGCCCGACCCGCACCCGCCGCTCCCGGTACGGCGTCACCGTCGCCGACACCCCACGCGCCGCCAGCCGCGCGACGACCGCCTGCGGTTCCTCGCCCGCCACGTCGAAACACACCAGCCCGGCCGAGTCGACCGCCGGGGTCCGCACACTCACTGCCGGGATACCGGCCAGCCCCGCCCGGATCCGCTCGACCTGCTCCCTCGTCCGAGCCGCCACCCGCTCCCGCCCGATCGCGAGCTGGAACCGGAACGCCTCGGCGACGGCCCAGCGGTGCTCGAAGCTGTGGTAGCCGCCTGGCGTGAACAGCGCGGCGGTGGTCGGCCCCGCGGGCTCGCCGTCGATCCACTCACCGAACGCGGGCCCGCTGAACGACGGCAACACCGGGTCGACCTGCGCCCACGCCTTACCCCAGACGATCCCGGTGCCGCGGGGACCGAACAGCCACTTGTGCGTCCCCGAGACCAGGAAGTCACACCCCAGATCTACCACCCGCTCCGGCGCGACCCCAAGCCCGTGCACCGCGTCGACACACAGCAGCGCACGCTCGGCGGGCGCCCGATTGTTGTTGTGCGCGGCGACGACGTCGGCGATGGCCCGGATCGGCAGCTTCACCCCGGACACGGAATGCACCCACGTCACGGCGACGATCCTGGTGGTGGGTGTCAACCCGGCCTTGATGCGGGCGACCATCTCATCGGCCGTGGCCTGCGCGGGATCGTCGTAGAGGCGAACCCTCCGCACGGGGACGCCGCGCATTCGGAGGGACTGGTGGGTGGAGTAGAAGTCGTGCTCGGTGGTCAGAACGTCTTGGCCATCGGCGATCTTGACACCCGTGTAGAGCAGCCCGAGCCCCATCGTCGTGCTGTCTGTGAGGGCGATGTCCTCCGCGCTGCCGCCGAGATACTCGGCCGCGGCGGCCCGGACCATGTCCTCGGCGTTGCCTTGGCTGTCAAGGTAGCCGTGGGTGTCCTTGTCCAGCCCGGCCCGGTGCCGCTCGATCGCCTCGGCGACCGGCCGGGGGTGCGTGGCCAGCACGTACGCCGAGAACTGGCGGACATCGTGGGTGAGCGGGAACTGGTCGCGGACCGAGGCCCAGTCGTTCGGATCGAACCCCTGCCGCGCGACCGGCACGGGGTCGGCGGTACAGCCCGCCGCCACCAGCCCGGCCGCGCCCACGGTCAACACGCGCCGCCTGCTCAGCTCCATCCAGCCAGTATCCGCGAAACCGCGGGAGCGCGGTTTCCTGAGCGTCACCGCTTTCAGAAACGCCGGAGAAACACGTGGGTGTGTTGGCTGCAGCGACTACATGACCTGCGAACAAAGGAACCATCTTGCGCAAGCTACTCGTGTGGACGACGACCGCGTCCGTCTTGCTGGGCTGCGCGCTCGGCGCCGCCACCCCCGTTCAGGCCGAGACGCCCGCGGCGAGCGCGGGCACCACCACCACCGACATCAACGCCAAGATCGCCAACCTCCCGGTGGACGACGCCACCAAGGCCAAGATCAAAAAGGTGCTCAACGCCCTTCCGGCCGACTGGTCGCAGCGGGTCGCCGCCGTCAGCGACCGCTTCGGCATCGACTCCGACTGGCAGGAGATGGTCAAGGCCGTTGCCGCGGGTGACTGCGTCAACCCGACCGCGATCGGCGACTGGATGGGCGAGCAGCTGCGTGACGTCGACACCTCGGTCCTCGACATGATCGGCGAACTCGGCGGCTTCGCGCTGCCCTTCATCGACGCGATCTTGATCCAGACCGACGCGACCCCGCAGTCGTTCGGCCAGTCCGGCGAGTACACGACCACGGTCACCAACACCAGGCGCGACCTCGACAAGTTCTGGGACATCAAGTCCGACGACATCCAGACCATCGCCATGCACGGCGACATCCTCACCGACGTCGACCGCATGGCAGCCGCGGCGAAGCTCGCATTCCGCCTCACCGAGGCACAGGCCCGTGAACTGGGCGAAGCCGTGAATGCCCTGGTGCGGTCGGAGCCCGCTCTGGAGAACGGCGCCAACCCGGTGTTCACCTTCAACGCGATCGCGGTCAGCGGGGAAGGGGTGGACGACAAGCTCGTCATGGGCGATGGCCTGCTCGAAGGCATGACCGGCATCGGCCTCGGCGACGTCGGCCCGAAGGCGATCCTCGCCCACGAGTACGGCCACCACATCCAGTACGAGAACGACCTGATCGGCGACGGCGACCCCACCCCGGAGGCGTCCCGCCGCGTCGAGTTGATGGCCGACGCGTTCAGCTCGTACTTCCTCACCCACAAGCGCGGCCAGGCCCTCAACACGAAGCGCGTGATCGACGCCGAGCGGGCCTACGCCGAAGTGGGCGACTGCCAAACCGCCAGCCCAGGGCACCACGGCACCCCGGACCAGCGCGCGGCCAGCGGCACCTGGGCAGCGGAAGTGGTTGCGTCGGCGGAGGACCAGGGACACATCCTGCCGTCGCGGAACTTCGCGACGCTGTTCGACGCAAACCTCGACGACATCATCGCGGGCTGATTTCCTCCGCTGACGGTCAAGGGCCAGGACAGTCGAACTGTCCTGGCCCTTGTGCTTGGCGCAACAGTGGCTACGGCCCTTCGATGCGCTCGAAGATGTCGGAGTCGGTTTCCCGCTGCCAGTCGGGCAGGTCGTTCCAGTCGGCCACGTAGGACGGTTTCGGATCCGGGAAGTGCTTGTAGATCTGACCGATCCAGCACAGGGCTACGAAGCGGCCCTTCTGTTCGCGGGTCAGCTTGCTGGTTGCTCCGTCGGTGTTGTCGACGAACGCGCGGACCTGTCCGTAGACGGCGGAGGCCGCTGCGCGCTCCCAGTCCGGCGTGTCTTCCCATGGGGTGATGTAGCCGGGCTTGGGTTCACCGGGGTAGTGCTGGGCGACTCCCGCGATCCAGGCTTCGCGGAAGATGCGGCCATGTTCGTCCTGCAACGTGATTCCCCTCGTCAGGTCTTACGACAAGATCGTGCAATCGTGAAGCTCGCGGACCAACTGTGAGGCCAGCGTCCAGCGGATGTGCGACTCACTGAACGAGACAAGCTCGCCATTGCCAGACTCCACCAACCCGGCTCGATACCGAAGTCCGAACACACCCGCGATGGCATGGGCTCGCACTCGGACAGCAATGTGCCCAGATCGCAACGCCGGACACGCTCGTGCCGCGAGTCGAGCACAGGACAGGCAGATCGGCGGCTCCGTGACCCCCATGCCGTTCGGCCAGCCCGCCCAGTCGCCCCGATGATCCTTGAGCACCCATAGGACTCCGTCGGCCGTGGTATCAGCAGGTTCGGCGCACACCTGGCACAGGAGCTTGCGCATCGCCCGCCGCTGCCGCGACGAGTGGATGTTGCCGAGTTCAGGCCTGCCTTGCCCCGGCCTGGATGGCATTCGCGCCCACAACACCCCGCGCGAGTCGCGGTCGCCCAGGGTTTCGTCTGCGTAGCCGATACCGCCGAGGCTTGCCACGATCGGGGCGGGCTCAGACCGTTCCGCGCTCCACCTTGTGATGTAGGGAATCTGGGGTTGCGACATCTCGCCTCCTTCGCTGATAACGCCAACATCGGGCCAGGTGCGGTCTCACCACAGAACGTCGCGTGCTGAAATATGCACAGCTCGCATTTCCGCAGGTCAGCCACCATCCGTGCGGCTAGAGTGGCGACGTGCAGACAAAGGGTGACCGCCCGACCTGCGGCGGATGTGGGGCACGACTGGCGGCCGACAACCCGCTGGCCCTGTGCAGTCCTTGCGCCCGACGTGATGCGAAGACATCCGTCGCTCCAGAGAAGCCTGATGAGTTCTGGCGGCGTCCTGCCCTGCGGGATGCATTGCGGATCAGGGCACTTCGGTCAAGTCTTGTACGCATACCGCTACGAGCACCGGCCGGTTCTGACTCAGGCACGTGTCGGACGCTGGCTCGATCTCACTCAGGGCCAGATCAGCCGACTCGAACGATCCGCCGACGCAATGCGGGACTTGCACAAGCTCGACAGGTGGGCACGGGCACTGCGAATTCCGGAACGACACCTGTGGTTCCGACTGACCGAACAACCAAGTCGCGCATACTCCGAAATCGCTCTCGGCCCTAGCCTGCTCAACGACGGCAGGAAAGGGGACGATGTGCGCCGACGTGAACTGTTCAAGGCGGCAGGCTTGGCCGCTTCGAACTTCGGCTGGTTCAGCGCGCCAACCCCGGCTTCGGTCACCAAGCACGCCATCGGCTTAGTGGACATCACCGGTATCCGAGAGATGACAAGGACATTCCGTCGACTCGACAACCGCTTCGGTGGTGGGCATGCCCGATCAACAGTAAGTGGCTACCTCGCCTCGGAGGTTGTCCCGTTGCTCAGGACGGCACGGGCGACCGACGCTGTACGAGTCGAGCTGCACTCCGCTGTGGCCGAATTGAATCAACTCGCGGGTTGGATGGCTTATGACGTCGGCGATGCCGACGTCGGCACCAAACACCTACGGCAGGCGCTTCGGCTATGCCAGGCGGTTGACGATGACGCGTTGTCGGCCGAGATGCTGGCGGGAATGAGTCATCAGGCGGCCTTCTTCCGATCGGGTGCGACAGCTGTCGACCTGGCTCAAGCGGCCAGAACGAGTGCCGCGCGGTCGGGACTCGCGGCACTCGTATCGGAGTCGGCGGTCATGGCCGCGCACGGGCACGCCTTGCAGGGACACACTCAACCGTGCCTGGACGCGCTCGGCGAGTCCGAGCGGGCGCTATCTGCCGCAGGGCATCAGGAGACACCGGAGTGGCTGCGCTACTTCGATTCGGCATACCTGGCCGCCAAGTTCGCGCACTGTTTCCGCGACCTCGGCCGCCCGATCGAATCAGAACGGTACGCGCGGCGATCGTTGGAGATGACCGAGGGATACGACAGGGGAAGGCTGTTCAACCTGTCGGTACTAGCCTCGGCACTAGCCGATCAGGGACGTGTCGAAGAAGCCTGTACGACCGCGGCCATCGCGGTCGCGATGGCGGGCACCGTCAGATCGGTGCGAACCATCGCCTACCTGGCCGACGTTGGTCGCAGGCTGAACCGGCACCGATCAGTGGCACCGGTGGCCACCTTGTTCAGGCAGATGACGGCGGCCGAGATCCCACTCCCGACGCGCTAGCACGGCCTGCGAGGACAAACATCAGTCCGAGCTGCGCACCCGCGCCGATAATGTGCCCTTGCGCGATGAGGTCTCGAACGCTGGTCAAGGGGATCCACTCGACCTGGGCGGCCTCGTTGGCGTCCGGCGACTGGCCGGTGTCCGTAGCGCCTTCTGCCACAAAGACCAGGTTCTCGAAGTCTGCGGTGCCCGCCAGCGGTTGGAACGTCGTCAACAAGCGAAGCGTCCGCGGCCGCCAACCCGTCTCCTCCTCGACTTCGCGGGCGGCGGTCAAGGCCGGATCCTCATCGGGGTCCACGTAGCCGCCGGGAAGTTCCCACGTCCAGCGATCCATGATGAACCGGTGCCGATAGATCATGAGTACGTGATCGAGTTCGTCGTTGAGGACCACAGTCATGGCTGCCTTCGGCATCCGCAACACGTACTGCTCGAACTGGACACCATCAGGCAGTTCCACGTCCGCGATGGCGATATGCAGGCGGCGGGTGTCATCGACCAGCCGCTCAGCGTGGATCTTCCACTGAGTCACCGAATCGCCAGGGGGCTTGACCATGACGCGACCGTACATTCAACCGCGAAGCCCAACCAACGAGTGCCGTGTGCCTGGGCTACTTCCTGAGCCGTGTGACGTCGAGGGATTCCTCGACGGTGTCGTCGCCCCGGCGTGTGACCCGGTATGCCCCGGCGCTCGCCCGATCACCGAACGCGGCCACGAGTTCGGTCCCCTCGAAGTGCAGACCCGCACCCGCGTCGGTCGCGTAGCCATCCGGCAGGTCGCCGCGCCGCACGCTGTCGTGGAACAGGTCGCGGCGGTCATCGAAGTGCACCGAGTTGGAGTACGGCAGGAAACTCAGACCGTCCGGGACCGCTCGAACCGCACCGAATGAGTCGGTGGTGCCGCCCGCGAACCAGCACAACGAACCCGCGGACTCACCTCCGAGGACGACCCCAGACTGCCAACAGGCGTGAAGCAATTCATCGAGCCGATGTGCTCGCCACACCGCGAGAAGGTTGACCACGCTGCCACGATCGACCCAGATGACGTCCTGCTGAGGCAGGTGTTCATCAGGCGACACATTGGGCTTGTCGAACAACTCCAGATGGCTCGCCTGTACATCCGTGTCCGCGAACGCGGCGTAGAAGCCGTCCACGCTGCATCGCAGATCGCCGGTGCCGGTCGAGATGAAGCACACTTTCGGCTGTGCGAGAGCGCCTGCGAGTTCGAACGCGTAGTCGAAGACCGGCGAAGGCCGCCATGGATCCCGCGCCCGATTGAAGCCCATCGACGTCGCCAAGATCGTTGGTTTGCCCGCAGGCACGCTTACCTCCGAGGTAGACAGTGCAAGAACAGGCGAAGAACGCCTCGGCGGGCACGGCGCCTGGTGACCACGACCCGACCGTACATTCATCAGCGAAGATGCTTCGAGCGGACACAGTGAACCAACGAAAGGACGAGCGCCCTATGGCACCGATCGGCACTACTGGACAGCATTTGAGGTTCACCCCGAGGAGTGGACACCTAGTTAGCAGGACCAGTCGTCCTGTTGGAAGGATGTCCTCATGCCTCCTCGTAAGCGCCGGTCGTACTCGACCGAGTACAAGGTCGAGGCCGCCCATCGCGTGATCGATACCG
>DATLIA010000264.1:0-5233 GCA_035540215.1 Actinokineospora sp. | reverse complement strand
GAGCAGCAGGTGGGCTTGGGCCTCGACGGCGTGGAGTCTGCTGCCGGGCAGGCGCGCGGTTCGTTCAGCGAGCACGGCGAGCGCGTCGGCCGGACTCCGCGAGGCCAGCCAGGACTGGGACCAGGAGGACTGGGAGGCCGAAGCCCTCGACCGGGCCCAGTCCTGGCTGGCCTCGCGGAGTCCGGCCGACGCGCTCGCCGTGCTCGCTGAACGAACCGCGCGCCTGCCCGGCAGCAGACTCCACGCCGTCGAGGCCCAAGCCCACCTGCTGCTCGGTGACCCCGAAGGCGCGGCGAAGGCTGTCGAGGTCGGTACCGCGTCGGCCATCGAGTCGGAGGACAGGCTCGCGCAGATCGAACTCGCCGTGCAGGCCATCGAGGTGAAAGGTGCCCTGCGTGACGGTCCCGGGGTCGTCAGTGCCGCCGAGTGGGCCGTGACCAGCTGCGACCTGCTCGGTGCCGCCGAGCGCGCGGTGGACATCATGGCGAGCGCGGTCCGGGTGCTGCGCGCGTTCGACCCGCGTCGTGCCGCGCATCTCGGCGGTCAGCTCGCGGTCCGCTTCACGCACCTGTCCCGTGAGTCGATGCGCGCCCACCCGGACATCGTCAAACGTGTCCTGCACGCGGCGGGCGATCTCACCGACACCATCCTTCACCACGCCGCCGCCGAGGCGGGCGACCTGACCGACGCCGACGGGGGAGTGTTCCGCGAGGACCCGTTCGCGCTGGCCAGGCTGCTGGACGGGACCTCAGCGGCCGCGGGCCCGGCGCTGGGTGCGCTGGCAGGCGAGGTGGGCGTGACCAGCGGGAACGGCTACACGGAGTTGGCCAGACTGCTCGTCCGGTCCGGCCGCACCGGAAGGGCCATCGCGATCGGACTCGACTGGGCCGCGGAACCGACGCGCGCCCGGCGGATGGTGCTCGACACCCTTGTACAACCCGTGTCCGGACCCGACGGCAGGAGTTGGTCATGACGTTCGCGCACCTGACCCAAGCTGAACTGACCAAGGTCCAACAGGCAGCGTTGGCCGTTGGGTTCGCCGACGAGATGGCCGCGCTCACCGCCGACATCTCGCCCGCCTTCGTCGCCACCGCGACCCAGGGCGGCACCCCTGCGGCCCGACTGATCACCCTGACCAGCCGGATGAACTCGACCCGTGCGCTGCTGTCCGGCCAGAATCCGCTGCGACTCTGGCTGGACAAGGCGGTCCTGCTGGCGGGCGGGCGACCGGAGGAACTGGTGTTCCGGCGTGCGCTGGAGGTCGTCGAGATCGACGGCACGGCGACCGCCATCGACGCCCCGGCCACCCCGATGGACGTCGACACCCTGCCCGGCGTCGACGGCGAACTCGAAGTGGTGATCTTCGAGGACGACACCCTCGACGTCGGATTCCTGCATTCGGGCACCGAGGTGTCCAGGTCGGTGGCGAAGCTGTTGGTGCACAGGCACTTCGGCGGCACACCGTCCACTTTGGCGGGAAACGCGCCGGATGAGGGCAACGGCACGGGTTGGCTGATCGGACCCGACCTGCTGATCACCAACTTCCACGTCGTCAACGCCCGCCTGCCCACCGAGGGCGACGCCTCCGCCGCCGACTTCGACCTCCAGGGCAAGGCCACCACCGCCAAGTTCGACTTCTACGACGCGGCCGCGACCACCACGACCGTCACGGCGGTGGAGTGCGTGGCCAGCGACAAGGAGTTGGACTACGCGATCCTGCGCGTGCCTGTCGGAGCCCGGAAACCGCTGCGGTTGCGCACAAGCCCGATTCTGAAGCCACAGGAACGGGCGCTGCGGGAACGGGTCAACGTGCTGCAGCACCCGGGCGGACTGCCGATGCGCCTGGGCTTCCGCAACAATTTCGTGGTCTCCGGGACAGCCGACCGCCTCAGCTACCTCACCGACACCGCGGGCGGCTCCTCCGGCTCCCCCATCTGCGACGACGCGTGGTTCGTCGCCGCGCTGCACCGGGGGTTCAAGACGATCCCGCCGGGCAGCAGCGTGTCGGTGTGGGGGCGCACGATCAACCAGGAGAACTACGGCACCCCGATCGGCAAGATCATGGCGCACCTCGCCGCGAACCATCCGGCGGTCCACGGCGAGGTGCTTGCCGGTCAGGCTTGACCTGTCAGCGGACCGTGATGGCGAAGATGTGGTACCTGCTCTGGACGGGCAGGGTGATCGACTTGAGGTTGACGGTGCCTGGGATCGTCAGCTTCTGGTGGAACAAGCGGACTTTGAGGCTGTGGTCGGCTGTCGAGCTGTGTCGGTGAGTGGTCAGTACGGCGACCTGTTCGCCGTAGGCGGGCTTGTTTCCCCAGTCGGTGAGGCTGAGGGTGGCCGTCGCTGTCGTGTTGTCGGTGTAGGTCAACGTGACCGTTCCGGTGGCGCTGCCCGCGGTGGCGGCGCCGAGGACGTGCAGCTCGGTGTACCTGCCCGCTGGGACCGTGATGACCTGTCCGGTTCCGGTGACGTTGTTGTTCTGGCCGTTGGCGTAGCTGGGGAATTTCCAGTTGATTCCGCCCGAGACGAAGATGCCGGGGGTGGGCATTTCCTCGGCGGGGTAGGTGTAGCCCGAGCCGTCAACGTTGCCGTTGTTGCGGGCGGTGTTCCAGGAGATGCCGTCGTTGTTGTAGGCGAGGGTGACCGGGGTGCCACCGGAAGCGGGCAGCAGTCCCCAACTGGCCGTGGTCGGGGTGATCACCGGGGCGACGGTCATCGTGGGCGTCGCGGTGGAGCGGGTGATCGCGACCTCTTGGCCCGCGGTGAGGTTGATGGTGATGACACCCGCGGTGTCCTGCGACCAGGTGACGGTGGGAGTCGAGCCGACCGACTGCACGGTGATGGCGCCGCCGAACCCGGAGGCAACGACCTTGCAGGGTTCGCCCTTGAGGCTCTTGATTCGCACCCATTCGGTGACGCCTGCCTTGCGGCTGGCGCTGACCTTGAAGGCGCCTTCGGTGAGCAGGTTGTGCACGGTGACATCGGCCCAGGTGGGCGGGACGGCGGGGAAGACGCGGATCTTGTCGCCCCAGCTCTGCAGCAGCATGTCGTGCAGGGTCTGCGCGGCGGAGATCGGGGTCTCGATGACCGGACCGGCCTCCTGGTACATGGTGTTCGGCTTGGCCCAGTTGTTGACCAGCGTGTTGAGCTGGGTCAGGGCCTTCGTGCCGTCGCCGAGCGAGGCGTACATCGAGCCGGACCCGGTGAAGGAGTAACCGTAGAGGGCGCCGGTGAAGCTGAGCCAGTGCTTGACCGAGGTCTCCAGCAGGGTGCGGTGCGCGGTGTTGGTGGTGACGTCGTAGTTGTAGAGCGGGTAGAACCCGAGCAGGTGCGAATAGTGCCGGTGCGACGACGTGAGCTTCGAGTCCGCGCCGATCCACAGACCCTGCGTCGCGTCCTGCGGCGGCGTGACCAGGTTGTCCAGAACGTCCTGCCACTTGCTCGCGAGCGTGTCGGTGATGTCGAGACGGTCGGCCGCGGCGAGGAGGGTCTTGCAGCCCCAGTGGATCAGGGCCAGGTCGTAGTTGCAGTCCCTGGTGTCGGCGTACTCGGGGGAGTAGGTCTTGGGCAGGTGGTATACGCCGCCCGCGTCCTTGGCCAGGAAGTGCAGGTAGAAGTTGATCGCCTTGCGCAGCAACGGGAACACCGTGTTGCGCAGGTAGTTGTCGTCCATGGTGTGCCGGTACGCAAGCCAGGCATTGTGCAGCGCCCAGGTCAGGTCGCCGACCTCGGCACCGGACGCACCGGGGATGGCGGGGATCCTGGACTGCATGTCCTCCTGACTCTGCCCCGCCATCACCAGCGAGTCCGACCGGTACGCGGTGGGTGTGCTCGCCAGCAGGCCAGGCCCGCCGTTCTCCAGGGCGGTGCGCAGCGAGTCGAGTTCAAGGTGGTCGCTGCCGTTGATCGCCCAGTACTCCAACTGCACGTTGAGGTTCCACCACGTCGCGGGCCACGGGGTGGGCTCCAGCCACGGTCCGCTCGTGGAGAGCACCGGGCGGCCCGCGCGCGTGGCGGAGGCCATCTTGTAGAGCTGGATCCAGTAGAAACTCTGCAGCTTTGCGTCGGGGACGGAGATGAAGCTCTTGGGGTAGAAGGTGTTCCACCACGTGCGGTGTGCGGTGCCCAGTTGGTCCAGAGTGGACGCGGCGGCCGCGGTCATGGTGTTCGACGCGGTCGTGGACGCGGTGTGGTCGGTCGAGTGCGCGACGGTGGCCACCAGGGTCTTGGTGACCCCATCGGCCTCGGTCCGCGTGGTCCAGCGGGTCTCGGTGCGGCCGCCGGAGGCGAGGTCCTGCACGCAGGTGCCACCGCTGGCGTTTGTGGTGACCACGGCGGCGGGGTTGGCGACCAAGTTCGTGGGCTTGGTGAAGAACCCGACGCGCGGGCTGACCGCGGGTTGCCAGGTGAACGCCCAGGTGGCCGTCTCTGTGCCCGCGGCGACCACGGTGCTGACCACCAGCACGTCAGTGGTCGCGTGCACGAACGCGCGCACCGCCAGAGAACCTGTCGAGGTGTGCACGAAACCGCTCAGCTCGGCGTTGTGCAGCGACAGCCGCAGATCCACCGAGGTGATGGTGCCCGCGGTCGTCAGTGTCAGGAACCCGATGGGCAGTCGTGCCTTGCCCCATACCGGGTCGGTGTTGACCGTCTGATGGTCGCGTACACGACTGTCGCCGAGGGTGAAAGACAGGCCGGTCGTGCCAGAACGCTGGTAGACAGCGGTGCCCAGACCGCCGTTGCCGAGGAACGGGCCCTCGTAGAAGCCGGTCGGCATCTTCTGCCAGGTTAGGTCCAGCGCGCCGAGGTAATCTCGCCACCCGGTCCCGGCCGCCAACCGGTCGTCGATACCCGCGAGCGCGGCCTGCGCGACTCCGCCGCCCGCGATCACCCCACCCGTCATCAACGCGCCCACACCGGCCGCCGCCGACCACCCCAAGAAGGCCCGACGCGACACACCCTGCTCGCTCATCTCCACGCCTTTCGCGCCCTTACATCGGATGTTCGGCGGTCGAACATTGGTATGCAAGTCGCCGTGCGGGGGATTGTGGTGCTACACGGAAAGTGTCGTCAAGGATTAGTCGGATGTTTAAGAGCGTGTCTCATTTGGCGAGTTTCTTGTAGCAGGTGAGCGCGGCGGCGAGGGTGAGGAACCCGCAGAAGAGGTCGCCGTGGCGTTCGTAGCGGATGGCGAGTCGTCGGTAGCCGAAGAGCCATGCCACGGTGCGCT
>DATLIA010000263.1:0-19215 GCA_035540215.1 Actinokineospora sp. | reverse complement strand
ACGCCCGCGACGACATCCTGGCCCGCGTCCGCGCCGCCCTGCTCGACGCCCCCCAGGCCGCCGAGATCTCACGGGACTACGAGCTGAGCCTGCCCGGGGTGGACCTGGTCGAGCTGTTCGCCGAACGGGTCGACGACTACCGCGCCAAGGTCGTCCGCGTCCCCGCCGAGACCCTGCCCGCCGCGATCGCCGCTGAACTCGCCGCGGCCGGGGTGCGGCGCGTGGTGACACCGTTGGATCTGCCGCAGGGGTGGGTGCCGGGCGCCATCGTGGACAGTCCACTCACCGTGCCCGAACTCGACACCATGGACGGTGTGGTCACCGGCTGCGCCCTCGGCATCGCCGAGACCGGCACCATCGTCCTCGACGCGGGCACCCACCAGGGCCGCCGCGCCATCACCCTGGTGCCCGACTTCCACCTGTGTGTCGTCCGCGCGGGCCAGATCGTCGGCACCGTCCCCGAGGCCATCGCCCGACTCGACCAGAACCGGCCCCTGACTTGGATCAGCGGCCCTTCGGCCACCAGCGACATCGAACTCAACCGCGTCGAAGGCGTCCACGGACCCCGGACCCTCGTCGTCCTCATCGCGGAGTGACCAGGCGTTGACGAAGGCGGACGGCCGCGAGTGCGAGCAGTCCGCCGACGACGATGCCGCCGATTCCCCATTCCCAGCGGACGTCACGTGGCGTGGCGGCCTGGGTGACGGGCGGCGGCGCGCTGTTGGCGCGGGCGGCGATCCGGGCGGTTGTCGACTCGTCCGTCACGCCCAGGGTGTCCAGCAGGGCGAGCAGATCGGCGGGCGCGGAACTGGTGTGCCAGGTCGCCGGGGCGTCCCAGATGTTGCTGTCGTTCATGGTCGTGCGGGTCTCGATCACGGGTCCCGACGAAGTGAGGTACACCCGGTCGGTCCGCCACACCTGCACATCGTGGATCAGCCAGGTCGCCGTCACATAGGAGCCGTCGGGGTTCGCGGGCTCGGTTGACCCGCCCTCCAACGCGTTCTCCAGACGTTTGTAGGCGGAGTCGGAGTGGTAGACCGCCGCGGCGCGTTGGCTCTCGGGGTAGACGAGCAGGACGCTGGTCGGTCCGCCCGCCGCCGCTGGGGTGGCGTTGAGGACGACCAGAGTGCAGGCGGCGAGCAGAGTCAGGAGTTTGGTGCGCATGGGGGGACCTCCTCGGACGTGGCTGCAGTGGATACACCGCCCACGGCCTAGTGGTTCCCGGACTCGGCGATCTCGACGGCCCGCGCGCGGTCGAGGTCGCCTTCCAGGCGAAGCGTGACCCCACCCGCCTGCCAGATCAGGGTGTTGCCCGCCAGCCGGGCGGGCTCGTCGCGCTGAGTGCCATCGGGGGACTGGACGACGACCCGGTGCGGGCCTTCCAGCCACAGTGCCTCGCCGCCGCGGACGGTGGTGAACTTGATCTGGTCCCACACCGTCTTGACGAAGTACGGAGCGAGGCGGGCGCCGACCTGGTCCAAGCGCACCGGCCCGTTCGTCCAGGACATTGACACCACCACCCGGTCAGCGGATACCTCTATCCCCGACGGTGGGCCCAACTCGGTCGGGACGACCACGTCGAAGTCCACCATGGACCGCGCCTGCTCGACGGTGAGGCCGCCGCCCGCGGTCGGTGGCGGCTGCGTGGTCGTCGGGGGTGCCCCGGTCGACGTGCGGACCTCGACCGCGCCGAAGCCGAGCCACTCGGCCACGGCGGCGCGCACCGGCGGGGTCAAGGCCGCGACCAGTACCAGGCCGGTCAGCAGCGACACCAGCGCGCGCCATTTCGCCTTGATCCAGCCGGTGATCCGCGTCGGTCGGGCCGGGACGGGTTCGGCCGCGACGCGGGCCATGACGGCGGCGGTCAGCGTCGCTGAGGGCTCGGACACGGGCAGGTCCGCGCCGAGAGCGCGCAGCTCGCGGGCCAGCGGGTCGGTCGGCTCAGTCATGGGCCTCCGATCCAGCGTCGACAGGTTCCAAGGACACGCGCAGCCTGCGCAGGGCGCGAGACAGCCGGGACTTCACGGTGCCGCGCGGCCAGCCCAGCACGGTCGCGGTCTCCCGCTCGTCGAGTTCCAGCAGGTACCGGCAGGTCACCACACGCCGGTAGGACTCGGGCAGTGCCTCCAACGCGGTCAGCAGTTCAGCGCGACGCGCCCTGGCCTCGACGGACAGCTCGGGGTCCGACACCGGCTCCGGCAGGACCGAGGCGGCCTCAGTGGCGCCCCGGCGGCTCGCCGACCGGCGCAGGTTCCTCGTCTCATTCGCCACGATGCGCAGCAGCCACGGCCGGAACGGAGCGCCGTCGCGGAAGCCGCCCAACGCCCGATAGGCCTTCACCAGCGACTCCTGCACGACGTCCTCCGCGTCCGCACCGGCGCCGAGGAACACCGCCGCGCGCAGGGCGGTGCCCGCGTGACGGCGCACCAGGTCCCCGTACGCGCCCGCGTCCCCGGCGCGCACCCTGGCCACGGCTTCCGCGTCCGCGTCGCTGATCCGCTGCTCCCATCGATGCGATCTGTCGACAGGTTTACACCGCTCAAGCCAACACGGTTCCAGTTGTCCACCGGTCTGGCGAGCGCACGGCGGGTGGTGACGGATTGGTGTGCGGGGCAGGCAGCGGGGGAGTCGGACTACTCCATTCGCAGTACGACGGTCGTCCAACGCTATACCCGCGGGTAACCAGGTTGATCCGAACGGCTTTCGCGGTTGCCGTTGCATTCACTTTATACATTCAGGGGTGATTGAATCCCGCTTCTGGTTTGCGCGAACCACATCCCATCCACGGTGACCACCCCGGACCGACTCGCACCGGCCCGGGGTGCCCACCCACGCAAGGGAGCCCTCACATGGGACACGTTCGCCGATTAGCGGGACTCGGAACGGTCGCGGCAGCGGCATTGCTTTCGGTCATCGGGCTGGCCACGCCCGCGTTCGCCGAGGCCCAGGTGCGCACGGTCGCGGAGGCCGTGCCGGACAGCTACGTGGTGGTGCTCAACGACAGCGCGTCGCCGAGGTCGGCCTCAGCGCGGACCGCGGCCGATCTCACCGGCAAATACGGTGGCACGGTCACGGTGTCGTGGCAGCACGCTCTCAACGGGTTCGCGGCGAAGATGTCCGACGCGCAGGCGCGCAAGCTCGCCGCCGACCCCAAGGTCGCCTACGTCCAGCAGGACCAGGTGCTGCGGATCAACGACGTCCAGCCGAACCCGCCGTCGTGGGGGCTCGACCGGATCGACCAGCGTGACCTTCCCCTGGACCAGAGCTACACCTACGACACCTCGGCGAGCAACGTCCGCGCCTACATCCTCGACACCGGCATCCGGATCACGCACTCGACCTTCGGCGGCCGGGCGACGTGGGGCACGAACACCGTCGACACCAACAACACCGACTGCCACGGCCACGGCACGCACGTGGCGGGCACGGTCGGCGGCAGCCAGTACGGCGTGGCCAAGGGTGTCGCGCTGGTCGCGGTGAAGGTATTGAACTGCTCGGGCTCCGGCACGACCGCGGGCGTGGTCAACGGCGTCGACTGGGTCACCCAGAACGCCGTGAAGCCCGCCGTGGCCAACATGAGCCTCGGTGGCGGGGCGGACGCCGCGCTGGACACCGCGGTGCGCAACTCGATCGCTTCCGGCGTCACCTACGGGCTCGCGTCCGGCAACTCCAACGCGAACGCGTGCAACTCCTCGCCGTCCCGGGTGCTGGAGGGCATCACGGTCAACGCGACGGACATCAACGACGCGCGGGCCAGCTTCTCCAACTTCGGCACCTGCACCGACATCTTCGCCCCCGGTGTCAACATCACGTCGTCGTGGATGACCAACGACACCGCGACCAACACCATCAGCGGCACCTCGATGGCGACCCCGCATGTCGTGGGCGCCGCCGCGCTGTGGCTGGCCACCCACCCCAACGACCTGCCGCCCGCGGTCGCCACCGCGATGTACAACAACTCCACTCCGAACAAGGTCACCAACCCGGGCACCGGTTCGCCGAACCGGCTGCTCTACACCGCTCCCGGCGGCGGCACCCCCGGCTCTCCGTCGGTGGCCAACCCGGGCAGCCAGTCCGGTGTCGTCGGCACCGCGGCCAGCCTGCAGCTGGCCGCGTCGGGCGGCACGGCGCCGTACAGCTGGGCGGCGACCGGTCTGCCCGCCGGACTGTCGATCAACGCGGGCAGCGGCCTGATCTCCGGGACGCCGACCACGGCGGGCACCAGCAGCGTGACCGCCACGGTGACCGACTCGGCCAGCCGGACCGGCACCGCCACATTCAGCTGGACCATCACTTCGGCGCCGGTTCCCGGGTGCTCCGGCACCAACGGCACCGACGTGACGATCCCCGACCTGTCCACTGTGGAGAGCACGATCGCCATCGCCGGATGTACCGGCAACGCGTCGGCGACCTCGACGGTGGAGGTGCACATCGTGCACACCTACATCGGTGACCTCGTGGTGACCCTGGTCGCCCCGGACGGCAGCACCTACGTGGTGCACAACCGTGCGGGCGGCAGTGCCGACAACATCAACCAGACCTACACCGTCAACCTCTCCGGTGAGGCCGCCAACGGCAGCTGGAAGCTGCGGGTGCAGGACGCCGCGGCCGCCGACACCGGCCGGATCGACACGTGGACGCTGTCGCTGGGCGGCGGCGGTACGCCCGCGTGTGGCGGCACCAACGGCACTGACGTGAACATCCCGGACCTGTCCACTGTGGAGAGCACCATCGCGGTCTCCGGCTGTGCCGGGAACGCGTCGGCGGCCTCGACGGTGGAGGTGCACATCGTGCACACCTACATCGGTGACCTCGTGGTCAGCCTCGTCGCCCCGGACGGCAGCGCGTACGTGCTGCACAACCGGGCGGGTGGCAGCGCCGACAACATCAACCAGACCTACACGGTGAACCTGAGCAGTGAGGCCAAGAACGGGACCTGGAGGCTTCGGGTGCAGGACGCCGCGTCGGCTGACGTCGGCCGGATCGACACCTGGACGCTGACGGTCTAACGGTAGAAACAATCGACAGCAGGCGTCAATTCAACAGAATTGACGCCTGCTGTCGTGTACCAGTCAGTGTCATGTATTCCTACTTCTGCATGGGTCGGCTCGGGCCTTAGCGTGCGATTCGCCCATTCGTGTGCGCTCGGCGCCTTGCATCGCCGCGCGCGCACATCCTGCAGAAGAAGGCATATTCACAAATGAATCGGAAGCGGACTGTTCCGCGGTCGTACAAGCTGACCGCGGCACTAGGAATCGCGGTGGTGACCGCCGGACTCGGCGCGGTCGCCATCGCCCAGCAGCAGGCCCCCGCGCAGGCAGGCGCTCCAGAAGAGGTGGCCATCGCCGCGGCGGACCGGGCACTCGGTGGGCCGACCGGCCTCAGCGGCCTGAGCGGTGACAACCAGCTCGTGCGCGCCGATGTCGAGGTCACCAAGCAGGGCCTCGCCTACGTCAACTACACCCGGACCTACCAGGGTCTCCCTGTACTCAACGGCGGCGACGTCGTCGTCGTCACCGACGCGGCGGGCGGGGTCCGCGACGTCGACGGCGACAACCGCCGCGTGACGCTTGGCTCGACGAGCCCCGTGGTCACCGCGCGGAGCGCCGACACCATCGCCAAGGCGAACTTCGGCGGCCTCATCGACTCGGCGTCCGCGCCGCGCCTCGGGGTCGACGCGACCGGCGAGGCCAAGCTGGTGTGGGAGGTCGTCGTCCGCGGCAAGCGGGCCGACTTCGAGCACGGCGGCACGGTGCCCAGCGCGCTGCACGTCTTCGTCGACGCGCGCACCGGCCAGGTCGTCAGCTCGTGGGACGGAGTGGCGCACGCCGACGGCAAGGGCTACCACAACGGCTCGGTGGCGATCGGCACCCAGCAGTCCGGTTCGGGCTACCAGATGAAGGACGCCGACCGCGGCGGCATGTCCGTGGCCAACGACGGCTCCAAGGCCATCTACACCGACTCGGACAACGTCTGGGGCAACGGCGGTGCCAACGACCTGCCGACGGCGGCGGTCGACGTGCACTACGCCCAGAACAAGATGTGGGACATGCTCAAGGAGCGTTGGGGCCGCAACGGCCACGACGGCAACGGCCAGTGGCCCGAGGCGCACGTGGGCATGAACGAGGGCAACGCGTACTCCTACTGCGAGAGCAGCGCTTCGGCCGACTACACCCGCTTCGGCCGCAACCAGGGCAGCACCAACCAGCTGACCGCGCTCGACGTCGTCGGCCACGAGAACGGCCACAGCCTCGACTGCCGCACCCCGGGTGGCATGAGCAGGCAGGGCGAGGCCTACGGCCTGAGCGAGTCGATCGGCGACATCTTCGGCACCCTGACGGAGCACTACGCCAACAACCCCAACGACGTGCCGGACTACCTGATCGGCGAAGAGGTCGACTTCGGTGGCGGCGGCAAGCCGCTGCGCAACATGTACGACCCGTCGAAGGCGCTGAACGCGGACCCGACCTGCTGGAAGTCCGGCCTGCCCGCCAACCACGGCTCGTCCGGCCCGCAGAACCACTGGTTCTACCTGCTCGCCGAGGGGTCGAACCCGGGCAACGGCAAGCCGGTCAGCCCGACCTGCAATGGCGCCTCGGTGACCGGCATCGGCGTGTGGAAGGCGGGCGACATCTTCTACCACTCGATGCTGCGCAAGACTTCCAGCTGGTCGTACGCCAAGTCGCGCGTCGCGACGCTGCAGTCGGCCAAAGACCTGTTCACGAGCAGCTGCACGGAGTTCGCCACCGTCAAGGCGGCGTGGGACGCGGTCAGCGTTCCGGCGCAGTCCGGTGAGCCGACCTGCGTGATCGACCCGCCGACCTCGACCACCAACCCGACCACGACCAACCCGACCACCACGACCCCGCCGACGTCGACCACTACGCCGCCGCCGAGCGGCACGGTCCCGGACATCGACGTGGCCAAGGTCAAGGCGCACCTGGACCAGTTCCAGACCATCGCCGACAACAACTCGGGCAACCGGGTCGGCGGCTCCGCCGGTTACCAGGCGTCGCTGAACTACGTGAAGGGCAAGCTCGAAGGCGCCGGTTACACCACGCGCGTGCACGAGTTCACCTACAACGGCCGGACCGGGCGCAACCTGATCGCCGACCTGCCCGGCCGCGGCGACCCCAACCAGGTCGTCATGCTCGGGTCGCATTTGGACAGTGTGTCCGCTGGTCCCGGCATCAACGACAACGCTTCGGGTTCCGGTACGGCGCTGGAGGTCGCGCTGACCTACGCGTCCACGGGTGCCAAGGGCGACAAGGCGATCCGGTTCGGTTGGTGGGACTTCGAGGAGTCCGGCCTGATCGGCTCGGCCGAGTACGTCCGGTCGCTGTCGAGCACCGAGCGCGCGAAGATCAAGGCCTACCTGAACTTCGACATGGTCGGCTCGCCCAATGGTGGCTACTTCATCAACAACATCACCAGTGACACCGGCAAGGTGCTCAAGGCGTACTACGACTCGATCAATGTCCAGACCGAGGAGAACACCGAGGGTGTCGGCCGCTCCGACGACAAGTCGTTCAAGGACGCGGGCATCGCGACCAGCGGTGTCGCCGCGGGCGCGAGCAACCGGATGACGGCGGCCCAGGCCACCAAGTGGGGCGGCCAGTCCGGCGTCGCGTACGACAAGTGCTACCACCAGTCGTGCGACACCAAGGCCAACATCAACTCCACCGTCCTGGACCGCAGCGCCGACGCCGCGGCCTACGGCGCGTGGAAGCTGACCGGCGTGACCGGCGGCCCGACGACGACTCCGACCACGACAACGCCGACCACCACCAACCCGACCACTACCAACCCGACCACGACGACGCGGCCGACGACCACGACCCCGCCGACGACCTGCACCGCGCCCGCGTGGAGCGCGCAGGAGTTCTACTGGACGGGCAGTGTGGTCTCGCACAAGGGTCGCAAGTGGACGGCCCTGCAGTTCTCCTACAACACCGAGCCGGGCACCACCGGCCCGTGGGGCAACCCGTGGCAGGACAGCGGCGCCTGCTGATCCGATGTCAAGTGAGTCAGTGGCCCGGTCGCGTTCGGATGCGACCGGGCCACTGGCCTTTCGCCGTACGTGATCATTCACAGCGATAACTGGGAATTCGCGCCTCTAATGGAGCAGGCGGGCCATCACTCGATCGGTCGTTGTCCAGTCGTCGGACCTCCCCATAACGTCGCCGTTCGGGTAGCGACGGAATTCCCATTTCGTTCACAGTGTGGATCAGCGGGGAAGGACATCTCGATGGCCGACCGGATCAAATTCCTGCTCGACGAAGGCGATATCCCCCATACCTGGTACAACCTCGCCGCCGACCTGTCCGACCTGCACCCGCCGCTGCACCCGGCAACCGGCGCGCCCATGACACGCGACGACATGGCCCACACGATGCCTGAGCCGATCATCGACCAGGAACTCAGCGCCGAGCGCGAACTGGAGATCCCTGACCCGGTCCGGCAGATCTACGCGCAGTGGCGGCCGTCGCCGCTGGTCCGCGCCCGCAGGCTGGAGCGTGCGCTGGGGACCCCGGCGCGGCTCTACTACAAGTACGAGGGCAACTCGCCGACCGGCAGCCACAAGCCGAACACCGCTGTCGCCCAGCTCTACTACAACCACCTCGCGGGCAAACGCGGTGTGGTGACGGAGACCGGCGCTGGCCAGTGGGGCAGTGCCGTGGCGCAGAGCGCGGCGATGTTCGACATGACGGCCAAGGTCTACATGGTCAAGGTCAGCTTCACCCAGAAGCCCTACCGCCGCTCGCTGATGGAGGTATTCGGCGCGGAGTGCGTGCCGAGCCCGAGCATCGAGACCGCCGCGGGCCGTGACGTGCTGGCCCGCGACCCGGACAGCCCCGGCAGCCTGGGCATCGCCACCTCCGAGGCCCTGGAGGCACACGCCGCCGACCCGACGCTGGGCTATGTGGTCGGCAGCGCGGCCAATCACGTGCTCGCCCACCAGACCGTCATCGGTCAGGAGGCGATGCGGCAGTTCGAGCTGGCCGACGACTACCCCGACATCGTGATCGGCTGTGCGGGCGGCGGCAGCAACCTGGCGGGCCTGTCGTTCCCGTTCCTCGGCGAACGGATCCGCGGCGGCCGGAACGTGCGGGTGATCGCGGTCGAGCCCGCCGCCTGCCCGACGCTGACCAGGGGAGTCGTGGCTTACGACCACGCCGACAGCGCGGGTCTTTCGCCGCTGTTCCGCATGCACACCCTTGGCCACGGCTTCGTCCCGCCGACGTTCCACGCGGGCGGGCTGCGCGCGCACGGCATGGGCCAGTTGGTCAGCCGGGTCGTGGAGGACGGGCTGATGGAGGCCATCGCGGTCACCCAGCGGCGCTGCTTCGAGGCGGGCGTCCGGTTCGCCAGGGCCGAGGGAATCGTGCCCGCGCCCGAGTCGACCCACGCCATCGTCGCGGCGATCGACGAGGCCCTGCGCTGCCGCGAAGAGGGTACGGAACGCGCCATCCTGTTCGGCCTGTCCGGGCACGGCCACTTCGACCTCACCGCCTACGAGAAGTACTTCGCGGGCGCCCTTGACGACGACGTCCTGTCCGACGAGGAGGTCGCCGCCGCCCTCGCCACCATCCCCGCTGAGTTGCCCGCGGGCGCGGCGTTGTGACCGCCGCGGATGGGTGGGGCTGGCTGGCCAGGATCGGCATCCTGGTCATCGCGAAGGACCCGGTGCCCGAGGCCGAGATCTGGGCGATGGCCCCCGCCGGGGTCAGCGTCCACTCGGCCCGGTTCGACAGCCCCCGCAAACCGGGCTCCGACTTCACCGGCGACCACGCCGCGGCACTGGCTGAGTCACCCGACATAGCTCGTGGGTTGGACCAACTCGGCCAGATGCCGCTCGACGTGATTTGCCTGTGCTTCGGATCGAGCAGCTTCCTGGCGGGCGCGGGTTTCGACGAACGCTTCTGCGAGCAGGCCACCGCACGCACGCACGGTGTCCCAGTCACCACGGCCCCACTGGCCATGCTCGCCGCCATGCGCGCGTTGCGGGTGTCGCGCCCGCACCTGGTCATCCCACCGTGGTTCACCCCGACCAGCCTCGCCGCGGCTCACCGGTACCTGGCCGACAGCGGCTTCCCCCTGACCGGCCAGACCCGCTTCTCCCTCGGCGAAGGTTGGGGTGAACGAGAGAGCTTCGAGGCGTGGGACCGTGACGGCCAGTGGGAGGTCCGGCCTGAGGAGGTCTACCGCCAAGCCCGCCGCGGCTTCGACCCACACGCCGACTGCGTGCTGATCCCAGGCAGCGGCTTCCGGTCACTGGCCGCGATCGAACCGCTGGAACGCGACCTCGGGGTGCCAGTGATCACGTCCAACCAAGCCTGCCTATGGCACTGTCTCCGAATCGCGGGCGCGACAGGCACGGGCGTCGGGCGGTTGTTCGACACCCCATCCGACACGAACCAGCCGCGAACCAGAACCGGGTGAGGTAGTCGATCACCCCGCACGACCCCGTACCAACGAAGGAGCCGGTGTCCCAGATGCCCACCATGTCCACACTGCTGCTGTTCGCGGCCGCCACGATGGCCTTGCTCATCGTGCCTGGCCCCGCGGTCCTCTATATCGTCACCCGGACCGCGACCCAGGGCCGGGCAGCAGGCTTGCTGTCGGTGATCGGCATCCACGTAGGTTCCATCGTGTACGTGGTCGTCACCGCCCTGGGCATGTCGGCCCTGCTACTGGCCTCGGACACCGCGTTCCAGATCGTCAAGTGGCTGGGCGTCGCTTATCTGGTGTGGCTCGGCATCCACAAGCTGTTCCTGGAGAAGCCGGACGACGGCAATGTCACGGAACCGCCCCACCTGTCCAACAGCCGGATCTTCTGGCAGGGCGTCCTGGTGAACGTCCTCAACCCGAAGACCCTGATCTTCTTCGTGGCCTTCCTGCCCCAGTTCGTGGACCCGGCACGCGGTTCGGTGGTGTGGCAACTGGTGTTCTTCGGCATCGGCTTCATCGTCCTAGGCATCCTGAGCGACGGCACCTACGCCCTGTTGGCAAGCGTCCTGTTCGGCAAACTCCGCCGCACAGCCCGAGTCCGACGCGGCCTAGACCTTTCCAGCGGCGTCATCTACCTACTACTGGGCGCTTTGGCGGCGGCCGTCAGTCAGTCCTAACAGGACTTAGGCAACGGCTCCCCGACGGCCAAGCCCGCCTTTGCCTTGAGGGACCGCCGGGCGTGGGCATGCCCCTTCTGGGTTAGTAGGGCGCCAGGAATGGGCGTAAGAGGTCTGGGATGGTCTTGTCGGCTAGGGCTAAGCCGTCACCTTCACCTATGTCGACGACTGCGTAGCCGCCCTTGCCCGCCGCCGTGACCGCCGTGACCGAAAGGAGGCCAGCGCGGCGTTGGAAGAGGGTTTGGGTGAACTTCCAGCCGATGATTCCCGTGCGTTGCAACGCGACCGTCTCCCGGTCGAGGGAGCCAGAGCGGCTGACCAAGTACCGGTCGGTGAGGGTGTGGCCCAGATTTCGGTAGCGGTCTAGTCCGATGAGGACGGATATCGGGAGTAGGCATACGGCTGTGATCCACAGCCAGTTCGGCCAGTCGGCGGAGGCGGCCAGGAGAAGCAATGCGCCCGCCAAGACGACGTTTGGTGTGATGGCGCGGACCAGTCTGCGGGTTCGGGCGCGGGCTGGGTGCCGGGTCAGGCGTTCCGCCGTTGGGGCGGTGGGCGCGTGCAGGACTTCGGCGCTTACCCGGTCGGCCTCGGCGCGTGGTGCGGGCGGCAGGAGCAGGCCGCTGCCGTTGGCCCGGCCCAGGCCGGTGGTGACGGCCGTGAGTCGTCCGCCTCGGCCCGCGCGGAGTAATAGGGGCTCGTGGAGGGTGACGCCTCTGAGTCGTTGTTCCTCGACCGACACCGATCTGGTGGTGAGCAGGCCTCGGCGGACGCGGACGGTGCCGTCGGCGTGGCGGTTGAGGTGGTAGCCGTGGTTCTGCAGCAGGTAGGTCAAGAACGACAGGATCACCGAGACCAGTAGGACGACGCCCGCGACGGCGGGGACCACCACGAGCGGGTTCGAGTCGGTGACCCAGGTGACGACCGATCGGATGAAGCCGACCTTGGAGAACTCCAGATCGAGTTCGTTGAGGATGTTCATTCCGAAGCCTGCGAAGATACCGATGGTGACCAGGCCGGACATGCTCAGCGGGGCATAGCGGTACCAACGCCGGTCGAGGGTGGAGATCGGTGTGCCCTCGTCGGCTGGTTGATCAGCGGTGGGCTCGTCGGTCGCGGTGGGGCGGTGGAGGAAGACCTGGCGTAGGCGGTCGGCCTCGGCTGCGGTGACGGCATCCAGGACTACGCCTTCCCCTGGGGTGCGTTCCTGTTGGCCGGTGCCTACCCGTACAGCGGTGAGGCCGAAGAGGCGGTGTCCGAGTTTGGACGTCAGGTCGACCGTCCGGATGCGGTCGCGGGGGATGGCCAGTCGCTGGCGGAGTAGGAGGCCCTTGTGTAGTTCGACCTGGGTCTCGGAGATGCGGTACTTCGTGGTGAGCCAGGCAAACAGTCCATAGAGGATCAGCGCGCCGACGGTCGCGCCGCTTACCGCGAGTCGCCAGGTTTCGCCGTTGCCGAGGAAGGCGATGGCGAATAGGGGGATCAGCAGGCCCAGTAGCTCGTTGAGCGGCCGGACGATGATCATCCGGGGGTCGAGCCTGCCCCACTCGCGGCTTGGCTCGTCGACGGGCGGCGCGGCCGGGAAGCCGGTGTCCGGTTGGACGGTCATGTGGCGTCCCCAGGGGTGGCCTGGGTGGTGCTGGTCAGCTCATCGGCGATGCGGGCCGCGACGGAGGCGTCCAGGTTCTCGATCTTGACCGGGCCTGCCGCGGACGCCGTGGTAACGGTGACGGTCGACAGGTTGAGCAGCTGTTGTAACGGGCCACGGGCGGTGTCGACGGTCTGGATCCGCGACACCGGGGCCAGCCGCCACTCCTGGTTGATCCACCCGCTCCGCGTGTAGACCGCCTCCGGGCTGGTCTCCCAGCGGTGCACGGCGTACCGCCAGCGGGGCATCACCGCCACATGCGCGACCGCCACGACCAGGCTGACCAGCGCGACCACCCGCACCCAGGTCGATGACCCGTCATCGATCAGCAGGTGGATGGCCTGCGCGCCGACCACGATCGTCCAGACGATCGCGGCGCGCAGGGTCCAGTGCAGGATGGCCCGCTTGCTGACCAGGTTGGCTGGGGGCCGAAGCCGCCACTCGGTGTTCTCCACGTGTCCAGTCTGCCTGGTCCGGGCGTGCGCCGACCTCATCCTTTAGTCGTAGGACCTTGGACCTAGCCGGTACTCCGACCACGTCTCGGCCGCCGTCACGAGCGCAGGCCGATGCGGCCGCGGATCAGTCAGGTTGAGGTACGTCCAGATCCCCCAGACCGCGACGGCGAACGTGGTCGCTCCCGGGTCAGGCAGCGGTCCCGCGATCCGCTCGGCGGCACCGGGCGAGTGGCCCGCCTCGATGAGGCGCGGGACCAGGAAGGCACGGTCCACCCAGGACGCGCCCCGCCGTGCCCAGGCCCAGTCGACCACCCGGACCTCGGTGTCCACCAGCAGGTTGAGCGAGTGGATGTCGGTGTGCAGCAGGCTGTCCCCGTCGACCAGGTCGACCGCCCTTGACTCCCACGCGACAAGGTGGTCGGGGACGTGCTGGTGCGCGCGCAGCCGCCGCCACGCCGCGAGCCTGCCCCAGTGCGCCGCCAGGGACGGTGCGAACGCGGGCGCGGGCACAGTGAGCCCGGCGACGGCCGCCGCCACCGAGTCGACGTCCGGTGAGCCGGGACAGAGGTCGGCGTGGCCGCCTGGGACGTGCTCGAAGCCGAGGACCAACCAGTCGGACGCCTCGACCTGCCAGAGCAGCCGGCCTGCCGCCGCTGGCAGGTGCGGGTTGATCGCAGCCTCGTGTCGGTGCCTGGCCGCGCGCGGGGATGTCGTTCGGATGCCCTTGCAGAACACGGGTTCGGCGGTCGTGCACAGGGTCGCGGCGAAGTCCGACTGGCTGCCCGCGCCGGGCTCCTCGACGTCGGTGACCCCGCCGGTTGCCGCGATGACCGCCGCCCGCACCGGTTCGGGCAGGCCCGCCCAACTCGTGCGACTCATCCGCCGTGACACTGCGTGCACGCGGAGCTGGCGGGCAGCCACAGCTCGTCGCGCACGAGGTAGCCAGCTCGATGAATGGCGCGCTTCGAGCGGTCGAGGTGGTCGGTGCCGAACCGGGGCTCATCGGACGGACGGTGGTGCAGGAACCGGCCCGCGATCATCCGGCAGAACTCGGCGTACTCGCGGGTGTGCAGGACGAAAGCGTGCCAGCCCTCGTCCACCAGAGGGCTCGGCGACAGCGGTTCGCCGGTGTTGACAGCGCACGCGCCGAGGAACGCCAGCGTCTGGTCGACGATCAGCACGGCGCGGCCCTGCCGGTGTTTGCCTTCGCGGACGAGTCTGGCCACGAGCTTGGCGAAGAGGCGGTCGGAGACGAGTGATCGTCCGTTGGTCAGGTCGACTGCGCTGGTCATCGGTGTCCTTCCTGAACGTCGCTGTGACCACAGCGAACCGCCCGGGACGCGGGCGCGGGAGTCACGAACGCGGAGCTGTCCGATCACTGCCGTGCCAGGGGTCTCACTTGGGGTCTCACTTCGAAGGATCAATGCGCGACGAGACTGGATTGTCGGCCAGGGCGACTACTGTTAGCGATCGTGCAGCTACTTAAGGCCGATGGGGACGGCCTCGACGGCAACTTGGCGTTGCGGGTCCTTATGGCCGACGCAGGGTTGAGTAATACCGCGCTAGCCCACGCTGTCGTGCTTGGCGGACGCGGCGAGGGCGTGCACCTGGGCACCACGACCACCTCGGTGCGACGCATGCTCGACGGGTGTCAGCCCAGGTGGCCGGTACCGAGACTTGTCGCGGAGGTGTTGAGCAAGAGGCTCGGGTATCGGGTCTCAGTGATCGATTGCGGCTTCACCGACCGCGCGCCAGACGAGGACACGTTCGACGGGTTGCGGACGTCGGTGACGTTCGGTGGGAACATCGCCACTGTGGCGGAACTATCCGGGCGTGACCTCAATCGGCGGAACTTCATGCTCGGATCCACCTTCGCGGCGGCGGCGTTCGCGGAACCCGCGTGGATGGCGATGACATCATCGCCTGCGCGAGAGCTCGCTGAGGTCGGGCGGATCGGGCGTACCGACGTGGAGATCCTTCGGTCGACGGTCCGGCACTTCGAGCGACTCATTCGCGTGCACGGCGGCGGTCGGGTGCGCCCGCAGGTGGTGCAGCTGGTGCACCAGCAGAGCCGCGCGATTCAGGATGGCACTTACGGCGAACAGGTTGGGCGAGACCTCGCCAGTGCCCTGGCCGAGGCGACGTTCCTGGCGGGGCTGACGTCGGTGGACAGCGGCCGACATGCGCTTGGCCAGCGGTACTTCGCACAGGCGCTCGGACTGGCCATGCGGGCGGGCGATCAGTCGTTCGGAGCGAATGTGCTGGCCGAAATGAGCCTGCTGACGATAGATATCGGGGCGAACAGCGCGGATCAGCGCGAGGTGGGCCGGGCGGGCCAGCATGCGGCCTCGCTCGCGCGGTCCGCGCAGCATGTGATCGGCGGGCGAGCCACGCCTGTTGTTTCCGCCTACCTCCACGCGGTGGAGGCCCGCAGTCTCAGTTTGTTGGGGGATCGCCACTCATCCGCCGCCGCGCTCGACGCCGCGCGGCAGTCGTTCGATCGTGGTTCGGGGAATGAGCCTGCCTGGTTGGGCCACTACGACGAGGTCGATTTCACCTCGGACATCGGCCAGTGCTTGCGAGACATCGGCAGGCCGCAGCAAGGGATCGTGTTGCTTGAACAGGCGTTGGCGGGGCTGCCCGCTGGTCGGGTCACCTCACGGGTGAAGACGCGGATCCACATCGCGGCGGCCTATCTAGAACTAGGCGAACACGATCAGGCGGGCAAGGTCACCGACGACGTGATCGAAGCCGCCGACGGGGTCGCGTCGGAGCGGATCGCCGAGCGGATGAAGCGCTTGCGCAGACGGGCCCGCCAGGTCGGCGCTGACCAGGTCGACGAACGGCTGGCATGACTCTCACCGAGGTCACCAGAGCGATCCGCGCGAGTTGGGGCGCTGACACGTGCGATCCCGACGACCTCGCAGACTGGCATCCCGGCAATCCTGCCAGGGGACAGTGCGGCACGACCGCCCTGGTGCTCCATGACCTGCTCGGCGGTGAACTCGTCCTCGGCGAGGTCCACGTCTACGGCGAGCGGACCGGCTTCCACTACTGGAACCGGCTCGGCGGGATCGACGTGGACCTGACGCGCGACCAGTTTCGTCCCGACGAGACCGTGACGGCGGGCCGATCAGTCGAGCGGCCCAGTGGCGCACCCAAGCGATGCCGCGAGCAGTACGAGACCTTGCGCGACCGGGTCGCCGCCTGCCTAGCGCAACCGTCGCCAGAGCGGCCGGATCGCGGCTGAGACCAGGGCGGTCACCGGGGCTTCCGGGCGTTCGCGGGCCTCCGGGGCCGACTCCGGCATCACCCGGTAAGCCAGGTTCAACGCCTGCCGGGCCACCCCGGGCAGGAACACCCGAAGCACCTCCATCGCCAGCCCCTCCGGTCGCTGCACGACCTCGCCGCGCCCGGTCAAGCCCTTGATCACCAGGTCGGCCGCCGCTCGGGGCGATGTCGCGGGCATGCGGCTGTACGCGTCGGTCGCGCCGATCATCGGGGTGCGGACCAGCGGCATTCGGACGGACACGACCGTCACGCCGTCGGCCAGCAACTCCCGGCCCGCCGACCGGCCGAACGCCTCCAAGGCGCCCTTGGAGGCCAGGTACGCCGAGAACCGAGGCGTGTCGGTCTGCAGGCCCATCGTCGTCACGTTCACGATCCGACCGAAGCCCCGCGCGCGCATCCCTGGCAGGAGGCCGAGCGTCAGACGGAGCGGCGCGAAATAGTTCAGGGCCATAGTGCGCTCATAGTCGTGCAGCCGGTCCACCGATAGATGTACCGACCGCCGGATAGAGCGGCCCGCGTTGTTTACCAGCATGTCGACAACGCCGAGGTCCTTGACCAAGGCGTCGACCGCGTCGCCGTCGGTGAGGTCGCAGGGGTGGACCTCGGCGGTCCCGCCCGCCGAGACCACCCGGTCGCGGACCTTCTCCAACTCATCCTGTCGACGGGCAACCAGCAGCACGGTCGCACCCTTGCGAGCGGCGGCCAAGGCGGTGGCGCGGCCGATGCCGGAGGACGCGCCGGTCACCACGATCCGCTTGCCGCGCAACGAGTTCGCGCGGGCCCAAGCACGGTCTGGGTCGAGGTGCTCGGCCCAGTACCTGACCAGTGCGCCCGCATACGCCGACAGCGGCGGCAGGCTGATCCCGGACCCGGCCAGCGCCGCCTCGGTCGCGGTCGCGTCGAACACCGTGGGCAGGTCGAGGTGGGGGACCACCTCCGCCGGGATGCCGAGTTCGGCGATCACCGCGGCGGGCAGTGCGGGCAGACGCTCGATCCGGGGCAGCCGGACCGGCACAGTGGTGACGATCTTGGGCGCGTCGAACGCCGCCGCGAGCGCGTTGTAGACGTCCGTCAGGCGCTGTTTGCCGTTGTGCGTCAGGTGATACGTCTGACCGGACCGTGCGGGCACGTGAATCAGGTGCGCCATCGCGTCCACGACGTAGTCGACCGGGACGATGTTGGTCCCGCCGAGGTCGTGGGTGATCAGCGGCAGCCCGGCGGGCAGCCGGGCGAGTCGGGCCAGGGCGGGGAGGAAGTAGTACGGGCCGTCGATCTTGTCCATCGCGCCGGTGCGTGAGTCGCCGACGACGGCGGCGGGGCGGTACACCCGGTAGGCCACCCGCGCCTGGCCCCGGACCAGACGCTCGGCCTCGAACTTCGTGGCGTGGTACGGCGAGCGGTGCCGCTGGCCGCGGTCGAAGTCGGCCTCGGTGAACACGCCCCGGAAGTCGCCCGCGACCGCGATGGACGACACGTGGTGCAGCACGCCCGCGTTGATCGCCGCGGCGAAGTCGAGCACGTTGGCCGTGCCGACGACGTTCGCGGTGCGGTTCGCGTCCTCCGACGCGGTCAGGTCGTAGACGGCGCCGAGGTGGACGACGTGGTCGATGGCGCCGAGCAGCGGACCCTCGTCGACGCCGAGGCCCGGCTCGGCCAGGTCGCCGATCACCGGGACGACGCGGTCGTCATCGGCCCACAGGACGCCCGACCGCTCCATCGACCGCTGGCGGATCAACACGTGGATCCGGTCGCAGTCCGGCCGGGCCAGTAACCGGTCGATCAGCGCGCGGCCGAGGAACCCGGTCGCCCCGGTCACGAAATATGTCGCCATCCGCCAAGTCTGCCACTGCCTACTGTCGAGTAGGAATAGGTGTGAGGCGGATTCGACCGAGGTGTCCACCACAGTGCCTGTCAGTCCGCCTACGTCGACGGGGAATAGGTGTCAGGCGGATTCGACCGAGGCGTCCACCACAGCGTCGCGCAGCGCGGCCCTTAATCTTCCGACGTCGAGGGGCGACAGGATCGCCGTTTCCCCAGGTGGCGCCACCAACACGACCCGGCCCTGCCGGACGAACACCGTGACGTCACGCCTGCGGCCCGCGATGTCGCGACAGCTGACGGTCCACTCCTTGCTGTTCACTGCGCCCACCCTCTCGACCGTTCGCTTGTTACCGGTCGGTTCGCCCTGTCGTAGTGATGACGCGGACCGTAACGAGACGTGACGCCGCAAGATGCGACTTATCAAGATTTTCCTGACAAGCACCGCAGCGCGTCGAGTACTAACGTCGGTTGCCGACGAGGAGGCAGACATGGGCGCTGTGCACCGGATCGTCATCGTGGGGACCGGCCTGGCGGGCGGCACCGCCGCGGGCACCCTGCGGGACAAGGGTTTCGACGGCGAGATCGTGCTGATCGGGCAGGGCCCGCACCGCCCGTACGCGCTGCCGCCGCTGTCCAAGGCGGTCCTCCTCGGCGAGACCGACGAGCCCGACTGGGTGCACGATGCCGGCTACTACGCCGAGCACTCGATCGACCTCCGCACCGACACCGAGGTCCGCGAGATCCACCTCGGCGAACGGGCCGTCGTCGACTCGGCGGGCGAGCACCACCGCTACGACCGGCTCGTCCTCGCCACCGGCTCCGCGCCCCGGACGCTGCCGATCCCGGGCGGCGACCTCGCGGGCCTGCGCAC
>DATLIA010000262.1:0-1748 GCA_035540215.1 Actinokineospora sp. | reverse complement strand
GACCCCGCACGGCTGGGAGAAGACACCCGCCCACCCGCGCATCACCCAGCCCTGCCCGCACTGCAAAGCCCAGCCCTACCGGCGATGCACCTTCCGTCGTCGCGGACGCGTGATCGAGATCCTCGACGGCTTCCACGACACCCGACCCAACCCAGAGGCCCCCGATGACGTGGCTTGACGACCTCAACCGATTCCACGCCCCAACCCCCACCGAAGATCCACAGACCCCCACAGCGGTGCCCAGCGTCGCCGTGAACGGGCCAACAGCACCCACCGCGCCCGGAGACACCAAACCGCTGTGCGAGCCCGTCCCAGCGGCCAACCCGCTCGCCGACCGAATCCGCGAGTACCTCGACGGCTGGCGCGGCTGGTGGATGGGCTCCGCACTCCTGGCCGTCCTCGACGAACACCAGATCGTCACCTACCCCGCCGCGCCATTCGTGTGCGGCGAGAAGTGCACCGGCTGCCCGATCACCATGTGCCAGTCCTGCGGCGGCGGAGGCGACGGCGAGGAGTGCATCACCGTCCACCTCATCGCCCGAGCGCTCCGGCTGACTGTCCCGGACAACGCGGCGGACACGGCCGGACAGCGCGGACGTTCGGCCTCGACGCCGCCCGCGCGCGAGGAGTCCGACCGTGGCTGACCTCGACCGCATCCGTCGCAAGGTCGAGATGCTGCAGTCCATCGTGTCCGGCGCGGCGTCGTCGATCGCCGACGTTCAGAGTGAGTTGGGCAGGCTGCTGGACCGCCTCGCCGGACCCGCTTCTATCCCGGTGGCGGAAGCCTTGCGCGACCAGATCGCTGCAGCCGTCGCGGACGCTGAACGGAATGCTGGGCGTCCGGTCGGCGACAAGTCGCCTTGGGCGCGTCAACGGGCTGACATCGCGTTGGACGCCCTCGGCCCGCTGCTGGCCGCCAAGGATGCCGAGATCGAGGGCATGATTCGCGCGCTGCACTCGATTCTCGACATCGAGGACCCGGATCGCTACCTGCCGTCGTGGAACGCGCTAATCGCCAGGGTCGGTGAGTTGGTCGACGGCGGTGTCAAGCCGAACGGCAAGATCGAGAGCGCCGTGACCGCGCTCCGGGCGATCCACTACGCCGACCGTGATGGCGACTGCCCAGGCTGCGGACTCACGGCACACGAGGACGCCCAACGCGCCGCCGACTGCCCAGTGATCGCCGTCCTTGACAGCCTGCGCGGACAGCCAGCCCCTGCCATCACCGCGCAGGCCCCGACCGCGTCCATCGCCGGTCGCTGGTCCGACGACAGCGCCCTGCAAGTACCCAACCCCACCGAGGAGACCTGATGCCCAAGAAGGACTTGCCGAAGGACGACCAGGCCCCCGACTGCGATCACAAGGGCCCCTACGAGTTCGACTCGGCGCCCGGCCAGACGATCCTCCGGTGCGGCAAGTGTTACGCGATCGTCCGCGTCGACGCCGGATAGGACCGATGTGCCTGACCTGACGCCCGACCCAGCCAACTACGCCGCCGTGCACCAGGCCCTCGCCGAAGGCCGCGCCGTCGTCATGATCGCCGACGACAGGCACGACGCCGAGGACCTCGCCCGCGCCTACGACGTCCCGCCCCGGCGCTGGCTCATGTTCGACCGCGAAGACAAGCGCCGCGGCCTGAGTCGACCCGTCGTCCTCGAACTCGCCGAGAACCGGCTGCGCCTCAACGAGCGGACCGTTCGGCTGATCCTCGGCCGCGACCCCATCTGGCTCACCCACCACTGACCACC
>DATLIA010000261.1:0-21307 GCA_035540215.1 Actinokineospora sp. | reverse complement strand
CGTCGGCTCGTCGAGGATCAGCACCTTGGGCTTGCGCGCCAACCACCGGGCCAGCACCACTTTCTGCTGGTTGCCACCCGAGAGCTTGCGCACCTCCTGCTCGATCGACGGAGTACGCACCCGCAGCTGCTCGACATACTTACGCGCGAGATCACGTTCGGCGCCGCGCCGCACCAGCCGCATGGTGCGCAGCCGGTCGAGCATGGCCAGGGAGATGTTGTCGCGGACACCGCGGTGCAGCAGCAACGCCTGCGCCTTGCGTTCCTCCGGCGCGTACCCGAATCCCGCGCGGACAGCGTCACGCGGCGAGCGCAGCCGGACCCGCTTGCCGTCGACCCGCACCTCACCGGAGACGATCGGCAGGTCACCGACCAGCGCCCCGGCCAGCTCCGAACGACCCGCGCCGACCAGCCCGGCCAGCGCGACGACCTCGCCTGCGCGGACCGTCAGGCTGATGTCATGCACGTCGTCGGTGGTCACGCCCACGACGTCGAGCACGACATCACCGGGCTCGCCATGGGACCGGGTGAACACAGTGGACAGATCGCGGCCCACCATCATCCGCACGATCTCGCCGTCATTGGTCTCGGCCACCGGGCGGACACCGACCAAGGCGCCGTCCCGAAGGACGGCGACATGGTCGGCCAGCCGCATGATCTCCCGCATCCGGTGCGACACGTAGATCACCGCCATGCCCTGCTCACGCAACCTTCCGATCAGCGCGAACAGGGCCTCGGCCTCGTGCTCGGACAGCGACGACGTCGGCTCATCGAACGCGATCACCTTGGCGTCGGTGGTCAACGCCCGCATGATCTCCACCAACTGCCGCTGCGCGGCGGTCAGCTTCGAGCCGACGGTGTCGGGGTCGAGTGCCCCCTCGAAGCCAAGCCGGGCCAGGTCGGCCCGCATCCGCTCCCGCAGCGCCGCCCGGTCGACCATCCGACCGGGACGGCGCGGCAGGGATCCGATGTAGACGTTCTCGGCCACCGAGACGTGCGGCACGATCTCGGGTTCCTGGGCGATCACCCGGATACCCGCCGCGCGCGCGTCGGCTGGTGTGGTCAGCCCGAGCGACGTGCCGTCAAGCTCGAGCTGACCACGGTCCGGGAGGTGGTCGCCACCGATGATCCGGATGAGAGTGGACTTCCCAGCACCGTTCTCGCCCATCAGGGCGGTCACGGCCCCGGCGGGGAAGTCCACACTCACCTCGCGCAGCGCCGGGACGCCCGCGAAACTCTTCGCCACCCCGGTCACCCGCAGGCCGGTTGTCATCGACTACACCTTTCCTTGCAGTTCAAGCCAGATGGGCTTGTCACGCGCACTTGACGCCGGCCTTCTCCCACGTGGTCGCGTCGACCATCGTGGTCGGGGCGAACGCCTCGGCGGGCATGGCCTTGCCGTTCTTGATGAAGTCGTAGATGGTCTGCACGGACAGCGCGCCGACGTCCTTGCCGTTGATGAACAGCGCCGCCTTGAAACCGGTCGGCTTGCCGCCACGCCATTCCTTGCACGCCAGGTAGGCACCCAGGCCGACACCCAGCACGTTGTCCGCCGAGTAGCCCGCGTTCTGGATCGCCGTCACGCCACCGGAAACGTTCTCGTCGTTGCAGCCCATGACGATCCAGTTCTTCACCGACCGGTTGCCCGACACGGTCGCGGAGATCTTGTTCTGCGCGTCCGACGGAGTGTTGTCGGTACCGACCTCGATGACCTTCACATCGACACCGGCGGCCTTCTTGAAGGCCTCCTGGTTGGCCTTGACGCGGTCGGTGCAGACCGTCACGTCCTGCTTCCAGGCCTCGATGATCGCGGTCTCCTCGGCCTTCCACCCGGCCTTCTTGAAGTCCTCACCAGCGCGCTTGCCCACCTCGGCACCCATCTGCTGACCGCTGAACCCGATGCGGGGAACGAGGTTCTCCTTGGCGCACGATGTCGGGTCCGGACCGTTGGTGCAGACCTGGTCGTCCGAGGTCAGCAGCGCGACGTTGGCGCTCTTGGCGAGCTGCACGAGCTGCGGGCCGACCGACGGGTCCGGCACGACCACGATGACGCCGGACGCCTTCTGGTTGACCGCGTTCTGCATCTCGGTGACGGCCTTGTTGGCGTCGTTGCCCAGGTTCACGACCTTCAGGTCGATCCCCAGCTCGGCCGCCTTCTCCTTGGCACCCTCGGCCTCGCCGATGAAGTACTCCTGGTCGCCCTGCTTCTGGGCGTACACGATCGTGATCTTGTCCGACTTCTGGGCGGCGGGCTGCGTGCCCGTCTCCTTCCCGGACGAACACGCCGCCGTGGCCAACGCCAGCGACAGCCCGCACAGCACGGCCGTGCCACGGCTCAGGCGGGTCCAGCTCATGGGAACTCCTTCAGGTTCGGCCCCCGACTAGGGTGACAGGAGGCACAGTAAGACTTAAGATAAGTGTTGTAAATACTCCCGTAACAAGTTCTTCTGTCACTGTCTGGACACACCCGACCAACCAGGGAGCAGACCTTGTTCCACCTGACGGCACGCGACATCCGCCGCCGCAACCGGTTCAGCGTGCTCCAGGCGGTCTACGCCGCCGAGGGGCACATCAGCAGGCAGGAGATCGCCACCGCGACCGGCCTGTCGTTCGCCACGGTCGGCAACATGATCACCGAGCTGATCGACGTCGGCGTGCTGGCCGAGCAGGGCCACGACGCGTCCAGCGGCGGCAGGCCGCGCGCCCAGCTCGTGGTCAACCCGGGCCGCGGCCTGCTGGTGGGTGTCGACATCGCCGAGACGGCCGTCGACGTGGAACTGTTCGACCTGAGCATGACGGTCCTGCGCTCGGCGCACCTGCCGGTCGACCCGAGCGCGACCAAGCCGCACGACCTCGCCGACCTCATCGCCCACGGCGTGGCCGAGGTGGTCGGCGCCGACGTCGAGCGGGTCCTCGGTGTCGGTGTCAGCGTCCCCGGCCTCGTCGAGCCCGAGGGCGGCGTCTCGGTCTTCTCGCCCTACTGGTCATGGCGCGACGTCCCCTTCCGCACCATGCTGAGCGAGCGCGTCCCACATCGACTGTTCCTGGACAACCCACTCAAGGCCAGCACCGTCGCCGAACTCTGGTTCGGCGCGGGCCGCGACGTCGACGACCTGATCGTGGTCACCCTCCGAGCAGGCGTAGGCGTCGGCATAGTCGTAGACGGCTCCCTCTACCGAGGCGTCTCCAACAGCGCGGGCGAATGGGGCCACACCACCCTCATCCTCGACGGCCGACTGTGCCGCTGCGGACGGCGCGGGTGCGTCGAGGCCTATGTGGGCGCCCCGGGAATCGTGGAGACCCTCCGGGAGATCGCCCCGGACAGCCCCCTACTGAAGGCCGACGACGCGGACACCATCGCCGCCCTCGCCACGGCCGCCAGCGACGGAGGCAAGGCGGTCGCGGACGTCATCGACCGAACCGGCCGCTACCTAGGCGTCTCAATCGCGACGCTGATCAACCTCTTCAACCCGCGAACCATAGTGTTCGGCAACCTGGTCGCAACCCACCTGGGAGAACGACTGCTACAGACAGCGCGACGGGTAGCAGCGGAACAGGCGTTCTCAGACCCGTTCAACCGAGTGACACTGCGCCTGAGCGCGCTGACCGACAACCCAGTGACCCTCGGCGCCGCCACATTCGCACTCGAAGGATTCCTAGCCGACCGAGAAACCTTCGGATCAGTAGGAGCCAGACGCGCGGCCAAGACCGCGGCACCATAGAACCCGTTACCAACAAAGCAAAGGCCACCGCCCGCGTTGACTTTGGCTTTGGCCTTCAATCTTTGGGGACCGAAGATCCCCGCGGCACCCCCAGCACCCTCGTCCCGGCAATCCCTTATGCGGAGTCAGGCTTGTCAAGGGGCAGCTTGCTGATCGCGCAGCGCCCTTGGCAAGCCTGACTCCGCATAAGACGCTGATTGACGAGGGAGCGACCCCGCTAGTGCGAATGCGAGTGCACTCATCGCGAGGTGACCCAACCCGCAACCATCACACCCCGAACGGGAAGATTCAAGCCCCCACCGTCTGCACCACACCAGCATCCAACGCCCGCCGAAGAATAGTCTCCCGCTCCCGCCAGTGCGACCAGAACGCGCCCGTATACCCAAGCCCAGCAAGACTGGTCAGGAACGAATTGTCAGCGTAGTTGTTGTCGAAGTCGCCAGACCCCTCAAGCGTCGGCAACATCACCCGGTGATAGTCCGCCGGATCAACCAGACTCCAAATGAAATCCACCGTCCGACGCCAACGCCCAGAAGGATCGTTGACCGTCCCAGCGTCCTCCATCAGATCCGGCGAGAAGTAGCACACCAGCCGGAACTCACCACGCTCATCGAACATGAACTGACGCTCGTACTCCACCGGCCCAGAACACTTGGCCAGCGGCTTCAACACGATCGGCTCGGTAGCCGTGTTCGACTGCAGTCCCGGCATCGTCCGAACCCCATCACACTGCTCAGCCAACGACACACCCAGCGGAATGTACGGGAACAGCCGCAGCCCCAACGAGAATCCCGTGACGGTCGCGTCCAACGCCATGAAGGCGTCGACGCAGTCGCGCATCGTCTCGTGGGTCTCGCCCGGCATCCCGAAGAGCGCCTCCACCATCGTCAGCATGCCGTTCTTGTGGCACAGGCTGACGAGGTTCTCGGTGTCGGCGAAGTCGTAGTAGTTGGTGCCCTTCCCGGTCACCTTCCAGTTCTTCAGCATGTCCGCGCGGACGTGGTCCGAGCCGACGTTCACGCCGCGGCACCCGGCCTCGGCGAGCAGGTCGGCGAACTCCTCGTCGAACGGCGACGGCTGGCAGTAGACCCAGAGCCGCAAGTCGTTCAGGGGGTTCAACGCACTGTCGTGCTTGCGCCGGATGATCTCGCGCAGCAGCGTCTTCGCGTGGTTGACCGACAGGTTGAACTCGCTGTCGGTGGTGTGCTGGTCCAGGATTCCGTCCCCGGCCAGCCCCTGCATCTCGTCGACCACGGCGGCGACGTCGCGGCGGCCGAAGCGGATGCCCTTTGCGTTGGGCTCGACGCAGTGGGCGCAGCGGTAGGTGCAGCCGTTCTTGGTGAGGATGCCGCCGAGGCCACCGCGCTGGTAGTACAGCAGATTGTCCACTTTGTACTGCTCACCCGAGCGCCGCAGATACGTGCCGGAGCGGTCGACCTGCCAGACGCGGTCCTCGTTGTCCCCCACCAACGACACCGGCACCGCGCGGGCACCGGGCAGCGTGAGCACGGGCGGCGGCACGCGGGTGACGCCGTCCTTGGTGTTGCGGATCAGGCCCGCGACCGTGGCCGGGTCGCGGCCGGAGACCAGCGCGTCGGCCAGATCGCAGATGATCTGCTCCCCCGGGCCCTTGACGCCGTAGTCGATGCCGAAGTAGTCGACCAGGGCGAACGGCATCGTGGAGAAGCCGATGCCGCCGCCGATCACCGGGGCGTCGGTCAGCCGCATGAGCTCGGTGATGATCTCCTTGTGCTCACCGATGAACGGACGCTGCTCGAAGGCGTAGACCGTGTCGGTGTTGCGGACCGAGACCCCGACGAGCATCGGGGTGCGCGTGGCGAAGTACTCGGTGAGGAAGGTCTTCCAGTCTTCCCTGCGGAACGTCAGGTCCAGGACCTCGACCTCGAACCCGGCCAGTTCCAGCGACGTGGTGAGCACGTCGAGCGCGTATGGCGCGATCGGCGGGTGCACCTTGTTCGGGTTGACCAGTACGACTAGACCTCTGCTCATCGGATTCCTCCCCGTGATTCGCGCGCAGGCGAATGGCCACTGCGGACTCCCGGGTTCGGAAGGGTCGACGCAGCGTTTCGACGTACTGGTTTGTTGCCCTGGTGGTGGGCCTGGCTACTTCACGGTGCTACTTCACGATTCCCAGGCAGATCCCGAACGCGGGCGTCCCGCCTGCGAGATAGGCGCCCGCCGACTGCAGGATCAGGTCCTGGGCCGTCAGGTGCTGGCGCATGGTCGCGGTGTCGCGCATCCACCGGTCCATCGGCGACGACTGCAGGATCGACCACGTCTGGAGCAGGTCGTAGAGCCTGCTCACGATCGACCGCGACATGCGGAACGCGTGCACCCACGACACCGGGATCGCGGCCCGGTCGTTCGGCGCGAGGTCGTCGAGCGTCCCGCCCGCCGTGAGCACGTCCCACTCCCGGGTCATGGCGGCGTACACACCGGCGCGGGTGGCGTTGTAGTCCGCCTCGCACTCGGCCAGGGCGACCTGCACCCGGTAGAGCTCGGCCCACGGCTTGCCCGCCATCCGGTCCATCCGGGTCAGCGCGATGTCCCTGGCGTAGTCCAGCGCCGCCCGCGCGACACCGAGGGGCGCGCCGCACATGGCGCGGGTGAACGCGTCCGGCGAGGCCAGCGGACCTGGGGCGCCGTACACCTTGTCGAAGCTGAAGGTGTGCTCCTCCTGCACGAACACGTCGGTGAACGTGTAGTCGCTGCTGCCGCTGCCCGCCAGGCCGGTGGTGTGCCAGTTGTCGATCACCTCGGCGTGCGCGCGCGGCACCATGAACTGCCGGGACTCGTGCGGGTTGCTGCCGTCGGGGCTGGCGTAGGGCTTGCCGTCCTCGAAGACGAACGCGCCGGAGATGATCCAGTCGGCGTGGTTGATCCCGCTGCCGAACGGCCAGCGGCCGGACAGCCGGAACCCGCCGGGGACCCGCTCGGCCCGGCCGGAGGGCTGCAGCAGCCCGGCGACGATCATGTCCGGGTTCGGGAACATCGCCCTGGCCACGTCCTGGTCGATGAACCTGCTGTAGATCCCGAGGTTCGCGCCGATCATCGAGCACCAGCCGACCGACGCGTCGCCGTAGGCCAGTGCTTCGACGACCTCGGTCTGCTCCATCGACGTCAGCCCGAGCCCGCCCCACTCCTGGTCAAAGCACATCCGGAACACCCCGGCGGCGCGCAGCGTCTCCACGATGTCCAGCGGCAGCGTCCGTGCCTTCTCGATCTCGGCCGACCGCTCGCGCAGCGTCGGGGCGAGTTCCCTGGCGCGGGCCAGCAGGTCCGCCGCGGACCGCGACATCTCGGCCGCGGGCGTCTGGATCATGGTCATGCGACGCTCCTCAAATCTACTTGACGATGCCGAGGCAGATGCGGAACTTGGGCTTCCCGCCGAGCAGGTAGGCGCCGACCGATTCGAGGATCGCGTCCTGGGCGGTGAGGTTCTGGCACATGGTCGCGGTGTCGCGCATCCACCGGTCCATCGGCGAGGACTGCAGGATCGACCACGTCTGGAGCAGGTCGTAGAGGCGGTTGACGATCGACCGCGACGTCCGGAACGCGTGCAGCCATGACAACGGCGACGCCGCCCGCTCGTTGAGCGTCAGGTCGTCGAGCGAACCGCCCGCGGCCAAGACCTCCCACTGGCGGCGCATGCTGCTGTAGACACCGGCGCGCGTGGCGTTGTAGTCGGCCTCGCACTCGGCCAGGACTACCTGCACGCGGTAGAGGTCGGCCCACGCGGTGCCCGACATGCGGTCCACCCTGGTCGACGCGATCTCCCGCGCGTAGTCCAGCGCCGCCCGCGCCACGCCCAGCGGCACACCGCACAGGCTGCGCATGAACGAGTCCGGCTGCGCGAGCGGGCCGGGGGTTCCCTTGACGTTGTCCCAGCTCAGGGTGTGGTTCTCGGGCACGAACACGTCGGTGATCGTGTAGTCGCAGCTGCCGCTGCCGCGCAGCCCGGTGGTGTGCCAGTTGTCGATGACCTCGACCTCGTCGCCACGCACCACGAACTGCCGCGACTCGTGCGGGTTGCTGCCGTCGGGGCTGGCGTACGGCTCGCCGTCCTCGAAGACGAACGCGCCGGACATCACCCAGTCACAGTGGTTGACGCCGCTGCCGAACGACCAGCGCCCGGACAGCCGGTACCCGCCAGGCACCCGCTCGGCGTGGCCCGCGGGCGCGAGCACCCCGACGGTCGCCAGATCGAGGCTGGGGAACATCACCGGCACCTCGTCGGGGTCGATGAAGTTGCTGATCAGCCCCGAGTTCGCGCCGATCACCCCACACCACGCCGCCGACGCGTCGCCGTAGGCCAGGGCCTCGGCCACCTCGGTCTGCTCCATGGAGGTCAGCTCCGGGCCGCCCCACTCGCGGCCCCAGCACATCCGGTAGACGCCCGCCTCGCGCAGCAGCTCCACGACATCGGCGGGCAGCCTGCGGGCCTGCTCGATCTCGGCGGACCGCCCCCGCAGCTTCGGGGCGAGCGCCTTGGCCCTGGCGAGCACCTCGGCCGCGGTCAGCGGCACGTCGGCCACCGGGGTACGCGTCATGGTCATCTGGTCGCTCCTCGGTTCTGTGGTGCGGCTGGTCATTCGTCGACGTCGAGCAGGCCCGCGGGCATCGCGAACGGCGCGTCCGGGTCCGGTGGGCCGATCGGGTCGGCGACCAGGTCGACCAGGCCCGCCGCGGTGGTCAGGCGGTCAAGGCACGTCTCGGTGTCGTCGGCCTCGCACACCACGAAGGAGTGCCGGGCCAGGTAGCCGCCGGGGGGCAGCCGCAGGGTCGTGCCGGGATCGCACATCGGGGACGCGGTGACCAGCCCCGGCGCCTCGGTCGGCACGGTCACCGACTTCAGCACGCAGTCCTGGTCCGGGTAGCCGAACCGGATGCCCGCCACCGCCCGCCGGGAGTGCGTGATGTCGGGCCGCTGCCCGGTGGCCACCTCGAAGAGCACCTCGCCAGGCTCGATGCCCGTCGCGGTCTTGCCGAGGAACGGGATCAGGTCGCCGCCGAGCCTGCCGTTGATCTCGATGATCAGCGGCCCGCGGTCGGTCAGCCGGACCTCGCTGTGGGTGATGCCGTCCTCGATGCCGAGCGCGTGGTGCGCCCGCGCGAGGGTGTCCATCAGGTCCTTGTCGTCCATCAGCGGGTCCGCCGCGTCGACCAGGTGCCCGACCTCCTCGAAGTACGGGTGATCGCTGCTGTGCTTGCGGGCGATGAACATCGGCAGGTACTCGCCCTTGTGCACGGCGCCGTCGATGCTGATCTCCGGCCCCGGCGCGAACTCCTCGACGATGACGCTGGCCCGGTACGGCCCGGGGTCGACGTGGCTGGCCGCCAGCGAGACCTCGAACGCGGCGGCGACCTCGGTCTCGTCGGCGGCGAACACGACGCCGATGCTGGCGCCCATCGCGCGCGGCTTGACCACGACCGGGTAGCCGATCCGCGCGGCCTCGGCGGTGGCCTGCTCGACCGTGGTGGTCAGCGCGAACCCGGGCTGGTGCAGGCCCGCGGCCGTCAGCTCGATCCTGGTGCGCTCCTTGTCGCGGCACCCGCGCACGCCCGGCACCGACAGCCCCGGCACGCCGAACTCGGCGGCCAGCAGGCCCGCGTCCAGCACCAGCGGCTCGTCCCAGCACATCAGGCCGACCACGCGGCGGCGCGCGGCCACCTCGCGGGCGGCGGCGCCCATCACCTCGGCGTCGAAGACGTTGGCGACGATGATCTCGTCGAAGTAGTCGTGCTGCCAGGTGGGGTTGAGGTTGTTCAGCAGCACCATGTCCAGCCCCGCGGCCTGGGCGCGGCGGTGGATCGGCGCGACAAGGTATTCGCGATAGACCTTCAGGCCGCTGCCGATCACCAAAAGCACACCGTTGGGGGCGTTCATGCCTCGACGCTCCTGGACTCGCTGACGCCGCGGCGGGCGAGCAGGTCGGTGAGGATGTCCTGGGACCGGTGGGCAAGCACGCTGATCAGGGAGTCGGCGATGCCGTGTGTCTCCTCGTTGACGCCCTGCAGGTAGAGCGCTCCCCAGGCGGAGTCGCCCAGGTCGACGCGGTAGCAGCGGCTCACGGAGATCTCGTCCAGCCCGGCCTTGTCGCCCAGGTTCCGGATCAGCGCGGGCATGCGCGAGTCGTAGCCCGTGCCGAGCAGCACGACATCGCAGCGCAGCGCGTCGACCTTGCCGGTCTTGCGGTCACGCAGATCCAGCACCACCTCGTCGCCGTCGATCCTGGCCGCGACGACCTCGGTCATGGCTCGAACGCTCGACCGCTGCGGACCGACCGCGTTCTGCTGGTACAGCATCGTGTAGAGCTCGTCGAGGAACGGCGGGGCGAGACCGGCGTAGTTGGTGAACCGCATCTCGTCGAGCATCTGCCCGCGGACCTCGGCCGGGCTGTCGTAGAACTCGTCCACAAAGGACGGGAAGAACATCTCGTTGACGAACTTGCTCGTCTGGTAGTTCTGCAGGCCGATCGACCGCACGACCATCGTGACCTGGCTCAGCGGCAGGTTCTCGTGCAGCGCGTAGAACATCTCCGCCGCGCTCTGCGCGCCACCGATGACCACCGCGCGGATCGGCTTGTCCTTGGGGACCTCGGCGATGCGCGAGCAGTACTGGGCGCTGTGGATGATCCGGTCGCGCGGCAGGTCCGCGAACGCGTCGGGCACCCGCTGGTCCCGACCGCCGCCCATCACCAGGTCGCGGCAGCGGATCGTGTCGCCGTCGGTCAGCGTGACCGTCCAGCCGGTGATCGCGCCGTCCGCGCCGCGGTTCGGCTCGATCGACGAAGCCTTTGCCCCGTAACGGATCCCGACCGTCTCCAGCGACTTCGCGACCCACTGGAAGTAGTCCGACAGCTCCCACCGGTACGGGTGGAAGGTGCCGAGGTTCACGAACTGGTCGAGCCTGCCCTGGTCGTGCAGGAAGCTCAGGAAGGAGAACCGGCTGCGCGGGTTCCGCAGCGTCACCAGGTCCTTGAGGAAGGACACCTGGCTGCGCGCCCACGGCATCAGCAGGTTCCGCTGCCACTTGATGTCCGGGCTCTGCTCCAGCAGCAGGGTATCGCCCGAAAGCTCGGCCGAGCCCGACTCCTCGATCGCGACGGCGAGCGCCAGGTTCGCCGGGCCCGCACCGATCGCCAGCACACCAACTTCTCGATCAGCCACGCATCCCACCCCGATCGTCAAAGCCCCAGGTTTCCGGACGACAACTCAGATCCACCGCAACGAGAACGCAACACGGAAGCGATATCCGTGACGCTAGATATCCGCCATACCCAGCCGATAGGGGAACGATTCCCGCACTCCGGGGAATCTGGATCAGTGACCCGCCACGGGAACCCGGTCGACGACCGGTCGCATGTGGATCTTGATCAGGTCCGCGGCCGACTCGGCCCGGCGCAACGCCTCGGCCGGACTGTCCGCCGTGGCCATGATGATCCCGGCGCGGTCCCACGAACTGCGCAGCCCGTCGAACCGGTCCCCCGGCGCGACGGTCACCTGCACCAGAAACGCGCCGTCGACCGCACGGGCCGCGTCGACGCCCTCGATGTCGTCGACCACACCGGGTTCGATCGTCAGGAACCGCACGGCCGCACCTCCCGCCGCCCGTCGCGGCGGCTCGGCGGGCAGCGGCTTGCCTTGCATCACCGCGTAATAGGATCGGAACAGCTCGATCGGGTACGCGAGCTGGATGACGTCGATGATCCCGTCCCCGGCGAGACGGCCCGCGCACTCCACCAGATGCGGGACCCCGTCGGCCACAATCCACTCACAGTGCAGGATCCCGTCCTGGAACCCGACCACGTCGACCAGCCGCGACGTGTACGCGGCCAGGGACGCCGCGAGCGCGTCGGGGATGTCGGCGGGCACGATGTGCGCCAGCTCCACCGGACGCGGCCCTGGGCACAGCTGCTTGCCGGTGACGTTGACGAACAGCGACTCGCCGTCCCGAACAAGCATCTCGACGCTGTACTCGTCGCCGTGGACGAAGTGCTCGGCGAGCATGGACAGCTCCATCGGCCGGTCGGGCACGAACGGACCCTCGTCCTGCACGACGCAGGCGGCCCAGGCCGCCTCGACCTCGTCGGGGCTGTGGATCACCTGCGTGCCGACCGACGCCTGCCGGTTGGCGGGCTTGAGCACGATCGGGCCAGGGTGCTCTGCCATGAACGCCCACACGTCGGCCGGGCCGCCGACCCGCGCGCTTGGCGGGTTGGCGACCCCGGCCGCGGCGCTGACCTGCCGCAGCAAACCCTTGTCCCGCAGGATGAGCGCGGCACCGAACCCGGCGCCGGGCAGGCCGTAGCGCTCGGCGAGTCTGGCGGCGAACGGCGTGGCGTACTCGATCGCCGGGATGACCGCGGCCGGGTCGAGGTCGGGATGGGCGTTGAAGAACTCGTCCGCCTTGCCCGCCAGGTGGTACTCCCACTCGATAAGCCCGCGGACGAAGCCGACACCCTCGATCTTGTCGCGGACATCCCGCTTGCGCACGATGTCCGGTTCCTCGACGAAGATCACCGAGTCGTCCGGCTGGAACTCCGCGACGGCACCGAGGGTGACCGCGACGAACCCGACGACCACGACCGGCCGCGGGGTCACGCCTTACCCCCGACGACCTCGACCTCGGCGTCGGTATCCGAGCTGGGATCGACGTCCGGTTCCGCAGCGGGCTTGGCCTCCGACGGACGGTTCAGGCCCGCCGTGGCGAGCAGCCCGGCGACGATGGTCAGTCCGGCGCACAGCAGCCAGAAGCCGCTGCCGAGCGCGGTCCAGACGAACACGCCGAACATGGGCCCGATCGCCGATGCGAGTCCCACCACCGCCTGCATGGTGCCGATGTAGCGGGCCTTCACCGCGCTGGGGAACTTCGCCGGGTGGGCGAACATGCTCGGCCCGGCGATCATCAGCCCGCTCACGACCAGCACCGACCCGATGATCACGAACACGGTCGACTTCGGCGCGAGCGCGTAGACGGCGAAGCCCATCGCGTTCACGAAGTGGCCGAGGAAGCCCGCGACGTGCGTCGGGATCTTGACGATGTAGGAGGTGATCTTGAGTTCGCAGGTGATCAGGATGACCGACGAGATCGTGAGCACGATGCTGTAGAGGCTGGTCGGGTAGTTGTCCGCGACGATCTCCAGCGGCAGCGCGGTCGTGGACTGCGCGTAGGTGATGGTGCCCAGCAGCACGGCGGCCAAGTAGAACAGGAACCTGCGGTCCCGCACCATCAGCGCGTACGCCGAGCCACGATCGACCACCTCGGCCGGTGCGGCGTCGTCCTCGTCGGCCTCGCCCTTGCCCGCCATCTTCGGCAGCAGCACGAACGCCAGCGCCGAGTAGATCAGCGCCGTCGCGCCGTCCAGCCAGAACAGCAGGTTCCAGTCGACCAGGATCAGACCCGCGGCGATGAGCGGCGCGAGCCCGGCGCCGATGTTCAGCGCGATGCGCATCATGGAGAACGCCATGACCTGGAACCGCTCGGGCATCAGGTCGCTGAGCAGCACCGCGGCGGCGGGCCGGTAGGCCTGGGTGACCAGGCCCGCGAGTCCGACGACGGCCAGCAGCAGCCAGAGCGCTCCCGTCGCGCTCACCCACGGGATCGACGCGACCAGCGGTGCCGAGGCGCCCATGGCCAGCGTGATGGTGACCCGGGGGCCGAAGCGGTGGGTCAGCTCGCCACCGAAGATCGTGCCGAAGATCGACCCGATGCTGTAGGCCACCAGGCAGAGCCCTGCGGAGGCGACGGAGACGTGCTTATAGGTCAGGTAGAGCATCAGGAACGTCTGCACGAAGGCGCCGAGCTGGTTGATGAGCACGCCCCCGAGCAGGTATCGCACCGGGGTGGGGGTCGCCTTCAAAGCGGCGAACACACCCGTGGAAGCCTCGCTGGTCGAGGTCATGCCGCGTCCTCCATCATCGCGTCGACGATCTGGCTCGCGACGAGCGGGGCCGAGCTGAACCCGGTGCCCCCACACGCCGCGCGCGACCAGACGGCGGGACCGACGCGGGCGAGTAGCGCGCCGCCGGTCTCCGCGTCGGTCACGTAGTGGCACGGCTTCGCCGCGACCACGGTGTAGCTGCCGATATCGGCGAGAATCGCCTCGGCCAACAACTTCTCGACCCACGGCGCCTGGTTCTCGGCCGCGCAGTCGAGCGATCCCACTTCCCGACACACCGTGTCGGAGCTGATCTTCACCAGGGTGTCCTCGCCGGAGGGCACCACCCAGGCCCGTCCCTGGTCACCGAGTCCGCCCGTGGCGGGGGCGTTCTCCCACCAGCGCGCGAGTGCGTCGGGCGGACGCAGGTAGACCATCGTCTGCCGGTGCAGGACCACGGGCAGATCCACGAGCGCGCCCGCCCACGGGCCCGCCGCGACCAACACCAGGTCGGCGCCCAGGGCCTCACCGTCGGCAAGGCAGACCCGGCCGGTGTCGACGTCGACGCCGGTGACCGTGACGCCCGGCCGCAGGGTCACCGCGGGGTGGCCGTCGAGCCAGCGCGTCGCGGCCAGCAGCACCCGGTCGGCGAGCAGCACGCCCGCGTCGACCTCCAGCACGCCCACCGAGTCGGCGGGCAGTCCCAGGTGCGGCAGCTTCTCCGGCTCGACCGGCTCAACGGCGATACCCGTGGCGGCCGCCAAGGACGTCACCACCGACGCCCGCGCGCGGGGCATCGCCGAGACGACGCCGACCCGGCGGTAGAACTCGGCGCCCAGCAGCGTCTCCAGCTCCACCCACCGGCGGTGCGCCGCGACCATCCGCCAGGTCGCGATCGGGTCGCCGGGGGTGAACGCGCGGAACGCGCGGTGCTGGTCGTACGAGGTCGACTCGGGGTTGGGGATCGGGCCGCGGTCGAGCAGGGTCACCCGGTGCCCAGCGAGCGCGCAGTCCACCGCGGTCAGCAGGCCGGTGACCCCGCCGCCCACGATGACCACCTGCCCGCCCGCCATCAGGAGTCCGTTCCGGCCAGCCGGGGCAGCCGCGTCGGCAGGAACTCGGTGGCGTCGGGCTTGGCCGGGATCGCGTTGTCCGGCAGCGCCTTCTCCGCGAGGTCGATCAGGATCGGCGCGGCACAGCGGAGCAGCACGTCGACCTCGTGGCAGAAGTCGCCCGCGTCCTCGGCGGTCACCTCGCGCCGGTCCAGTCTGCCGAGCTGCTCGGTCAGGGTGAACGCCGCGGCGGTCATGCTGAACCAGCGGGTGTCGTAGGCCGCGGTGAACCGTTCGACCATGATCGCCGCGGCGACCCTGGACCGTTCGGACACCGGCAGCGGCCCGCGGTCGACCCACTCGTCGACCTTGGCCACGACCCGGTTCCACGGGCCGACGAGCCGCCGCTCGGTCACCCGGACCAGCGCGTCGCGGGTGAAGTTGGTCCGCTGGAATTCGGGGCTCGTCGCGGCAAGGTAGAACCGGATGAGGTCCCTGGGCACCTGGGCGGCGAGCTGCCTGCCGGTCACCAGGTGGCCGCGGCTGGTGGAGAACTTGTCGTTGTCCAGCTCGTAGAACTCGTTGGTGACGAACTGCGCGGGCATGGCGTAGTCGGCCAGAGCCAACAGCATCGCGACACCGACGACGGCGAACGCGGAACTGGCGTCGGAGCCGAGGAAGTACACGACCTTCGTGCCCGCGTCGGCCAGCCACAGCTCGTCATCGGTGGCGAGCACCGCGCCGCGGTGCTCCGCTGACAGCGCGGTGCAGTGCATGCTCCACGCGATGGTCTCGGCGTCGGAGTAGATCACCTGGCCCGCGACCTCGGGGAACGGCGCGGCGATGCCCCACGTGATCGGCAGCGTGACCGGGTAGTCCGGCAGCGGCCGCGACAGCATCTCCTCGATCAGCTGGGCCATCCGCGGCCGCATCGTCTCGCCGTGCTCGGCGAAGTAGGCGACCAGCCCGGCGCGGTGCTCCTCCAGCGGCAGCACCAGCACCGGCACCTCGCGCAGCTCGATCGGGTCCTCCGGGCTCAGCGTCGAGCGCGGGTCGACCAGGTCACCCGAGGCGACCCAGTGCCCGCAGGTCTCGCACAGCCCGGCGCACCCGTCGGCGAGGCACACCGGGCAGCCGCCGCGGACGTAGGCGTCGGTCAGGAACTCCCCGGACTTCGTCGAGAACGGGAACTTGACCGGGCGCAGCTTGAGCTTGCCCATGGTGTGCAGGCGGTCGAAGAAGTTCATGACCGTCTTGACGTAGCGGTCGTCGAAGCGGACGAACCCGTCGGGCAGCACGCCGACCGTCGCCAGGGTCTCCTCGACCTGGCCCGCGGACCGCACGCGCAGGTCCTCCGGCGCCATGCCCAGCCTGCGCGCGGTGGTGACGATGTAGTTCTGGGTGGAGTGGATACCGGTGCCGAACAGGACCTCCTGGCCCGCGGCCCGCGCGTACCTCGCGCAGATGTCGGCGGCCAGGAAAGGGCCGGCCAGGTGGCCGAGGTGCAGGTCGCCGTTGGCCGTCGGGCCGGGTGCGATGACCATCAATCGTCGGTGGGCCATCAGGCACTCCTTGCTTCGGTGACGCCGCGGCGGGCGAGCAGGTCGGTGAGGATGTCCTGCGACCGGTGGGCCAGGACACTGATCAGGGAGTCGGCGATGCCATGCGTCTCTTCGTTCACACCTTGCAGATACAAGGCGCCCCAAGCCGAATCGCCGAGGTCGACGCGGTAGCAGCGGCTGACGGAGATGTCGTCCAGTCCGGCCTTGTCGCCGAGGTTCCGGATCAGCGCGGGCATGCGCGAGTCGTACCCGGTGCCGAGCAGGACAAGGTCGCAGCGCAGGACATCGATCTTGCCGGTCTTTCGGTCGCGCAGGTCGAGCACGACCTCGTCGCCATCGACCCGGGCGGCGGCCACCTCGGTCATGGCCCGCACACTCGACCGCTGCGGTCCGACCGCGTTCTGCTGGTAGAGCATCGTGTAGAGCTCGTCCAGGAACGGCGGCGCGAGGCCCGCGTAGTTGGTGAACCGCATCTCGTCGAGCATCTGCCCACGAACCTCGGCCGGACTGTCGTAGAACTCGTCCACAAAGGATGGGAAGAACAGCTCGTTGACGAACTTGCTCGTCTGGTAGTTCTGCAGGCCGATCGACCGGACCACCATCGTCACTTCACTCAGCGGCAGGTTCTGGTGCAACGCGTAGAACATCTCCGCCGCACTCTGCGCGCCACCGATTACCACCGCGCGGACCGGCTTGTCCTTCGGCACGTCCGCGATCCGCGTGACGTACTGGGCGCTGTGGATCAGCCGGTCCTTGGGCAGATCGGCGAAGACATCCGGCACGCGCTGATCACGGCCACCGCCCATGACGAGGTCGCGGCAGCGGATCGTGTCCCCATCGGTCAGGGTCACCGTCCAGCCGGTGATCGCCCCGTCGTCGTTGCGCGTCGGCTCGATCGACGAAGCCCTTGCCCCATACCGGATCCCGACCTTGTCCAGCGACTTCGCGACCCACTGGAAGTAGTCCGACAGCTCCCACCGGTACGGGTGGAACGTCCCCAGGTTCACGAACTGGTCCAATCGGCCCTGATCGTGCAGGAAGCTCAGAAACGAGAACCGGCTCCGCGGATTCCGCAGCGTCACCAGGTCCTTGAGGAACGAGACCTGGCTGCGCGCCCACGGCATCAGCAGGTTCCGCTGCCACTTGATGTCCGGACTCTGCTCCAACAGCAGAGTGTCCCCCGACAACTCGGCCGAACCTGACTCCTCGATCGCCACCGCGAGCGCCAAGTTCGCCGGACCGGCCCCGATCGCCAGCACACCAACTTCTCGATCAGCCACGCAACCCACCCCGATCGTCGGATATGACCCGGACAACACAGCCCACCCCGCGGATCACGCGGCGTGAGAACGATCTAGTGGTGCGACATGGAACGTTGGTGGGGTATCGGCCGGTCCACGGCGCCGCTGACAAGGCGCAGGGACAGTCGCGTACTGGTTGTACGTGGCTGTTCCTGCAACGCAGTCAGCGGTGTCGTGGGCCGGTCGAGACCCCATCAACCTTCCATGTCGTGCCACTAGGACCCGATGCCCTGCGCGAAGGTGAAGACCCGCTCCGGGTCTACCCGCTGCTTGATCTCGACCAAGCGCTGGTAGTTCACCCCGTAGTAGGCCGAACGCCAGTCCGGCAGGTCGGGGTCGATGAAGTTCTGGTAAGCGCCTTCGCATACGTAAGGCGCCAGCGCTTCCCGCAAACCGTTCAGCCAGCGGAGATTCGCCTCGACCACGGCGGGCTCGTCATGGTCGGCCCATGACGTGTCGAACGACAGCAGCCACCGTGCCTCGCGGTGGACGAACGCGGTGTCGGTCGGCGCCACCCGGTTGATCTCGCCGCCCCAGGCGAACATGGCGAAGCCGCCGCCGTCGGGGTTGGCGCTGCCCGGCCACCGATCGATCCACGAGAGCATCGTCGCGACCGCGTCGTCCGGCAGCGGCTCGGTGGCGAAGTTCGTCCGGACCGCGAACGCCCCGGCCGAGGTCTCGTGCAGCAGGTAGTCCTTTGCCTCCCAGTAAGTCCGGTCGGCGATGTCCTCGCGCAGCGGTCGGGCGACGGCCAGCACCGGGTCGAGCAGCTGACGCAGCTCACTGGCCGGTCCGAGGTGCAGACCGACCGCCGACACGACCGTCGTCGACCCGCCGGTCGTGCTGACGCCGAGCCGGACCGAGAACTCGTCCGGCGCCGTCCGCGCGACCTCCTGCAGCACCGAAAGGACCTTCGGGGCGTCCGCCCGATCCCAAAGCAGCAGACACGTCGACACGTCCGAGACCGGCCGGGCCTGGAAGGTGAAGGACACGTTGATGCCGAAGTTGCCGCCGCCACCGCCACGACAGGCCCAGAACAAGTCGGCGTTCTCCGTGGCGTCGCAAGTCAACAGCTGACCGTCCGCGGTCACGAGTTCGGTTCGGACCATCGCGTCGGCGGTGAGCCCGAACTTGCGCGACACGGCGGCCGAACCGCCGCCGAGGGCCAGGCCGCCGATGCCGACCGAGGCACCGTTGCCGAGCGCGAACGCCATCTCATGTGGTTCGATCGCCGCGTACAGCTGGGCCATTCGGGCGCCACCCGCGGCGGTGACCAACCCGGTGGATCCGTTGGCCGACACCATGTTCAGCGCGCTCATGTCGATGACGAGTCCAGTGCCGACCGAGTAGCCCGCGTAGCTGTGGCCACCGCCGCGCACGACGATCCCGACGCCGGTCCCCCGCGCCCACTCGACCGCGCGCCGCACGTCGGCGACATCGGCCACCGACACGATGCCCGTGGGGACGGTCGCGGTGAAACGCCTGTTGAACGGGGCGCTGGACGTGTGGAACCCGGGTGCGGTCGGTCGCAGGACCCGGCCGCTCACCGCGTTCTCCAACCGCCGCCAGTCCGCTTCGGATGGGCCGTTCACCGGTCAGCGCACCTCTTCGAGATAGGAGGTGCCGGTGGCCGCCTGCGGGACGTGCCGCTCCCACTGCTCGTGCAGCCGGATCGCGCCGCTCTCGTCCACCTCAGGGGTGTTCACGGTGTGCCCGCAGACGACCTCGTCGCCGTCGGCGAGCACCACCGTGTATCCCAAGTGGAGGGTCCCGTCGGGCTGGCGGGTGCCTGCGATGGCGCCGTGGCGCACCTCGCCGCCCGCGATCTCGCCCCACACCGCGTCGCCGTCCTGGTGGTAGACCGCGATCGTCCCGGTGTCGCCATCGGCCTTGCGGAATCTTCGTCCGTTGTAGTCGATCATGTCAGCCCGCTCAGACCGACTCGACCGGGGCGGACTCCGGCTCCAGGCCGATGAACTCGTCGGCCATCGTCCTGTCCCACCAGATGGCGTAGTAGGAGAAGTCCTCGTCGTGGTCGTTGGCCACGAAGTGCTCCATGCCCGCCTTCATGAACACGATGTCCCCGGCGGCGAACTGGTGCCGCACGCCGTCGGTGACCACATCGGCCCGTCCCGCCATGGCGATGAACAGCTCGTGTTCGGTGTGGGCGTGCGGCAGCGACACGTCGCCGGGCCGCAGCACACACCACGCGCCGCGGAACGGCGCGTTCAGTCCCTCCCATGGCTGCAACAGCTTGAGATCAAGACCGTAGGCCCGCATGAGGTTCTCGGGTTCCTGTCTGCGGATGTCCACGACGGCTGGGCCTTGATCAGTCACGTTCCCACTCCGATCGGGCTGCTGCGCTTGGCGATGTTCGCGAGGCTAGGTTCACCGACTTCCCCATCGGTAGGGGAACGATTCCCTTCTGCCTGGGAACTCAGCCGTGCCCGAGGCCCGCGTCGCGGGCCAGGACGATCGCCTCGGAGCGGTCGGCGACGCCGAGCTTGCTGAAGATGACGCTCACGCGGTTGCTGATCGTCTTCGGCGCGAACGCGAGTTCGCGGGCGATCACGAGATTGGACTTGCCTGCCGCGATGAGTTCGAGCACGTCCCGCTCGCGACTCGTCAGCTGCGGGAACGGGTAGTTGTCCTGAGTGGCCGAGTCGCGCATCGATGCGATGAAGCGGCCCGCGATCGTCCGCCCGACGATCACCTCGCCCGCCGCCACCGCCTGGATGCCGCGGACGATCTCATCCGGACCGGCGCTCTTGGTGAGGTAGCCGCGCGCGCCTGCCTGGATGGCCGCGGCGACGGCCTTGTCGTCCTCGATCGCGCTGAAGACCATCACCCCGGTCTCCGGCGCCACTTGTAATATCTGTCTTATCACTTGGATATCCCCGGGTTCGCCGGTGCGCAGGTCGATGACCAGCACGTTCGGCTGGTGCTTCGCGGCTTCGGCGACCGCGTCGGCCGGGGTGGTCGCCTCGCCGACGACCGCGACCCCACCCGCGCGGGCGAGCAGCGACCGGACGCCGTGCCGGATGGCGGGTTGGGTGTCCACGAGCACCACGGTCACTGCGGCGTGGACCTTGCCGACGACGACGACCTCATGGTTTGGCGGCCTGCTCGTCGTGAGTTGTCGGGCGTGTGCCTGGGGGTGCCCATTGATGGCCGCCTGCTGATTCATTTCGCTCCTGACGAAAGTGCCGATGTTCTTGATATTCATCGTGCCGAGCTGATAACCCGTTAGGCTGAATCTGGACCGCGGATCAAGCTCGGGGTGCGGCGCGGTGTCGCCGCCACCGGTAGCGCAAGATCCAAACCGATCTTGGTCCCGCTGTCGACCATCATCAGGCCCAATATTTTCGGCGTATGACGGCGTTTGGCCCCGTGCTCGGTGGCGAGGATCCGACAGAACCGGTCAAATCACCCGAAAGCGCCCAGCGGGGACCGGACCACGAAGATCATCTAGACCGCCCCTCGACCGCACTTCTACCGACGCGTGCCGGACCGGGAAAGAATTGCCACCCGGACGGCGCCTGCCCCCGAGGCGCGGCGGGATGGCCCTGATTTTCGGATTTCAATTCCAAGCCCGGCGAGAATTCACGCGGACATCAAATAGGGCGTTCGGACCAAAGGCGGATAACACGGACAGTCCGCCGCGCGACCGCCCCGAAGCCGCCCGCCGCCGCACCCCGCCCGCCCGCGTCACCGCTGATCATCGGCGGACGCGCCCCCGACACCGGCGCGTATCCGACCGTTGACATTC
>DATLIA010000260.1:0-7595 GCA_035540215.1 Actinokineospora sp. | reverse complement strand
GTGGACAACTTCAGAATCTGTCCACAGGGGACGGCCGTCGCGGACGAGGACCTGGTCGCGCCAGTATGGGATGACTCTGGCGTCGGCGCGGGTGAGCAGGGTGGCCAGCCAGGCCTCGTCCGGACGTTTGCCGCCCGCGCGGTCGAGGGTCACGCCGGTGTACGCGAGATCAGACATCGACGGGGCGTTCGAAAAAGGTCTCCAGGACCACGATCGTCTGGGTGCCGGTGACGCCCTTGATGGCGAAGATGTCCTTGAGGGCGCGCTGCAACTCGACCGTCGACGAAGCGCGGACCTTGGCCATGAGTGACGCGCCGCCCGCGATGATGTGGGCTTCCTCGACCCAGGGCAGCGCCTCGAGGGCGGAGCCGGTCTCGGAGTCGCCCATCCAGGCGGCGGCCTCGATCATCACGAAGGCCAGGACGCCCTTGCCGACGGCTACCGGGTCGACGTCCACGGTCGTGCGGCGGATGACGCCGCGTTCGCGGAGTTTGCGGACACGCTCGTGGGCCGCGGCGCCGGACAGGCCTACTTCCTGGCCCAGTGCCGCGTAAGGTGTGGTCGCGTCCTGTTGCAGCCGAGCGATCAGCGCCCGGTCAATCTCATCCATGTATACCCCACTGTTGACTGATGACATTGTGCCACAGCGCCAAATGGCCGAATGACATTCGTACTTCCGCGCGCACGCACAGCAAGGTGGAGACTGCGGACATGGCCACTCCCGATTCCTGCGACGTCGCGCACGGCGTCGTCAGCGCCGAGGCTGGGACGCGCGTCCTGGTCGCGGTGTTCGCCACCCCGGTCGCCGAGTTCCTGCTCCGTTACGGCGCCGACCTCGGCTACCAGACCGTCCTGCTCGAACCCGAACGCGCGCGCGTCGGCCAGCCCGGGGCGAAGGTTGTCACCCACGTTCCCGACCTCGGTGGCCACGCCGACGTCGTGGTCACCGACCACCACCGCGCCGAACTCGGTCCGGTCCTGCGCGACGTACTGAAGGCCCGCCCCCGCTGGGTCGGCGTCATGGGCAACCCGCGCCACGCCGCGCCGCATATCGCCGCGTTGCGCGGGCTGGGGGTGGATGACGCGGCGATCGAGTCCGTGCATCGCCCGATCGGGTTGAACATCGGCTCGCGCACTCCGGCCGAGATCGCCGTCGCGACGCTCGCGGGGCTGATCGCCGATCGGAACGGCAAGCCGGGCGGCTTCGAGTTCTAGACACGCCGACCTCCCGCCGGTAGCTTACTAAGCGCTTGCTTAGCCACTGAGAGACCGGAGGACTCGTGTCCCAGCCCCGCACCGCCATCGTCACCGGCGCCGCCCGCGGCATCGGCGCCGCCGTGGCCAAGCGACTCGCCCGTGACGGGTTCAAGGTCGCCGTCGTGGACCTCGATGAGGCCAGTTGCGCGGACACGGTCGCCGCCATCGAGGCCGACGGCGGCACCGCGCTCGCCGTGGGCGCCGACGTGAGCAAGGCCGACCAGGTCGAGGCCGCGGTCGCCAAGGTCGCCGAGACGCTGGGCGCGCCCACAGTGCTGGTCAACAACGCGGGCATCCTGCGGGACAACCTGATCTTCAAGATGACCGAGGACGACTGGGACGCGGTCATGAACGTCCACCTGCGTGGGTCGTTCCTGATGACCCGCGCCGTGCAGCGCCACCAGACCGAGCAGCGCTACGGCCGCATCGTCAACCTCTCCAGCACCTCCGCGCTCGGCAACCGCGGCCAGGCCAACTACGCCACAGCCAAGGCGGGGCTGCAGGGCTTCACCAAGACGCTGGCGATCGAACTGGGCAAGTTCGGCGTCACCGCCAACGCGATCGCGCCCGGGTTCATCGAGACCGAGATGACCGCCGCGACCGCCGCCCGGATGGGTGTGTCGTTCGAGGACTTCAAGACCGGTGCCGCCGCGATGATCCCGGTCGGCCGGATCGGGAAGCCGGACGACATCGCCGCTACGGCGTCGTTCCTGGTCAGCGAGGAGGCCGGGTTCGTCTCCGGCCAGGTGATCTACGTCGCGGGCGGGCCGAAGGACTGACATGCGGACCTTCGACGGCATCGACTCGCTGACCGCCGCCATCGGCAAGCACCTCGGCTTCAGCGACTGGTTCGAGATCACCCAGGAGCGGGTCCAGCTCTTCGCTGACGCCACCGGCGACCATCAGTGGATCCACCTCGACACCGAGCGCGCCGCGGCGGGCCCGTTCGGCGGCACGGTCGCCCACGGCTACCTGACGCTGTCGCTGCTGCCCATGCTGGGCCGTGGGGTCTACGAGTTCCGCGGGTTCGCCATGGGCGTCAACTACGGGCTCAACAAGGTGCGTTTCCCGAGCGCCGTGCGCGTCGGTGCCCGGGTGCGGCTCGGCGCCGAGATCGTCTCCGTCGCGCCCGTGGCGCTCGGTGTGCACGCGGTGATCGCCTACACCGTCGAGATCGAGGGCGAGGCGAAGCCCGGCTGCGTGGCCGAGGCGGTCGTCCTGCTCGTCCCAGCGAAGGAGTCCGCGTGACCGACATCCCCGACCGGGTCGCCGCCCTGCTGGCCGACCACGATCCGGCGACCACCGACCGACTGGACTTCCTGCGCGCCCGCTTCGACGCGGGCCTGGCGTGGGTCCACTTCCCCGAGGGCCTCGGCGGGCTCGGTGCTCCGCGCACCGATCAGCAGACCGTCGACGCGCTCCTGGCGGCCGCGGGCGCGCCGGACAACGACCCCCGGCGTATCGGCATCGGCCTGGGTATGGCCGCGCCGACGATCCTCGCGTTCGGGTCCGACGAACTGAAGAAGCGCCTCCTTCGTCCGCTGTGGACCGGCGAGGAGGTCTGGTGCCAGCTGTTCAGCGAGCCCGGCGCGGGTTCCGACCTGGCCGCGCTGGGCACCCGCGCGCGCCGGGACGGCGATGGCTGGGTGGTCACCGGCCAGAAGGTGTGGACGTCGAGCGCCCACACGGCGCGCTGGGCGATCCTTGTCACCCGCACCGACCCGGACGTCCCGAAGCACTCCGGCATGACGTACTTCGTCTGCGACATGACCGACCCGGGTGTCGAGGTGCGGCCGCTGCGGCAGATCACCGGTGAGGCCGAGTTCAACGAGGTCTTCCTGACCGACGTGCGCATCCCGGACGAGCACCGGCTCGGTGACGTCGGCGACGGCTGGCGGGTCGCGCAGACGACCCTGATGAACGAGCGCGTGGCGATCGGCGGCAGGCCGATGCCGCGTGAGGGCGGCATGGTCGGCGCGGTCGCCGACACCTGGCGGGCCAACCCGGACCGCCGCACCCCCGAGTCGCATGACCGGCTGCTCAAGCTGTGGGTGGAGTCCGAGGCGCTGCGGCTGGCGGGTATCCGGCTGCGGCAGCAGCTCGCCCACGGCTCCCCCGGCCCGGAAGGCTCTGCGATGAAGCTGGCGTTCGCGCGGCTCGCGCAGGAGCTGTCCGGTCTGGAGGTGGAGATCTCCGACGACGGCCTGCGATACGACGACTGGACGCTGCGGCGGCCCGACATGGTCGATTTCACCGGCCGCGACGCGGGTTACCGCTACCTGCGCGCCAAGGGGAACTCCATCGAGGGCGGCACCTCGGAGATCCTGCGCAACATCATCGCCGAGCGCGTACTCGGCCTGCCGTCTGAGCCCCGGGTCGACAAGGACGTCGCGTGGAAGGACCTCCCGCGGTGAGCGAGCTTGCGAGTGAACCCAATGACACAGTGGGAGAAACAGTGACGCCGTCCACCTTCCGGAACATGGACCTCGACCCGAATCTGCTTTCCACCGACGTCGAGGAATCACTGCGTGCGGGTGTGCGGGAGTTGTTGGCCGACAAGTCGGACCCGGCCACAGTGCTGAGCCGCGTCGAGGGCGATCCGTATGACCGCGATCTGTGGAAGACGCTCGCCGACCTCGGCGCGACCTCGCTGCCGATCCCCGAAGACCTCGGTGGCCAAGGCGCGGGCTGGCGTGAGGCCGCCGTGGTCGCCGAGGAGCTCGGCCGTTCGGTGACGCCCGCGCCATTCCTCAGCAGCGCGGTTCTCGCCACCGCCGCGCTGCTCGAACTCGATGACGACAACGCGCGGGCCGCGCTGGGCCGGATCGCGTCCGGCGAGTCCGTGATCGTCCTCGCCGTTCCCCTGTCCGCCTTCACCGTCGCGATCGACGGCCCGCTCGCCGGGACCGTGCGCTCGGTCGCCGACGCGGGGATCGCCGACCAGTTCCTGGTTCCCGCCGACGGCGCCCTGTACCTGGTCGACGCCGCCGAGGTCGCGCCGGTCGTGTCGCTGGACCTGACCCGGCCGGTGGCCGACGTGACGTTCGACGGCACCGGCACCCGGCTGTCCGGCGACGCGCGGTCCGCTGTGGACAGTGCGCTACGCGCGGGTGCCGCGATGCTGGCCGCCGAGCAGGTCGGGATCGCCGACTGGTGCCTGGCCACGACGGTCGCCTACCTCAAGCAGCGCTACCAGTTCGGCCGCCAGGTCGGCGGCTTCCAGGCGCTCAAGCACCGCCTCGCCGACCTGTGGCAGTCGATCGCGCTGGCCCGCGCCACCGCGCTGAACGCCGCTGACGCGCTCACCACCGGCCAGGACGTGGCGGTCGCCGTCGCGGTCGCCCAGTCGCTGTGCTCGACGGTGGCGGTGAAGGCCGCGGAGGAAGCGGTCCAGCTGCACGGTGGGATCGGGATGACGTGGGAGCACCCGACGCACCTGTTCCTCAAGCGGGCCAAGGCCGACGAGCTCGCGCTGGGCACCCCGGGCAGGCACCGGGCCGCACTCGCGCCGCTGGTGAACCTCCCGGGATGAACGCCACCGCGCAGGCCACACGTAGGGTGATCGCGTGAACGACATCGTCGCCGACCAGTTCCCGGCGGTGACCGCCGCGGCGGCCCGCAGGCTCATGGCCGCCGCGGTCGACTCGTTCAGCGAGCGCGGCTACCACGCGACGACGACCCGGGACATCGCGACCGCGGCCGGGATGAGCCCGGCCGCGCTGTATGTCCACTTCCCGTCGAAGGCCGCGGTGCTGGCCGCGATCAGCCGCAACGGGCACGAGCAGGCCCTGGCCCTGGTCGAGTCGGCGGCGGCCGGGCCGGGTGACCCGCCCGCGCGGATGCGGGTCCTGGTGACCGAGATGGCCGCCTGGCACGCCACCCGGCACCAGATCGCGCGGATCGTGCAGTACGAGATCAACGCGCTGCCCAGCGCCGACTACGCCACGGTCGCCGATCTGCGGCTGCGGACCGAACGAGTCGTCCGGGCGCTTATCGCCGAAGGCGTCGCGAGCGGCCAGTTCGACTGCGACGCGCGGACGGCGGCTCGGGCGGTGCTGTCGCTGTGCGTCGATATCGCGCGGTGGTACACGACCGGAGCCACTCCGAAGCCGCTCGAACTGGGCAGCCGGTACGCCGAGCTGGTCATCTCGATGCTCGGCGGTCGCTAGAGCTCTAGACGATCTGGACCTCGACACCCTCGGCCTCGAACGCGGCGACCACTGCAGGGTCGGCGGTCTCGTCGGTGATCAGTAGGTGCAGCGTCTGGGTCGGGCAGATCTGGGCGAAGGCGTGCTTGCCGAGCTTCGAGCCGTCCGCGACGCACACGATCTGACGGGCGCGCTCGGTCATCAACCGGTTGATGCTGGCCTCACCCTCGTGGTGGGCGTAGGCGCCGCGAACCGGGTCCACGGCGTCCACGCCGAGGAAGACGATGTCGAGGGTGACCTCGCCGAGGATGTGGGTGGCCAGCGGGCCGCTCAGCTCGAAGGACTGCGGGCGCGCCACTCCCCCGGTGACCACGATCTTCACGTGCGGGCGGACGGCGAGCTCGTTGGCGATGTTCAGCGCGTTGGTGACCACGGTGACGCCAGGCTCGTCGGACTGGGCGAAGTCGGGGCGGGTCGCCAGCGCGCGGCCGATCTCGGTGGTCGTCGTGCCGCCGTTGAGGCCGACGACGGCGCCGCGGGCGACCATGGCGGCCGCCGCCTTGCCGATGCGCTCCTTCTCGGAGGCGTGCCGCGCGGTCTTGTAGCGCAGCGGCAGGTCGTAGGCGACGTTGTTGGCGACCGCGCCGCCGCGGGTGCGCGTCAGCAGCTGCTGCTCGGCCAGGTGGTCGAGGTCGCGGCGGATCGTGGCGGCGGAGACGGCCAGATCCCGTGCCAGGTCCTCGACATCGACTTTGCCGCTCTGTCCGAGCAGGTCGAGCAACGCGCTTAGTCTCTCGTAACGGTCCACTGCCAACCTCCGCGTTCGCACCGCAATCCGATCATGGGCGGCGGTGCAACGTATCGCCTTGTGAGACCGTATTCAATGATCGGCGCGCCCGCTCGCTCGAACCAAACGCGCAACGCGGGTGTTTGTGACGCACGCCTCGATCTCCGGGGCCTATGTCCCGGCGAGCGGGAGCAGTCGGGGGGTCCACACGCCGTCGTGCGATCGGGCCGTCTCCAGCCGCTCGACGGGCACCTGGCCGTAGGTCGTCGTGCGCTGCCGCGCTGGTCGGCCCGCGGCCGCCGCCAGTGCCTCCAGGCCCGCGATCGTCTTGTAGCTGCCGTTGTCGCTGCCCGCCATCCGGCTGATGGTCTCCTCCATCAGGGTGCCGCCGAGGTCGTTGACCCCGCCGCGCAGCACCTCCACGACGCCTTCGTCGCCGAGTTTGACCCAGCTGGTCTGGATGTTCTTGATCCGGCCGTGCAGCAGGATCCTGGCCAGCGCGTGCACCGCCCGGTTCTCCAGGCGGGTCGGGCCGGGCCGGGCGATGCCCGCCAGGTACAGCGGCGCGTTCGTGTGCACGAAGGGCAGCAGGACGAACTCGGTGAACCCACCGGTGCGCTGCTGGACCTCGCCGATCAGCTTGAGGTGGGCGACCCAGTGCGCGGGGGTGTCGACGTGGCCGTACATCATCGTCGACGTCGTCGGGATGCCCAGTTCGTGGGCGGTGGTGACGACCTCGATCCACGTCGCGGTGGGCAGTTTGCCCTTGGTCAGCACCCAGCGGACCTCGTCGTCGAGGATCTCCGCCGCGGTGCCGGGCAGCGAGTCCACGCCCGCCTCGCGCGCGGCGGCCAGCCAGTCGCGGATGGACAGGTCGGTGCGGCTGGCGCCGTTGACGACCTCCATCGGCGAGAACGCGTGCACGTGCATACCTGGGGCGCGTCGTTTGACCTCGGCGGCGATGTCGAAGTACGCGGTGCCGGGCAGGTCGGGGTGGATGCCGCCCTGCATGCAGACCTCGGTGGCGCCCACCGACCACGCCTGCTCGGCGCGCTGCCCGACCTGGTCGAGTGACAGCGTGTACGCGTCGGCGTCGGTGCGCCGCTGGGCGAACGCGCAGAACCGGCAGCCGGTGTAGCAGACGTTGGTGAAGTTGATGTTCCGGTTCACGACGTAGGAGACGACGTCGCCGTTGACGTCGGCTCGGACGGCGTCGGCCAGGGCGCACAGGTTCTCGAGATCGGTGCCGTCGGCGCCCAGCAGCGCCAAGTACTCCGCGTCGGTCAGGCCGGCCGGGTCCTGCTCGGCGTGCAGCAGCGCCGCCAGCACCTCCCAGTTCCCGGCGGCCAGCGCCGTCGAGTGCCCGTCCCGGGCCGCCGTCGTCCGGTCGCGCAGTTCCGACC
>DATLIA010000259.1:0-7953 GCA_035540215.1 Actinokineospora sp. | reverse complement strand
TGGTCGCCCTGCTGCTGGTCTGGCCCCGGCTGCCCGCCCGCGTCCGAGTCGTCCCCGGGCCGCTGGTCGCGATCGTGCTGGCCACCGTGGTCACCGCGAGCGTCGACGTGGCCAGGGTGTCGCTGCCCGACGCGCCGCTGTCGGCCATCGCCCTGCCCGCGCTGCCCGACGGCGAGTGGTTCGCCTTCGCGCTCGGCGTGCTCACCATGACGATCATCGCCAGCGTCGAGAGCCTGCTCTCCGCGGTCGCCGTGGACAAACTCCGCGACGGCCACCGCAGCGACCTCAACCGCGAACTCGTCGGCCAGGGCAGCGCCAACATCGTCAGCGGGCTCCTCGGCGGCCTCCCGATCACCGGCGTCATCGTGCGCAGCGCGACGAACGTCCGCGCGGGCGCGCGCACCCGCGCGTCGGGGATGCTGCACGGCGTCTGGGTGCTGCTGTTCACTGTCCTGCTGGTCGATATCGTCGAGCGGATCCCGCTCGCGGCGCTGGCCGGGCTGCTCGTGGTCATCGGCGTCAAGCTGGTGAAACTCGCCGACATCCGCACCGCGCGCCGCCACGGCGAGCTCACCGTCTACCTGGTGACGATCGCCGGGGTCGTGCTGCTCAACCTGCTCGAAGGCGTGCTGCTGGGCTTCGCCGTCGCCCTGCTCGCCACGCTGCGCCGGATCGTGTGGGCCAGGGTCCGGGTCGAGCGCGGGCCGGACGACACCAGCTGCGCCGTCATCGTCGAAGGGACGCTCTGCTTCCTGTCGCTGCCCCGGCTGTCCCGGGTGCTCGCCCAGGTTCCCGACGGCAGCGCGGTGCACCTGGAGCTGGTCGTGGACGACCTCGACCACGCCGCCTACGAACACCTCTCCGCCTGGCAGCGCCAACATGAGGCGACCGGCGGCACGGTCGTCGTCGACGAGATCGGCGGCCCCAGCCCCACCGCGCGGCGCAAGCGGACGGTTCCGGCGCCGCGGTGGTTCTCGCCGTGGTCCGATTGGCAGGGCGACCAGTCCCGCCCGACCACCGGCCCGCCGATCGGCCGCCAGGGCCGCGACCATGTGCTGCGCCCGCTGGTCGACGGCGCCCGCGAGTACCACCGCCGCGGCGCCCCGATGCTGCGCCCGCACCTGCGCAGGCTCGCCGCCGCCCAGGAGCCGCACTCGATGTTCCTGACCTGCGCGGACTCCCGGATCGTGCCGAACGTGATCACCACCTCCGGCCCCGGTGACCTGTTCACCCTGCGCAACGTCGGCAACCTCGTGCCAGGCGACCTGTCGATGCGCGCGGGCGTGCTCTACGCCCTTGACCACCTGCACGTGCCCACGATGATCATCTGCGGGCACTCCCGCTGCGGCGCCATGACGGCACTGCTGTCCGGCCGCGGCAACGACCCGATCGGCCGCTGGCTGCGCTGGGCCACCCCCAGCCTCCAAGCCTGGCGCGACGGCCATCCCCTGGGCGTGCAGGCAGCGGAGGCGGGCTGGTCCGAGGTCGACCAGCTCGCGATGGTCAACGTCTCGGTGCAGCTGGAGTCGCTGCGCCGCATGCCGGACGTGGCCGCCGCCGAGACCACCGGCCGGGTCCGCCTGGTCGGCCTCTTCTTCGACATCCCCACCGGAACCCTGCTGATCCTGGACGAGAACGGGGAACGCTTCGACGCCCTGCCAGGCAAACAGGTAGGCGCCGTCACATCCGACGCGCGTCCGACGACACCTTAGGAATGAGCGTGCACCTGACGAACCGACAGCGCAGGCGGGAGCGAAACCTCCTGCTCCGGCAACTGGCGACCGCCGCCATCGCCGTCGTCTTGGCACGGGCGGCGCGACGGTAGGGCCTTTCGGCGGGCCTTCGGCCCTAGCCGCGGACAGGGTGACCCGGGCAAGACTGGCCGGGTCACCCCTGCCCGAAAGGAGTTCGCCATGGCCACGTCCCGAACCCGATCGGTCGCGGTGCTCGCTGCTGCGCTGGTCGCCCCAGTCCTCACCCCCGTGGCCGCGCAAGCCGAAGCCGTCACGACGGTGGCTACCGGCCTGAACAACCCGCGCGGTCTGGCCTTCGACAACCACGGCACGCTCTACGTCGCCGAGTCCGGGACCGGCGGCGCGGGGCCGTGCTTCCCGGGCCCGGAAGGCGGGGACGTCTGCTTCGGCACGTCCGGCGCCATCGCCGCGATCCGGAACGGTGCCCCGGACCGGGTCATCACCGGCCTGCCGTCGATCGCCGCGGCCGACGGCTCGCAGGCCATCGGCCCCTCCGACGTCGACTTCCGCGGCGGCACGCTGCTGTTCACCGTCGGACTCGGCGCCGACCCCGCGGAACGGGCCGGACTGCCCGCGGCGGGCCAGAACGCGCACGGCTGGCTGCTCCGGCAGCAGGCACACGGCTGGCGCCAGGTCGCCGACATCGCGGGCTACGAGGCGACCGCCAACCCCGACGGCGGCTTGCCCGACAGCAACCCGAACGCTCTCGTCGCCGAACCGTCCAGGACGGTCGTCGCCGACGCGGGCGGCAACGCCGTTGTCACCGTAGGCGCCAACGGCTCGATCTCGACGCTCGCCACTTTCGCCGACCGCATGGTCGACGCCCCGCCGTTCCTCGGTCTGCCACCAGGCGCCCAGCTGCCGATGCAGGCGGTGCCGACCTCGGTGGCCAAAGGACCTGACGGCGCCTACTACGTCGGCGAGCTGACCGGGTTCCCGTTCCAGCCCGGCGCCGCGCGCGTCTGGCGGGTGACAGCGCACTCGGCGAAGGTCGTGGCGAGCGGGTTCACCAACATCATCGACGTGGGCTTCTCCGGCGGGAAGCTGTATGTCCTGGAGATCGCCGCGAACGGCCTGCTCTCCGGCGACCCGACCGGCGCGCTGATCCGCGTCAACCGCGACGGCACCAAGACCACCGTGATGAGCGACGGACTGATCATGCCCGGCGGCCTGACCTTCCGGAACGGCGCGGCCTACGTGTCGAACTGCGGTGTCTGCGCTGGTGGCGGGACGGTGCTGCGTATCCCGCTGTGAGCCTCAGCCCCGCAGTTCGCCGCCGACGCCCCAGTTCTCGGCTGGGACCTCGTTGACCACGACCCAGACGCCTTCGCGGTTGCCGCCGCAGGTCTCCACGAAGGCGTCGGTCAGCTTGGCCACCAGCGCGGCCTTCTGCTCGGGCGTGCGCCCGGGGTACATCGAGACGGAGATCAGCGGCACTGTTCCCCCTAGACCGGGATGACGGTCGGCACGATCATCGGCCGACGGCGGTAGGTGTCGGCGACCCAGCGTCCGACGACCCGCCGCACGGACTGGGCGATGCGGTGGGTGTCGGTGATGCCCTCGGACTCGGTGTGCGACAGCTCCATCTCGACCAGCGAGACGACCTCGTCGAGCGCCTTCGGGTCGTCGGAGAACCCGCGGCCCGAGACCGTCGGCGCCGACACCGCGCGACCGGTGGCCGACTCGACCACGACGGTGATGGAGATGAAGCCGCCCTCACCCAGGACGAGCCGGTCGGACAGGGTGGACTCGCCGACGTCGCCGACGGACAGGCCGTCGACATAGACGTGGCCGACGTCGACCCGGCCGCTGATCTTCGCTCGGCCGTCGACCATGTCGACCACGACGCCGTCCTCGGCGATGACCACGTGGTCGGCGGGCACACCGGTCTGCACCGCGAGCGCGGCGTTGGCCCGCAGGTGGCGCCATTCGCCGTGCACGGGCATGACGTTGCTCGGCCGCACCGCGTTGTAGAGGAACAGCAGCTCACCGGCGGGGGCGTGGCCGGACACGTGCACCTTCGCGTTGCCCTGGTGCACGACGTGCGCGCCGAGCCGGACCAGGCCGTTGACCACGCCGAACACGGCGGTCTCGTTGCCCGGGATCATGGAGCTGGCCAGGATGACGGTGTCGCCGGGGCGGATGGAGATCTGCCGGTGCTCGCCGCGCGCCATCCGCGACAGGGCCGAGAGCGGCTCGCCCTGGGAGCCGGTGGAGACGAACAGGACCTGGTCCTCCGGCATGGACATGGCCTCGTCCATGCCGACGAACAGGCCGGGCGGCACGGTCAGCAAGCCAAGGTCGGCGGCGATGCCCATGTTGCGCACCATCGAGCGGCCCGCCAGCGCGACCTTGCGGCCGTGCGCGACGGCCACGTCGAGCACCTGCTGGACCCGGTGCACGTGACTGGCGAAGCAGGCCACGATGACCCGCTGGGTGGCCCGGGTGATCACGCTGTCGAGAACGGGGCCGATCTCGCGCTCGGAGATGACGAAGCCGGGGACCTCGGCGTTGGTCGAGTCGACCAGGAACAGGTCGACGCCCTCGTCGCCGAGGCGGGAGAAGCCGGCCAGGTCGGTGAGCCTGCCGTCGAGCGGCAGCTGGTCGAGCTTGATGTCGCCGGTGTGCAGCACCAGGCCGGCCGGGGTGCGGATGGCAACGGCGAGCGCGTCGGGGATGGAGTGGTTGACGGCGAAGAACTCGCAGTCGAACGTGCCCCACGCGCGGCGCTCGTTCTCCTTGACCTCGTGCAGATTCGGGGTGAGCCGGTGTTCCTTGCACTTGGCCGCGACCAGCGCGAGGGTGAACCGGGAGCCGACGACGGGCAGGTCCGGCCGCAGGCGCAGCAGGAACGGCACGGCGCCGATGTGGTCCTCGTGGCCGTGCGTCAGCACCAGGGCGTCGATGTCGCCGAGGCGGTCCTCGATCGCGCGGAAGTCCGGCAGGATCAGGTCGACGCCGGGCTGCTGGTCCTCGGGGAACAGCACGCCGCAGTCGACGATCAGCAGCTTGCCGCCGAACTCGAAGACGGTCATGTTGCGGCCGATCTCGCCGATGCCGCCCAGCGCGACGATCCGCAGGCCGCCCTCCGGCAGCGGGCCGGGCTTGTTGGCTGGCCGCTTGCCGGACATCTCGCTGCTCACTGATGGACCGTCCCGGCGCTGGTGTGTGTCGTGAGGTTGACGTACGCGGCGTTGGCGTCGGTGTGCGCCACGCGCGCGGTGGCCGGATCGGTGCCCCGGCCGTCGGCGGTGTGCGGCAGCCCGGCCTCGGCCAGGTCCGCGGCGATGTCGCCGATCTGCTCGGCGGTCGCGGTCACCAGCGGCAGCCGCGGGTCGCCCGCGTCGATGCCGCCGAGCCGCAGCGCGGCCTTGGAGAACACCACGCCGCCGACCCGACTGAACGCGCGCAGCACCGGCAGCAGTCCATTGTGGACCTCCCGGGCGGCGGCGACGTCGCCGGACTCGTAGGCGTCGACCATGGTCCGCAGCCGGTCGGCGACGACGTGCCCGATGACGCTGACGAAGCCGACGCCGCCGATGGACAGCCACGGCAGATTCAGCGCGTCGTCACCGGAGTAGTAGGCCAGGTCGGTGGTGGCGATGACCTGGCTGCCCGCGAGCAGGTCGCCCTTGGCGTCCTTGACCGCCTTGATCCGCGGATGCTCGGCGAGTCTGCGCAGCGTGTCGACCTCGATCGGCACCACCGAACGCGGCGGGATGTCGTAGAGCATCACCGGCAGCCCGGTCGCGTCGGCGACGGCGGTGAAGTGCGCGAGCAGGCCCGCCTGCGGGGGGCGGGAGTAATAAGGGGTGACCACGAGGAGCCCGTGCGCGCCCGCCTTCTCGGCGTCCTTGGCCAAGTGCACGCTGTGGGCGGTGTCGTAGGTGCCCACCGAGCCGACCACCGTGGCCCGGTCGCCGACCGCCTCCACGACGGCACGCACCAGGTCGGCCTTCTCCTGATCGGAGGTCGTCGGCGACTCGCCGGTGGTGCCGTTGACGATGAGGCCGTCGTTGCCGAGGTCGACCAGGTGCGTGGCGAGCTCCTGGGCCCGGCCCAGATCGACCGCCCCTTCGGCGTCGAACGGGCTGACCATGGCGGTGAGCACCCGGCCGAACGGCCTGCCGGGGGCGGCGGTGGGACTTGCGGTCATGGGGATAGACGCTACCTGCTGGTCACCGCTGTGACGTTCGCGACCTGCGGGTGAGCGACCCTTGTCACCTTCCGACGACATCGCCGCGCCGTGGTTGAGCCGATCTTCGAACCCCCGCGCGTCGCGACGTGGGACAAAAGGCTTGAATCTCACGTCGCGTGAGGTTCTAGAGTCGATCCTGTGACCGGAGACCAGGCCATTGACCAGCGACGATGGAGTGTCGGCGCGCTCGCCAAGCTCACCGGCCTGACGGTGCGCACGCTGCACCACTACGACGAGCTCGGCCTGCTGCGGCCCAGCGAGCGGACCCACTCCGGGCACCGCCGCTACACCGAGCAGGACCTCCGCAGGCTCTACCAGGTCCGGCTGCTGCGTCAGCTCGGCATGCCGCTCGACGAGATCAGCCCGACCCTGGTCGACCCGTCGGACCCGAACCCGCTGCGCAAGGTCCTCGCCGACCACCTCGACGAACTCGACGACCGGGTCTGGCGGCTCATGTCGCTGCGCAGGCAGACCAGGGACCTGCTGCGCCAACTCGACGGCCCACGGCACGCCGACTCCGGCGACCTGCTGTCCCTGCTCGGGTGCACGAGCATCTTCGAGGACCAGCTCACCAAGGAACAACGCGACTTCCTCGACGACCGGGCCGACGACCTCGGCGCCGACGGCCGCGAGTGGCTCGACGCCGAGTGGCCGCAGGTGCTGGCCGCCGTCGTCGCCCACTTCCGGGCGGGCACACCGGTCGACAGCCCGGAGGTTCAGGCCATCGGCGGGCGGCTGGCGACCATCGCCACGCAATTCGCGGGCGACGACCCGGACGTCCTGAAGTCGATGAGCGGATTCTTCCGCGAACACGGCGTCGGCGTCCTCAAAGACGTATTGGGCGACGAACCGATAGACGACCTCGGCGACGGCCTGTGGGATTACCTGATCCGAATCAGGGTCTCGGCCGGATAGCTCATTCTATAAAGGGGAGAAATATGTATCGAAGGATAGGTTTACTTTCGGCTGCCCTGGCGCTGGTACTTACCGGCACCGCACACGCCGACTCGATGACCATAGAACTGCCATCGCCCACTGGCAGGCACCATGTCGGCGTCACCACGCTGCACCTAGTGGACCCGGCACGGAAGGACCCGTGGAACGGCGAGGCCCGCGAGCTGATGGCCTCGGTGTTCTACCCGGCCCGCATGGTGCGCGGTTATCCGCTCGCACCACAGATGACGCCTTTGGCGGCGGGGGCGTTCGGGCAGATCGATGTCAACTTCGCCCACCCGGAACTGCCGAAGGCAGGCGTGAACTGGGCGGCGACCATGACCCACGCGCATACAGACGCACCCGCGAAGGGTTTCCCGCGGCCCATTTTGGTCTATAGCCCGGGAACGGCTGATCCGCGCACGATCAACAGCGGCTTGGCGGAGGACCTGGCGAGTCGTGGATTCATTGTCGTCACGGTTGATCATCCTGGCGAGACCACGGAGGTCGAGTTCCCGGACGGCCGAGTGCGGATGATCGGCCTGCCAGGCGATCCGCGCGCCAACCCGGCGATCGCGCGCACCATCCTGGAAACGCGGCTCGCCGACACCCGGTTCGTACTCGATCAGTTGGAGACCATCGCGGCGGGCGGCGGTTCCTACCGGCTCCCGACCAACCTGGCCCGCGCGATGGACGTGCGTCGGATCGGGCTCTTCGGGCACTCGGTCGGCGGATCTGTTGCGGCGGAGGCGATGTATGAGGACCCGAGGGTGGATGCGGCGGTCAATCTGGAGGGATATCTGGACTACCAGGCCGAACCCGGCCAGACCGGCGAACTCCTGCCGATCGCCGCGAACGGCACGGACCGGCCGCTGCTGATGCTGGGCACGGATGGTTTCCGGGACGCGCGGTATGACCGGTCCTGGTCCAACGGCGCTTCCTTAGATGATCTACGGTTATGATCATCCGCCGTGGCTGGTGTGACGAATGGGTCTGGTGCGGCAGGGAGTCGGTTGCCTGAGCGGGTGGTGATCGGGGTTCTGACCAGGGTGTTTCGGCCGGACTTGG
>DATLIA010000258.1:0-41015 GCA_035540215.1 Actinokineospora sp. | reverse complement strand
CCAAGTCCGGCCGAAACACCCTGGTCAGAACCCCGATCACCACCCGCTCAGGCAACCGACTCCCTGCCGCACCAGACCCATTCGTCACACCAGCCACGGCGGATGATCATAACCGTAGATCATCTAAGGAAGCGCCGTTGGGTTCTGATCCGTGGTGCGAAGTGAACGTCGCGGATTCGGCCGTGGTTGAGCGATACTCGCAGCCTGTAGTTGTCGATGCGTCGGCATTCGCGGGCGATTCGTTCGGTGTTCTTGACCTTGAGGGATTCGGTGGGTCCGTTGGACACGTCGGGGTGGTCGAAGTGGGCGAGGAAATCCGACTTTCAGGCGGCCAAGGTGCGGCCGAGTCGGGCCACCTCGGGCGCCGGGCAGTCGCGGGCGGCGGTGATCACCTGTTGGGCGGAGGCATGGTCGCGGTGTCGGTAGCAGGCTATGGGTTCTGAGCGACCGCCCAGGCCGCAGTGATCTTGCCGTTGGGTCGCCGTTGTCGAGTCCGTGGCGGAATCGTTGCCAGGCTCGGTTGGTGAGCCGGTCGGCGCGATGGCGGGCGGTGCGCCGGATTCCGGTAATACGGGTCAGGGCGGTGGTGTAGCCGTGGAACGGGCCCAGCGACGCGGTCGTGACCTGCGCCTTGCGGTCGGTGTCGCGCTCGTCGAGCCACGCCGCGAGCACCGTGCCGGAGCGGCTGGCTACGACATCGAGCAGGCGGGCCAGCTGCCCTTGTGTCATGTCGGCGTTCCCGGTGGCGAACAGAGTCGAGTGGGCGCCGGTGGCGCGCGGTCTCGTCGATTCCAACCGCACTAACGCCCCCGTATTGGGCTCACACCAGCAAGTCCGCAACTCGCCCTTTGAACGAGCGACTGAGGGTCTCCGAGAACAGCCCCGCGAGCGCGGGACGACGGAGGAGTCGAGCAACGCGGTGACGTTCAGCCCGCCTGCGCGGGGAGACGACTCGTCGAGCACGACACCGTCGACCTTTGCGGAGAACAGGCCAGCGTGCGCGGAGACGACCGGAGGTAGACCTCGTTAGTCTCGATCCATTCGCGAACAGTCCCGCGTGCGCCCCAGACGAGCCGTCGCGTCGATGAACGGCGCCCCGACGATGACGACCGTCCGCGTCACCGTGTGCCAGCCGACCCCGAGCGCTCGGGCCCCGGCGACCACCACCGCATTCAAACGAGCCGAACTGCTCGAACGCCCACGCCCTGGCTCGCTCGGCCAGACCGGCGCGCGACGCGCTCGCAGCTTCGTTGGGGTGAGGGACGCTGCGCGACGGTCATTGTGTGTCAATTCTTTGAGCGCGTCCTTCTAGTTCTGGCCGTCGCGGGGGGCAGTCGGGTATCCATTGGTCCTGCATCGAATCAGTCGTGGGACCCTTCGCACCTCAGGTCGTGGGCTTGTCCCTACGCCCGGACACGATCGGTCGTGTCATGGGAAGTCCCGAATCGGGGGCGTTGGGGATGCCATGGAGATCGTCAGCGATACATAAGTGCTGGTAGAGGTCGTAGAGAGCATCGACCGCTGCCCGCTCAAGGCGGTAGCGCGGGTTCAAATCCCGTCGGGGCTACAACAAGTAGCGGCGGTCTATCAGCGGAGAATATCCGCGGGTGGACGCCGTTTACTTGTCCTTGCCTTTGGCAGCGCCAACGGGGTGGAACATGCCCTCGCGCGGGTCTGGTTGGTCGGCACGCTCGTGGGTTCCGGTGACTCCGGGCGTGAGCCGTTGCGGGGCCCTGGCCGTGCCCCTACGCTGCGCTCGGTCGTGACTGGCGGGGTTGGAAGGTCGGGTGTCGCGGTGAACAAGTTGAGGTCGCGCTTTGGCCGTCGGCTGGTCGGGTTGTTCTTGCTCTGCGTGGTTTCCCTCCTGGTGTTCATGATCTGGACCGTCAACGACCGTGCCAAGTGGCAGGTGGTTGAGGGGACGGTGACCGAGCGTATCGCCAGTGGGCGTAGTCATTCGGTGGTTGTGTCCTACCCGGGGCCTAGTGGCACTGAGGTGGCGAAGGTATCGGAGACCGGCTCGGCCCACCATGTCGGCGAGCGGGTCGCGGTGCGCTACGAGGTCACCGATGGGCGCGTTTCCGATGTCGCCCTTGATGATGCGAATCAGGTTCATGTGGTTTTGATCGTTGCCGCGAGCGTGGCAACCTTGAGCGGCTTGGCCATCAACTTCATGGCTTGGCGTCGCGTTCGGGATTGAGTTGATCACTACCGCTTGCACAACAGCGTCGAGTACCGGGGTGTGCGGCGGTCGCGCACGCGCTGATGGGCATCACCGAGGACCTCGGATACATCCATGACGCCAGGTTCACGCCGCGCACCACGTTCACGGGATCCGTTGCCTGGTGAGGACATCGACGCGCTGGTGTGCATCCGGCATGGCGGCCGGCCGGCTGGCTGCTCGCGCAAAGGGCGGATATCCGCTCAGGCAGCCACGATGTCGTCGGCGTTCGCCGCGATCCATGACATCAGGGGGACGAGTAGGGCGACCAGTTCCTCTCCGCGCGTGGTCAAGGAGTACTCCACGTGTGGTGGGACCTCGGGCCGGGCGTCGCGCAGGAGGAAGCCGTCGTGCTCCATGGTGCGGAGGGTCTGGGCGAGCATCTTCTCGCTGACGCCTTGGGCGCGGCGGCGGAGTTCGCTCCAGCGCAGTGGTTCACCCTCGGATAGGGCCAGTAGCACCAGGACGCCCCACTTGCTGGTGACGTGATCGAGCACCACGCGGCTGGGGCAGGCGGCGGGGAATACGCCGTCGGGGAAATGGGTGCGGAGCTGGCTACTAACCTTCATGTGCGTACCTTACTTGAAAGTGCGTACTCTCTTTTGGGAAGTACTCCGGCGGGTGTCGGGTTGACGTGGGTGTTCGTCACTTCCGTCGAGAGGAACGTCATGACCATCCTTGTCACCGGCACCAGTGGACACCTCGGCCGTCTCGTCGTCGAGACCCTGCTGGACCAGGGCATCGATCCCACCACCGTGGTCGCCGTCGCCCGGGACACTGCGGCTATCGCCGATCTCGCGGAGCGCGGTGTCCAGGTCCGGCGGGCCGACTACGACGACCCCGCCTCGCTGGACGCGGCGTTCGCCGGGGTCGACAAGGCCTTGCTGGTCTCGTCCAGCGCTGTCGGTGCCCGAGTCGGCCAGCACCGCAATGTCATCGACGCCGCGGCGAAGGCGGGCGTGTCGCTGCTCGCCTACACGAGCGTCGTCCGCGCGGAGGTCTCCGTGATGGAGCTCGCCGCGGACCACCGCGAGACCGAAGCGCTGCTGCGTGTGTCCGGTGTGCCGCATGTGATCCTGCGCAACGGCTGGTACCTGGAGAACTACACCGGCCAGATCGCCACCGCGCTCACCCATGGCGTGATCCTCGGTGCGGCGGGGGCTGGGCGGGTCAGCGCCGCCGCGCGGGCCGACTACGCGGCGGCGGCCGCCGCCGTGCTGGTGCTCGACGGGCAGGCGGGGAAGGTCTACGAACTCGGCGGGGACGAGGCGTTCAGTCTCGACGGGTTCGCCGCCGAACTGGCCGAACAGGGCGGAACCGCCGTGGCGTACCGCGATCTGTCCACTGAGGACTACGCGGCCGCGCTCGTCACCGCCGGGCTGCCCGAGGGCTACGCCGCGATTCTCGCCGACTCCGACCACGGGATCGCCGACGGCGCGTTGTATGTCGACTCCGGGGAACTCGGCCGGTTGATCGGCCGCCCGACCACCACGCTGCGCGAGGCGATCAAGTCGGCCATGGCGGACGTGCCGAGGTGACGCGCTCGGTCCGGTGAAACCGGCCCGGCGGCCGCCCCCGCCCTGTTACGGTGAACACTGATGTTCATAATCAGTGCCGACCTGACCGGGCGGGGGCTCTCGTCGCCGTGCCGCCGCTGATCGGAGGACCGCCGCCATGACCGCGACGTACGAGCCTGGCATCGCCATCGTGGGGATCGATGACCTGCTCGCCGCGGCCACGACCGAGGTCCTGGTCATGAGCGCCTTGGCCGGGCCGGTCGACGCGATCGGGGCCGTGCGGCGGGTCGACCGGGAGAACCTGCTGCGCGGGGTGCGCTACCGCGTGCTGTTCCCGGACAGTGCCCGGCTGACCGCGGCGGTGGGCAGGCAGGTGGCGGCGGGCGCCGATGTGCGGACGGTGGCCGAGGTGCCGATGGACGCGCTGGTGATCGACGGCGCCACCGCGGTGTTGACCGCCGACCGGTCGCGGGCCGGGGTCGCGGTGTTCCGGTTGCCGAGCGTCGCGCGGGCGGCGGTCGAGCTGTTCGAACGGATCTGGCCCGAGGCGGTGCCCGTCGGCGCGGTCGCCCGCGACTCGGTGCTGACGGATCGGGAGCGGGAGCTGCTGTCGCTGCTGTGCTCGGGAAGCACGGACGAGTCGGCCGCCGCGCGGCTCGGGATCTCGGTGCGGACGGTCCGGCGGATGGTCGCCGACATCATGCACCGGCTGGGGGCGCGGAGCCGGTTCCAGGCCGGGGTCAAGGCGGCGAGCCGGGGCTGGCTGATGGCGCCCGCAAGCTGACATTTGACTGGACCAATGTGCCCCAAGTTGTCGGATGTGTGGGATTTCCCAGGTCAACAAGGGTGTGGTCGGCCAATTACCAGGCGTGAAATGTGTTGACTCGTGCGCGTATGTGACTGAAACTTCGCACAATCGTGCATGGACTGGAGTCGCAATGGCGGGCGTCGTTTTCGATGGGGTCACCCGGCAGTACCCGGGGGTGGCCGAGCCCGCGCTGGTTGAATTGGATCTTGAGGTGGCCGACGGCGAGCTGATGGTGCTCGTCGGGCCGTCCGGCTGCGGCAAGTCCACCACCCTGCGCATGGTCGCGGGACTGGAGCCCGCCGACGGCGGGAAGATCCGGATCGGGCGCCGCGATGTCACCGACGTCCTGCCCAAGGACCGCGACATCGCGATGGTGTTCCAGAACTACGCGCTCTATCCCCACATGACCGTGGCCCAGAACATCGGGTTCCACCTGCTCATCACCAAGATGGACCCGGCGGAGTGTGAGCGCAGGGTGCTGGCCGCGGCCAAGCTGCTCGACCTGGAGCCCTATCTGGACCGCAAGCCCGCCAAGCTGTCCGGCGGACAGCGGCAGCGGGTGGCCATGGGGCGGGCGATCGTTCGTCGGCCGCAGGTGTTCCTGATGGACGAGCCGCTGTCCAATCTGGACGCCAAACTGCGGGTGCAGACCCGGATGCAGATCGCCTCGCTGCAGCGCAGGCTGGGCGTGACGACGCTCTACGTCACCCACGACCAGGTCGAGGCGATGACCATGGGCGATCGGGTCGCGGTGCTCGACAAGGGTGTGTTGCAGCAGTGCGACACGCCGTTGGAGCTGTTCGCGCGGCCGGCGAACCTGTTTGTCGCGGGGTTCATCGGGACGCCTGCGATGAACCTGGTGCCTGCCAGGCTCCTGCATGACGGGATCACACTCGGGGGAATCCGGGTGCGGGTGCCGCCGGAGCGGCTGTTCGGGCTGACGAGCCCGGAGGTTGTGGTGGGTGTGCGTCCGGAGGGGTGGCGGGTCGCGCCGCCGGATTCTCGGGGGTTGGTGGCTACGGTTGAGGTTATTGAGGAGCTTGGGAACGAGGGTCTTTTGCACTGTGCCACTGAGGTTGGCACGGCTAAGGCGGCGATCACTGTGCGGATCGCGGGAGCGTCTAGGGCTCGGCGCGGTGACCTGATCAATCTGCTGCCGATCGCGGACAGTTTGCATTTCTTTGACGCTCGGACGGGGCAGCGGATCGGGGTGTGATCTTTGGTGGTTGCGTTCGCATCATCGGGTGAAGGTGAGTGATCACGCTGTGTCCGGGGCACCTAGGACGGCCCCTGTGGGACAAGAGCGTGGGCGGAGGAGCAGCCCCACACGCTGGATAGCTTAGGCCGTCCTACCCCCAGACACAGCATGATCACCCACCTCCACCCGATGCTGCTCAGGTGCGGGGCGCGGGTTGGTTGGGTGGCTACTACCTTGACCCCCTTCGCTCGACGCTGCTTGGAAGCGGGGCTTCGGCCTGTGTGGGTGGTTGGGGTTCGGCATGGGGTGTGGTCGCGCTTGCCCAGAGCTGTCCAGGCGATCCTGTGTGGTTTTGTGTGGGTGGCGCGGGTGAACCGCGCGCGGGGGGCATGGGTACCCAGCATTCGGCACCCTGGGCACCAAAATTCCGGTCGCGGGCTCGCCGGGTTCCCCAGAGAGTTCCGCGACGACGTGTCGCTTTCGTGCGCAAGGGTTGAAGCCCCTGAACGGATCGCGAAGGACTTCGGTGGGTGCCGTTGCCCGCAGCACAACCACCCCTGTTGCTCATCGCGACGTCATGCTGCTGACTCGTGTCCGTACTTCATTGATTACCTACCGTGGGTGACCTAGCATGCCCGGAAACCCGCCCAATCGATCAGTTATGAACATGGAGTGGCGATGCGTGACGGTCGGCTCAGGGTGTTGGCGACGGGTGCGGTCTTGTCCGTAACGGTCGGTCTGGTCGTGGGTGGGCCCCTGCCTGAGCCGAGCGCGGCAACTTCCACGACGACGTTCACCCCGGTGGCCGACGCGACGGCCGCGGCGGCTACGCCGGGGGTCAATGTCGGCGGGGCGGTGCAGTTGGGGGTGGATGGTTCGCCGGTCGAGCGCACGTTTTTGAAGTTCGGCGTGACGGGTCTGGCGGGCTCGGTCACCTCGGCGAAGCTGCGGCTGCATGTCGGCACGACGACCAACGCGGAGAGCGTGGCGGGCGGAACGATCAGCCGGGTCTCGAACACCTCGTGGTCGGAGACCGCGCTGACCTGGTCGAACCAGCCCGTCGTCGACGGCGCCGCGCTCGGGGCGCTCGGCGCCGTGCAGCGCGGTGCCTGGTATGACGTCGACGTGTCCGCCGCTGTCGCGGGCAACGGCACCGTCAGCTTCGCGCTGACCTCCACCAACGGCGACGGCGTCGACTACGACTCCAGGGAGTCCGCGGCCCCGCCTCAACTGGTGATCACCACGGCGCCCGCGGCGACCTTCACGCCGATCGCGGACACCACCGCCGATTCGTCGACACCGGGCACCAACTACGGGAGCGCCCTACTCGGTGTGGACGGGTCGCCCGCCAAACGCACGTTTCTGAAGTTCGACATCGGTACCGCCGTGGCCGCCAAAGCGGTCCTGCGCCTGCACACCGCTGACACCGTCGACGCGGGAAGCGCGAGCGGCGGCGGCTCGGTCGCCAAGGTGTCCGCGACGTCGTGGTCGGAGAGCGGGCTCACCTGGTCGAACCAGCCCGCCATCGGCACCCCGGTCGCCACACTCGGCCCGGTCGTGCGCAACACCTGGTACGAGATCGACGTGACCGCCGCGGTGACCACTGGCCTGGTGAGCCTCGCGGTCACCTCGTCCCACACCGACGGCGCGGACTACAACTCGCGCGAACAGACGGCCGCCCCGCAGTTGGTCATCACGACCGGGTCGACGTCGACGGACCCGGAATTGATCGGGGTCGGTGACATCGCCACCGGCACCTCCGACGCCGATTCCAAGACCGCCGCAATCGTCGACGGCTACCCGAACGCGACCGTGTACACCTTGGGCGACAACGTGTACCAGACGGGGACCGCGGCGGAGTTCGCCGCCTACTACGAGCCGACCTGGGGCCGGTTCAAGGCGCGGACCCGCCCGACCCCGGGCAACCACGACTACTACTCGGCGGGCGCGGCGCCCTACTACGCGTACTTCGGCGCCAACGCGGGGCCTGCCGGACGGGGGTACTACTCCTACGACCTCGGGGCGTGGCACATCATCAGCCTCAACAGCGAGACCGACATGACGGTCGGATCTGCCCAGGAGCGGTGGCTGCGCACCGACCTCGCCGCCACCTCGAAGACCTGCCTGATGGCGATGTGGCACAAGCCGAGGTTCACCTCGTCTGACCACCACGCACCGGAACTGGCCACGGGCCCGCTGGTCCAGGCGCTGTACGACTACGACGCCGACGTCATCCTCTCCGGCCACGTCCATGTCTACGAGCGGTTCGCCCAGCTCAGCCCGACCGGAACACTGGACACGGCCCGGGGCGCCCGGTACTTCTCGGCGGGCTCTGGTGGAGCTGAATTCCAGAGCTTCGGCACGATCGCGCCCAACAGCGAGGCCCGCAACAACGACACGAACGGCGTCCTCAAGTTCACTCTGCGCGCCAACAGCTACGACTGGCGGTTCATCCCCGTCGCAGGCCAGACCTACACCGACAGCGGCACGACCAACTGTCACTGATCCACCGCGCGGCGAGGCACGACGGGTGCCTCGCCGCGTGCTTTAAATCCATTTGGTTTAGTTTCCGGCGGCTCCCGGACTGGATGAGCAGCCCCGATGGTCGCCCGTCGGACTCGGATCGGCCGCGCACGCTCCCCGGAGGCCCACGGCGCGGATCGGCGCGACGGAATCCCTCAGCGCGCATACCGCCCCGGTCGCTCCGCCCGCGAGGGCCATACTCCAGGCCCAGTGGACACAAAGTGGCTCTGAGCAGCGGAATCGCTCCCTTTGGGCATGGGCGACGCGGGGGTTGACACAATAAAACAAAACGATTTACTGTCATCGGCAGTCGCGACCCGGTGCCCACTGGAGAGCTGCACCCCGACCCGCCGCACACGGACGATCCCCGCAGTCCCGCCTTGCTCGCCCACACCTCCAAGGACTAAAAGTGAGCAGTACTCATCTGGTGCGTCGACCGCGTCCGCAGGATCCTCGGCCGTCGCGTTGGCGGGTTGTGCGGCGGTCGACGACCGCGGCCGTGGCCGCGCTCCTCCTGATGACACTGAACTTCGCGGGCACCGCGCCATCCGCGGGCGCGGCCGAGTCCGCCGCCGTCGACTCCGTCGACCCGCTGATCGGGTCCAGCGGCGGCGGCAACACCTTCCCGGGCGCGGTGGCCCCGTTCGGGATGCTCTCATGGAGTCCGACTAGCACTCGCGGGGACCAGACGAACACGGGCGCGGCCAATGGCTACGACTACAACACCACCCGGCTGCGCGGCTTCGCCCTGACCCACGTCAATGGCGCGGGCTGTCACCCGGGTGCCGCGGGCGACGTGCCGATCTTCCCGCACACCGGCGCGGTGACCTCCTCTCCGACCGCGGACACCACCGACGCGATCTACGCCAGCGACTTCAGCCACGCCGACGAGTCCGCCACCCCTGGCCGCTACCGCCTCGGACTGGCCAACGGGGTCACCACGGATGTCGCCGCGACGACCCGCACGGCGATCGGCGAGATCGACTTCCCGGCGGACAAGCCCGCGAGCCTGCTGTTCCGCACCTCGAACTCCCTCAACGGCAGCGAGGACGCCGAGACCAGGATCGACACGGTCAACCGGAAGGTCACCGGCTCGGTGCTGACCGGCGCGTTCTGCGGTCGCCGCGCCAACGGCGGCACCAACAACCGCAAGACCTACTACCGGCTCCACTTCTCGGCGCAGTTCGATCAGCCGTTCACCGGCAACGGCACCTGGAAGGACGCCACCCTCCAGGCGGGCGGCACCTACCAGACCGGCGGCGAGGGCTACCTGACCGGGGTCGACCGGCTCGGCAAGGGCTCCGGCGGCTACGTCACCTTCGCGCCCGGCACGCAGGTGACGATGAAGCTCGGCATCTCCTACGTCTCTCTGGCAGGCGCCGAACGCAACCTGACGGCCGAACAGACCTCCGGGTCTACTGTGGACACAGTGGCCGACTCGACGCGTTCGCAGTGGGACACTCGGCTCGGCCGCGTCCAGATCACCGGCGGCACGACCAGCCAGCGCACGACCTTCTACACCGCGCTGTACCACAGCCTGCAGCAGCCGAACATCATCAGCGACACCGATGGCCGGTATGTCGGCATGGACCAGATCGCCCACGGACTGGCGACCGGCCAGACGGCGCAGTACAGCAACTTCTCCGGCTGGGACCAGTACCGCGCCCAGATCCAACTGCTCGCGCTGCTGGAACCGAAGGTGGCCGGCGACTTCGCCCAGTCGCTGTACAACTTCGCCAAGCAGAACGGCGGCGTGTGGGACCGCTGGGTCCACGTCAGCGGCGCCACCCACGTCATGACCGGGGACCCGTCCGCGGTGACCCTGGCGACCTTCTACGCGATGGGCGTGCGCGGCTTCGACTACACCGGCGCGTTCGACTCCCTGTACAAGCAGGCCACCGTCGCGCACCCGGACGGCCTGTCCAGCGCGGGCTGCTCGGGCCAGTGCGTCGGCCAGCGGCCCAACCTGGCGCAGTACATGGACTCGCACTACTCGGCCAACGACGTCTGCCACTGCTGGGGCGGCGCCGCCGAGACCATGGAAGCGTCGATCGCGGACTTCTCGCTCGCCCAGTGGGCCACGGCCTTGGGCAAGACCACCGAGGCGACCGTCATGGCCGACCGCGCCACCTGGTGGCGCAACGTCTACAACCCCGTCACCGGGTACATGCAGGCCCGCAACCTCGACGGCGGTTGGGTCGGCTCGTTCACCCCGTCGACCCAGACCGGCTTCGCCCAGGGCAGCGCGGCCGCCTATACCTGGATGGTCCCCCATGACATCACCGGACTCGCGGACGTCATGGGTGGAAAGTCGACCACCGCGGGCCGCCTGGACGACTTCTTCCACGACGCCAACGGCAACTGGCTGGTGCGCGGCGGCGGCGCCCTGAAGTACGACCCGACCAACGAGCCCGACATCCACGCCCCGTGGCTGTACAACGAACTCGGCAAGCCTTGGAAGACCCAGGAAACCGTGCGCCAGATCGCCACCACGGCGTACACCACAGGTCCATCGGGCCTGCCCGGAAACGACGACCTCGGCACCATGTCGGCCTGGTATGTGTGGGCCGCGCTCGGCCTGTTCCCGCACAAGCCCGGATTAGGTGACATGATCCTTTCCAGCCCGCTGTTCCCCAGCGCCACCGTCACCAACGCCGACGGCGTGGTCCTGCGGATCAACGGCATCGGCGCAGGCAAGTACATCCAGTCCGTCACTCGCGGCGGCACAGCGCACACCGACTGGAAGGTGGCGTCGAGCTTCATCCGCGCGGGCGGCACCCTCGACGTGACGCTGTCCTCGGCACCGACGAACTGGGCCGCGGTGAACCCGCGGACCAACCTCGCGCTGAAGCGGCCCGCGACCGGATCGACCCCGTGCTCCACCTCCGAAAGTCCGGACAAGGCGTTCAACGGCAGCATGTCCGGTGGGTCCTCCGACAAGTTCTGCACGCTGTCGACGGCGAAGTGGCTGCAGGTCGATCTCGGGGCGAGCAAGTCGCTCTACAAGGTCGTGGTCAAGCACGCGGCGATGGGCGGCGAGTCGGCCAACTACAACACCAAAGCGTTCACCATCAAGACCTCGACCGACGCGACCACGTGGACCACGGTCGCGACAGTCACGAACAACACCGCGGCGACGACAGCGCACCTGGTGGCGGGCACCGCGCGCTATGTTCGGATCGACGTGACGACACCGACCCAAACCACCAACCCGGCCGCGCGCGTCTACGAGCTCGAGGTCTACTGAGTCGGAGATGGTGACCGCGATCCTCCCGCGGTGCCTGGTGATCGGCCAGGCATGAGCCCGCTGGCCTACGGCGAGATCGAGGCCCCTACGCCAGAGCGTGCGGCCTCACCGGCGGCTGGGTCGCCTGCCGACGAGGCGGGCAAGGGGCTGCGCACAGCACCCCGGGACGCGCTCATCGCCGCGTCCACCCCGGACGCGCGGTTGGACAGGGCGTTCGGCGTGCACCGCGCGGGCGATCGCGGTCGGCGCGAGCTTGGTGTACCTGACGCGGCGCCAACCTGTGACTGGCCGGGGTCGCCATGATCATGTATTCACCACGCGGACAGATTTCCGCAGGTCGTTAGGTCTGGACCAATTACCGAGCTGGCGAGTGGGGTAGTGACAGCGCCCGGTTGATGGGGTAGTACTAAACGTCACTGCTTGAACATGTTCGGAATGAGGGTCTAATGCGCATAAAACGTCAGACCTCTAGTCGGCTCTGGGGGGCCGCCGTTGTCGCCGCGGTGACCGCGGGCCTGGTCGGGGTGAGTCCCGTCGCGTCGGCGGCACCCGCTGGGGCCCTGGGGCCGGTCACTGGTTTCACCGCCGAGCCAGGAGCCTTCACCTTCGAGGCAGGCGCCGCGAAGGTGAAGGTCGAGTTCCAGCGCGACGACGTCTTCCGAATCTGGATGGCCCCGGACGGACAGCTCATCGACCCGGCGAACACGCCGCCGACCGACCCGAACGCGCCGAAGTCGAACATTGTGGTGAAGCGGGACTACACCGTCCCGGCGACCACGTGGACCGACCAGGGCGCCTATTACTCCCTGCGGACGGACAAGGCCGAGGTCCGGGCCTACAAGGACCCGCTGCGGTTCGCGCTGCACAAGCCGGACGGCCAGGTGATCTGGTCGGAGACAGCGCCGCTGAAGTGGACCGACACCAGCGCGACGCAGTCGCTGAGCCGGGGCGCGACGGAGCAGTTCGTCGGCGGCGGCATGCAGAACGGCCGCTTCTCCCACCGGGACAAGACCATCAAGGTCGCCCGTGACTTCAACTGGGAGGACGGTGGCAACCCGAACTCCTCGCCGTACTACATGAGCACCGCCGGGTACGGCGTGCTGCGCAACACCTTCGCGTCGGGCACCTACGCGTTCAACGCGCCGGTCGCGACGACGCACCAGGAGCAGCGGTTCGACGCGTACTACTTCGTCGGGGACATGCTGACCTCGCTGGACCGCTACACCGAGCTGACCGGCCGCCCGTTCCTGCCGCCGATCTACGGCATGGAGTACGGCGACTCCGACTGCTACAACCGCGGCCACTACCGCACCGGCGTCGACCCCGACCCCAAGAACGACTGGAAGTACCACCCGGACAAGGAGATCACCACCGACGCCGGGAAGATCGCCCAGAAGTTCGTCGACAACGACATGCCCGGCGGCTGGATGCTCGTCAACGACGACTACGGCTGTGGATACTCCACCGACCGCGACGCCTACGAGCAGAAGCCCGGCGTCGAGACCTACTTCGGCATCCGCGACATCAACGCCCTGACCGAGACGGGCAAGCAGCTGCGCGACCGCGGCATCCAGATGGGCCTGTGGACCGAGTCGGCGCTGGACAAGCAGCCCGAGGAGGTCGGCCAGGCGGGCGTGCGCGTGCGCAAGCTCGACGTGGCCTGGGTCGGCGCGGGCTACCGGCACGCGCTCTCCGCGTGCGACACCGCGCACGGCGGCATCGAGGAGCACAGCGACGCGCGTGGCTACAGCTGGATGGTCGAGGGCTGGGCGGGCGCGCAGCGCTGCGCGGTCCAGTGGACCGGTGACCACAGCGGCACCCTGGACAACATCAAGTGGCAGATCCCGGCGATCCACGGCTCCGGCAACTCCGGCATCGCCTACGCCGCGGGCGACATCGACGGCATCTTCGGGGGCAGCCCCACCAGCTACGTGCGTGACCTGCAGTGGAAGGCGTTCAACCCGGCCCTGATGTCCATGAGCGGCTGGGCGACGCCGAAGTTCAAGCAGCCGTGGACCTACGGCGAGCCGTACACCTCGATCAACCGCAAGTACCTGCAGCTGCGGGAGCGCCTGCTGCCGTATCTCTACAGCTACGCGGCGAAGGCGCACGACACCGGCGCGCCGATCAACCGGTCGCTGATCCTGGAGTACCCCGAGGACCCCAAGACCTGGGACGACACCACCAAGTACGAGTTCCTCGCGGGCAGCGAGTTCCTGGTCGCTCCCGTGTGGACCGACACCGAGGTCAAGGACGGCATCTACCTGCCGAAGGGCACCTGGGTCGACTACTGGACCGGCCAGGTCCACGAGGGCCCGAAGACGATCAACGGCTACCACGCCCCGCTCGACCGGCTCCCGCTGTTCGTCAAGGGCGGCGCGATCGTGCCCATGTCGCGCGAAGGCGTCAACCACCACGGTGAGTCCAAGCCCGGCGACCGGCTCACCCTCGACATCTACCCCGAGGGCGTCACCGGCTTCGACTTCTACGAGGACGACGGCGTCACCCGCGAACACCGTGACGGCTCCGCCGCGCGCCAGTCCTTCCAGGTGATCGCGCCCGCCCGCGGCATCGGCGACGTCGAGGTCAAGATCGGCCCGAGCGTCGGCGACTACGACGGCAAGGCGACCGCCCGGCCGTACGAGTTCACTGTCCACACCGGAACCGCGCCGACGCGGGTCAAGGGCCGCACCGGCGGTCTTGTTCCGCCCGTCGCCCAGGCCGACTACGCGAACGCCTTCACCGGCTGGTACTACGCCGACGGCGTCGTGCACATCAAGACGCCGCAGGTCAAGGCGACCGACGAGCAGGTCTACACCCTGTTCCGGGCGAGCGCTGTCGGTGGCAACCGCGGCGGCCTCGGCACGCCCGGCCTGTCCGCCCCCAGCCTCTGGGCGGGCGCGGGCCAGCCGACCAAGGTGACCGCGTCCTTCACCAACGGCACCAACGACGTCGCCCGCGACGTGAAGCTCACCCCCGCCCTCCCCGAGGGCTGGACCGCGTCGGCGGCACCCACGTTCGCGCGGGTCGAGGCGGGCACGACGGTCAGCGCCGATCTCACCGTGACCCCGCCCGCCGGGGCGACCGGCAAGACCACCGTCCGGCTCGACGCGGCGTACACCTGGCGCCAGGCGGCGTACACCAACTCCACCCACGCCACCGCGCAGGTGCCGTACGCCTCGGTCGCCGCGGCGTACAACACCGTCGGGATCACCGACGCGGCCACCTATGCCAAGGGCAACTTCGACGGCGCGGGCGACAGTTTCGCCGCCGAGCCGCTCGCGGCGCAGGGCTTCACGGCAGGCACCGAGGTGACGGTCCAGGGCGCCAAGTTCACCTGGCCCGCGGCTGGTGTGGCGAACATGGTGAAGGGCTCGAACCACCCGATCCTGGTGTCGGGCACCGGTACCCACGTCGCGTTCCTCGGCGCGGGGTCGAGCACCACCGCGACCGGCAACGTGACGCTGGTGTACACCGACGGCACCGAGCAGACCAAGCCGCTGACGTTCCCGAACTGGTCCTTCCAGGACAGCTCGACCGGCGGGGCGAAGCTCGCGGTGTCGGTCAAGGGCCGCTACACCCCGACCGGCCTCGGCAACACCGACGTCGACTACCGGGTCTTCTACAACACCGTGGAACTGGCCCCCGGCAAGAAGCTCCAGGCGGTCAAGCTGCCGCCGTCGGCGCCGTTCGGCATCTTCGCCGCCGCGGTGCACGACCGGCCGCTGCCGCCCGCGCCGAAGGGCGACGCGTTCGTCAGCGACCTGGAGTGGCTCTCGTCGAGCAACGGCTGGGGTCCGGTGGAACGCGACCGCAGCAACAACGAGAGCGCCGCGGGTGACGGCAAGCCGCTGACGCTCAACGGCACCGTCTACGCGAAGGGCCTCGGCGCGCACGCCGCATCGAACGTTCGGGTCAACCTCGGCGGCACCTGCTCGACGTTCACCGCGAAGGTCGGCGTCGACGACGAGATGGGCGACACCAGCCCGTCCAGTGTGGTGTTCAAGGTGGTGGTGGACGGCGTGGAGAAGTACGCGTCGGCCACGCTGAAGCCGACATCGGCCACGGTCGACGTGACCGTGCCGGTGACCGGCGGACGCACCTTGGAGTTGGTCGTCACCGATGCCGGTGACGGTGTGTCGAGTGACCACGGTGACTGGGCCGAGGCCAAGTTGTCCTGCAACCCGTAGTCGCTCGGCGGCAAGGGGATTCCGGGCGGGCGGTTGCCGGACCGCCAGCCCGGAATCCTTTTGTCCGATCTGCACTTATTGCCGGGCTGACCAGGCGAAATGTCCAGCGTGGTCCACCATGGACGCCTGTCGGCCCGCACATGAGAATGTCACGCTCGCGGTATGACAATCACCGTGCAGTGGCCAGAGTTCGTCGACACCGCGGCGCTTCGCGAGCACGAGCGCATGCGGCTCATGGAAGAAGTGTTCGACCCGTACAGCATCGCGAACCTCGACCGGATCGGGGTCGGCGCGGGCTGGCGGTGCCTGGAGGTCGGCGCGGGCGGCGGCTCGATCGCCCGCGCGATGGCCGACCGGGCGGGCGGCGAGAACGTCGTCGCGACCGACCTGAGTACCCGGTTGCTCGACCCGCTCACCGAACTCGGCGTCACCGTTCTCCGCCACGACGTGACCGTCGATCCCGCGCCCGGCGAGTTCGACCTGATCCACGCCCGGTTCGTCCTGGACCACTTACCCGACCGGGACGGGGCGCTGCGGCGGATGGCGTCCTGGCTGCGGCCCGGCGGATGGCTGCTGTTGGAAGTGGGCAGCACCGCGCCGGAACTGTCGTCGCGGCCCGAGGTGGCCAAGGCGATGACGGCGGGAAACGCGGTGCTCGCAGGCCAACTGGGTACCCACACCAGTTGGGCACGCACCATGCCGCTGCCGCTGCGCGCGGCCGGGCTGACCGACTGCACCGCGCTGGGGCAGGCCATCGCGGTGTGCGGCGGCGGGCCGATGGCCAGGTGGCTCAAGGAGACCTACGCGCTGGTCGACGACCGGGTGGTTGCGGCCGGACTGCTCAGCCGCGACGACATCGACGCCGCCGACGCCACGTTCGCCGATCCATCCTTTGTGGACTACACCTGGCTCACGGTCGCCGCGACCGGCAGGCGGGGTTGAGCATGGGCGGCCGCCGGGGAAGGCGGCCGCCCATTCACCGACTGGCTCAAGCGGCGAGGCTGGGTCGGTACATCTCCAGCCAGTGGTACAGGTCGAGCACCCGGTCCACGCCGCGCCGCACGTTGCTCGGCACTCTCGCCGGGTCCAGCGCGACGGCGTCGGTCAGCCACGCCGGGTCGACCAGCTCGAAGACCGCGTGGCCGCTGTCGGCCAGCACCTCCTTCGCCTGCTGCTGCAGCGCGGCGAGGTAGCGCGGGTCCTGAGTGGACGGGTACGACGCCTTGACCCGGTCGCGGGCCGACGGCGGCAGCACATGCGCGGTCGCGTGCCGCAGGAGGCTCTTCTCCCTGCCGTCGAACGTCTTCATCGACCACGGCGCGCTGTAGGCGTACTCGACCAGCCGGTGGTCGCAGAACGGCACCCGGACCTCAAGACCCACCGCCATCGACACCCGGTCCTTGCGGTCGAGCAGCATCCGCACGAACCGGGTCAGGTGCAGGTTGCTGACGACCCGCATCTTCCGTTCCACATCGGACGCGCCGTCGAGGTGGTCCACCGCGTTCACGGCAGCCGCGTACTGGTCGGCGACGTAGCCGTCGATGTCCAGTGACCGGCGCAGATCGGGCCGCAGGATCGCCGACCGGTCCCCGCTCATCGCGCTCTGGAAGGCCAGCCACGGGAACGTGCCCGAGTTGACCGCGGCCTCGTCGTGGAACCAGCGGTACCCGCCGAAGACCTCGTCGGCGGACTCGCCGGACAGCGCCACCGTCGACTCGCCGCGGATCGCCTGGAACAGCAGGTAGAGCGAGGAGTCCATCTCGCCGAAGCCGATCGGCAGGTCGCGGGCGGCGATCACCTTGCGGCGCAGCTCGGGGTCGGTCAGCAGGGCTGGGTCGACGGTGATCGTCTGGTGCTGTGAGCCGACGAGGTTCACCACATCGCGGATATAGGGCGTGTCCGGAGTGTCGCGGACCTCGTCGGCCATGAAGCTCTCCTCGCGCCCCACGAAGTCCACCGAGAACGTCCGCAGCCGCTCACCCTGCTCGGTGAGGCGAGCCGCGGACAGCCCGGTGATCGCGCTGGAGTCCAGGCCGCCGGAGAGCAGCACGCACCGCGGCACGTCCGCGACGAGCTGGCGGTGCACGATGTCGGTCATCAGCTCCCGCACCCGGCCGACCGTGGTGTCCAGGTCGTCGGTGTGCTCGGCGGGTTCCAGCCGCCAGTACGTGCGGGTGTGGATGCCGTCGGCGTCGACGGTGACGATCGTGCCGGGCTCGACCTCGTACATCCCCTTCCACAGCGACCAGCCGGGCGCCATGGTGAAGCCGATCAGGTCCCGCAGCCCCGACGCGTCGACCTCGCGCCTGGCCAGCGGGTTGGCCAGGATCGCCTTGGGCTCCGAGCCGAACAGCACGCCGTCGGCGGTGGGGTAGTAGTAGAGCGGCTTGATGCCCATCCGGTCGCGGACCATGACCAGCTTGCGCTTGCGCTCGTCCCAGATGGCGAAGGCGTACATCCCGTTGAGGTGGTCGACGACCGCGTCACCCCATTCGAGGTAGCCGCGCAGGACGACCTCGGTGTCGCTGTCGGTGCGGAAGCTGTGTCCCGCGGCCGTCAGCCGCTCGCGCAGCTCGGCGAAGTTGTAGGCCTCGCCGCTGTAGGTGAGCACCACCTCGCCCGCGACCGTGTGCGCCCGCATGGGCTGGCGCCCGCCCGCCAGGTCGATGATCGCCAGCCTGCGGTGGCCCAGCGCCGCCGGGCCCCGCACCCACGTCCCCGCGTCGTCGGGCCCGCGCGGGGCCATGGTCTCCGTCATCGCCCGCACCGTGTCTTGGTGGCGGGTGAGGTCGCGGTCGTAGGACACCCAGCCGGTGATGCCGCACATGGTCTCTCCCTGGGCTAGAACACTAGGTACGCGGGGCGACGATGAGCGCGGTGGTCTCCACCGGCAGCTCCGCCGACCGCTCGACCTGAAGGCCCGCCCGGTTCAGCAGTGTGGTCAGGTGGTCGCGCGAGCGGTGCCTGCCGCCGGTGGTCATCAGCAGGTGCAGGTCCCACAGCGACGGCAGCATGGTCGGGTCCTCGTCGGTCACCAGCCGGTCGAGTAGCAGCAGCCGCGACGACTCGTCGGCCATGGCCGCGCGGATCGACTCGAACAGCCCGACGATGTCGTCGTCGGAGTGTCCGGCCAGCACCCGGCACAGCAGGTAGACGTCGCCGCCCCGCGGCACGGCGTCGAACATGCTGCCGCCGACGATCTCGACCCGGTCCAGCCCGACCGTGGCGGCGAGGTTGGCCCGCGCCGCGGCCACGACGTGCTCGCGGTCGAGGACCGTGCCCCGCGCGTCCGGCGTCGCCGACAGGATCGCGGAGAGCAGCTGCCCGTTGCCGCCGCCGATGTCCACCACGTGCTTGCCCGCGAAGTCGTACACGCCCGCCACATGGCCGAAGAAGAGGTTGCCCGCCTTCATCGCGCGCTGGAAGCGGTCGGAGGCGTCCTGGTGCTCGCCGAGGTAGGCGTAGAGCGGGGTGCCGTAGGCGGCCTCGAACCCGGAGCTGACCGTGCTGATCGCCTGGTGCGCGTGGCCCCAGGCGGCGTAGAACTCCTCGCCGTAGAGCAGGCACATGTCCCGCTGCGAGCCGGGGACGTCGAGCAGCGCCTCGCTCACCGGGGTGTTGCGGTAGCCGCCGCTGCCGTCGCCGTCGAACACGTCGATGGCCACGAGCAGCCGCATCAGCCGGTGCACGCCGTCCTCTTTGGACCCGCTGGCCGCGGCGAGGTCCGCGTCGGTGGTCCGGCCCGCGGCGATGTGGTCGGGGATGCGGAGCTTGACGGCGGTATAGACGGCCTGAGCACGCCACCCGCCAGTGATCAGTTCGACCACGGAACGGGCCGCGTCCAAGCTCACGATGCCTCCTTGACGGTTCCACCGGTCGGGATGCTCCCACGGCGGATGACGGGAATGTCGATGTTCAGCGCCCGCATCTGGTTGTACGGGTTCATGAACTCGCGCTGCTGGACGATCTTGCCGTCGGACAGCAGGAACGAGTGCAGGAAGTGGTTGCGGTACTCGCCGGGCGGGTAGTCGGGGTAGAGGATCTTGCCTTCGCCGTCGCACTCCACCCAGAAGCGGTTCGGGTCCTGGGTCTCGAAGACCTCGATGTTGAACCAGTGCCAGTCCGGGAACATCTTCAGCGACCATTCCCCGTGCGCCTTGAGCACGTCGTGGCCGCGGGACACGATCGGCTCCGGCGTGTCGCCGGTGTAGAGGCCGCTGGTGCCGTCTTCGGTGAAGAGCAGGTAGCGGGTCAGCCGGTTCTCGCCCCGGCGGCCCATGTAGTCCTCGACGACGGATCGGTTGCGGCGACGCAGCTCGGCGTTGCCGTCGGCGAACGAGTCGGTCATAGTCTGAACTTCGCATGGGGCCTGGGGACCGTCAACGTGTCCAGTGGCGCGCCTCCGCGGTTGGACGCGGCCGGATTTCGTTAGCTTGCCGACATGTATGAATACGTGGTCGCGGACGTGTTCACCGACGTCGCGCTCCAGGGAAACCCCGTCGCCGTATTCCTCGACGCGCGCGGCATGGAGCCGGATCGGATGCAGCGCGTCGCCAGGGAACTGAACCTTTCTGAGACGACCTTCGTCCTGCCGCCGGAGAACGGCGGCGACGTGCGGGTGCGGATCTTCACGCCCGTCAACGAACTGCCGTTCGCTGGCCACCCGACGCTGGGGACCGCGGTGGTGCTCGGTCAGGCCCGCGAGGGTGACGGTCTGCTGATGGAGACCGCCATGGGCACCGTCCCGTTCACCTACCAGCGGTCCGGTGGCCGAGTAGTGGCGGCCAGGATGCGGCAGCCGATACCTACCTGGGAGCCTTACGCGCAGGCCGACCACCTGCTGAAGGCGTTGGGCCTGAACTCCTCCACGGTGCCGGTAGAGGTCTATCGCAACGGACCCCGGCACGTCTACATCGGACTCCCCACGATCGAGGCACTCTCCGCGCTGCGGCCGGACCAGCTGGCCCTCGCCGAGCACCTCGACATGGCCGCGAACTGTTTCGCGGGCGCGGGAACCCACTGGCGGGCGCGGATGTTCTCACCGGCCTACGGGGTCGCCGAGGACGCGGCCACCGGGTCGGCCGCGGGCCCGCTGGCCATCCACCTGGCCAGGCACGGCCTTGCCGACTGGGGCACTGAGATCGAGATCCTGCAGGGCGTGGAGATGGGCCGCCGATCGGCGATGTACGCCACGGCCGTGGGCGGTGCCGCCGGGGTCGAGCGGGTCGACGTGTCCGGGTCCGTCGTGGTGGTCGCCCGCGGCACCATGGACTTCTCCGGCGCCTGAGCCTGCCTGCCGTCCTCTCCCCGCGGAGAGGACGGCAGGTTGGTTTACGGCTGGAGCCGCTGCGAACCCCACGAGCCGTCGACCATGTCGTACCGGATCCGTCGGTGCAGCCGCTCGGGATCGGCCTGCCAGAACTCGACCACCGTCGGCGTGAGCAGGTAGCCCAGCCACTCCGCGGGCCGCTCGAAGGTCTCGCCGCTCTCCGCGAGCCGACGGGCCTCCTTGCGCAAGGCCTCCTCGTCGCCCAGCGGCGCGCTTTGCACTGAGGCGACGGACATCGGGTGCGTCGCCGGTGGCCGCGCCTTCCACAGCGCGTCGCACATCTGCGGCGCGAGCGGCGCGACCGGGCCGGTGAGGATGACCTGCCTGCCCGACTCCCGCCAGTAGAGCACCCCGGACGCCCAGCCGGTCGCCGCGATGTCACGGCCCTTCTGGCTGCCCGAGTGACTGGTGAAGACCAGCCCCTCCTCCATGACGCGGATCGTCTGCACGATGCGGTTGGAGACGCGGCCAGCGGCGTCGGCCGTGGCCAGCGCCAGCACCCCCGGCTCCCGCACCCCGGTGTCCACCGCGTCCTCGAACCACGCCTTGACCAGCGCGATCGGGTCGTCCGTCATTTCTCCTCCTGGTAGGCCAGGCCGAGCCCGGCCAGTCCGGCCACGGCGAACTCGCCTTCCACGGTGGCCTCCACGTCGAACCGGACGCGCTCCGTCGGCGCGTACCCGATCAGCTCCATCGCCCGGTGCGGCGGCAGCGGCTGGGTGAGGAAGTCGTCGGACTCCCACAGCATCACCGCGCCCCACCGGTTGCCCGCGCGGTCCGAGACCCAGAACTTCAGCCGCAGGCCCTTGATCGACTCCCAGGGTGTCACGCCCTCGTCGCGCAGGTACTCGCGCAGCGAGTCGATCGTCTGGGTCGACTCCGTCAGGTCCCACCAGGTGACCGACGCCTTCATATGCCCAACACCTCTCTGATCCGCGCGGCGAGAATCCGGGGCCCGTCCTCGGTGAGGACCGACTCGGCGTGGAACTGCATGGAGGCGAAGTGCGGCCCGCGCAGGGCGTGCACCTCGCCGGTCTCGATGTCCCTGCTGATCTCGACCAGCCCGATGCCCGGCCGGTCGACCTTGTCCTCGTCGCTGTGCGCGGCGAAGGAGTTGTAGAACCCGACCAGCTCGGTGTCGCCGAACAGGTCGATCTCCCGCTGCCGCCCCTGGTTGGACGACTCACATCGGCGCAGCCCCAGGTCGAGCAGGCCGCAGAGCACCTGATGGCTCAGGCACACCGCGAGAAACGGCCGCCGGTCCACCAGCAGACCGCTGATCGTCTCGTAGAGGTGGGCGATGCGGGCGTGCCCGGTGTCGCGTGGATCGCCAGGGCCGGGGCCCATCACGACCAGCTCGTGCTCGTCGACGGTGTAGGCGTCGTCGAACCGGCGGACCGTCACGTCCAGCCCCAGCGAGCCGAGCTGGTGGCCGATCATCGCGGTGAACGTGTCCTCCGCGTCGACCACCAGTACCTGCCTGCCCGCCAGGCCCGCGACCGGCGGGCTGTCGGCCTCGCTCGCCAGCCAGAAACCGGACAGGCCCACGTTGCGGTCGGCCAGCATGGCCCGCACCCGAGGGTGGTCGCTGAGCGAGGTGCGGTCGGCCTCCAGCGCCGAGAGCAGCCCGGCCGCCTTCGCCCGGGTCTCGGCCACCTCCGACGCCGGATCCGAGTGCCGCACGACCGTCGCGCCGACCGCGATCCGCAGCCCGCCCGCGTCGTCGATGTCGGCGGTGCGGATCAGGATCGCCGAGTCCATCGTCTGCTGCCCGGTCTCGTCGCGGCCGATCAGCGCGGCCACCCCGCTGTAGTAGCCGCGGCCCTCCGGCTCGTACCTGGCGATCACCCGGCACGCGCTCTCCAGCGGGCTGCCGGTGACCGTCGGGGCGAACATCGTCTCCCGCAGGATCTCCCGCGGGTCCCGGTCGGAGTGCCCCTCGATGAAGTACTCCGTGTGCGCGAGCCTGGCCATCTCCTTGAGGTACGGGCCGACCACGCGCCCGCTGGTCCGGCAGATCCGGGCCATCATCTTCAGTTCCTCGTCGACCACCATGCGCAACTCGTCGCGTTCCTTGGCGTCGTCGAGGAAGTCGACCATCCCGGCCAGCGTCGGCCCGGTCGGCGGGTAGCGGTAGGTGCCGCTGATCGGGTTCATCACCGCGACGCCGCCGCTCAGGCTCACGTGCCGTTCCGGGCTCGCGCCGACGAACGCGCGGTCGCCGGTGTGCACCACGAACGTCCAGTGCGCGCCGACTTCCCGCTCGCACAGCCTGCGGAAGAACGTCAGCGCGACGCCCGCGTCGTAGTCGGCGATGTCGGCGAGATAGGACCGCTTGAGCACGAAGTTCGAGCCCGCGCCGTGGCCGATCTCGTCGTCGATGATCGCGCGGACCGTGGCGGCGTAGGCATCGTCCGGCACGTCGAAGTGGCCGCCGGTCAGCCGGATCGGTGTGTTGGGCACCCTGGCCAGCACGTCGGCCAGCGCGACCGTCGCGTGCTCGGTCACCCGCAGGGCGATCAGCGGGGCGCCGTCGTCCACGGTGTCGAAGCCGCGCTCGGCGATCTGCCGGTACGGCACCAGGACCAGCACCTCGGGTCCGCTCGGCGTGGCGCCGACCGGGACGTCGGCCAGCGTCGCCTGCGTGGTCACCTCGCCGATCAGCACGTCGACCAGGCCGGGGGCCCGGTGCAGCAGCGCGAACGGCGGCGGGTCGGCGGACAGGACGCGGCTCAGGGGATCGCGGTTCATGTGACGACCTCACTGGCGAAGGCGGGGCTGCCCAAGATCTCGGCCGCGGTGACCACGACCGCGCACCGCTGGGCCGCGTACTCGATGGCCAGCCGGTGGTAGTCGGCGGAGAAGTCGGCGACCGCGTCGGCCACCACGAACGTCTCGATGTCGTTGGTGAACGCCTCCACGGCGCTCATCAGGACCCCGACATGGGCGTAGACACCGCAGATGATCAGCTGGTCGCGGCCGAGTGCCCGCATCCTGGCCAGCAGGTCCGACCGGAAGAACGCGCTGTAGCGCCACTTGGTGAACACCCAGTCCTCCGGGTCCGGCGCCAGCGGCTCGACCATCTCCCGGTCGACCGGGTCCACCCGCATGCCCGGACCCCAGAAGTCCTTGAGCAGGCCACGCTGCTCGTCGGTCATCCCGCCGGGCTGCGCGGTGTAGCCCACCGGCACGCCGAGCGCCCGGCAGCGCTCCCGCAGCGCGGCCGTGTTCGCCACCAGCGGCTCGCGCACGCTGTCGGGCAGCGGACGCAGGAAGAACCGCTGCATGTCGTGGATCAGCAGCACGGCCCGGCCGGGATCGGTGACCCAGCCCGCGGTGTTCCCCGGCAGCTCGCCGGGCGCGGGCATCGGGTAAGGCGCGATCGTGGGGATACCTACCACTGTGTTCCTCTCCTCATGGATCACTGGTTCCGCGGTGCGCGCTCGAGGTGTTCGGCGAACCGGTGCCATGCCTGGGCGAACTCGCCCGCCACCTGCGCGATCAGGTTCCGGCAGTGCGGCGGGACGTTCTCGGCGATGGCGTCCCAGCGGCCGTTGTTGACCGCGTGCGCGTCCATCAGCCGCAGCAGCGCGCGCCCGCTCTCGGTGAAGCGGATCGACGGGTCCGTGCGCAGCCGGTGCAGCACCGACGGCCAGTCCGGCTGCGGCTCGGCCACGATCGGCGGGGTCGGCTCGTGGCGGGCCAGCCGGACCGGGTCCTCGCCGCGCAGCATCCTGGTCCGCACCGCGCGGACGGTCTCCGGGGAGATGCCCGCCGATCGGGCGACCTGCCGCAGTGACAGCGTCGGGTCGTCGCGCATGAGGTCCCTGGCGATCCGGCGCTTCTCCAGGCTGTTCGACGGGCGCACCCGGCCGTCCTGGCCGATCCGCTCCGCGGGCGCGCTGTCGCGGCAGCGCGCGACGGTCTTCGGCGAGAGCCCGGTGACCCTGGCGATCATCCGGTCGGACCACTGCGGGTGCGAGGCCAGGATGTCGGTCGCCGCCGCCTTGCGGTCGGCCAGCGACAGCGGAAGGCCGTGGGTGACGTTGGAGCGGACCGCGAGGACGAAGGCGTCCGCGTCGTCGCCGTCGAAGAACCGGGCGGCGATCTCCGTGCGGCCGAGCAGCTCGGCGGCGCGCACCCGGTGGGCGCCGTCGATCACCCGCATGGTCGTGCGGTGCACGACGATCGGCGGCAGCGCGTCGATCGACTCGGCCAGGCCGCGCGCGTGCTCGGCGTCGACGCCGAGGCTGCGCGGTGACCGCTGGGTTCTCAGTGCGGCCAGCGGCAGCGACACCACCGGGCCGGAGATCAGCGAGAGCGAACGCGTTCGCGGGTCGATGGGGACAATTCGGTCTTCTCTCAAGGCCGCAGCGGTTCCAGGCAACGCGAACGCCTCCCGTCTTGGTGGCGCGGGGGCCACCACCTCCCGAACACGTCGGTTCGGTTGTACCGAGAGGCGCGCAACCTCAGCGCAACCTGGGACGCGCTCTCCTTCGAGGTTGGCGACTGGCGTGCGGGTAGCGCCACTCCATTCCTGCGTTCCACTTTTCGCGGATTGGTCCGCGCGGGAGCCCGCGTCCGGACATACCGTGGTCGGCATGGACGCACACCTCGGCGCGGACCTCGCCGCACTGCCCGACCTGCTCGCGGACACCGCCGCCGCGGCGGCGCGGGTGCTCGACGGGCTGGCCGACCGTCCGGTCGTGCGGGATCACCAGGTCGAGGCGATGCCGCTGCCACGGGCCGGGGTCGGCATGGCCGCGGCGCTCGGGGAGTTCCAGCGGCGGTGGGAGCCGGGCTTCTCCGCCAGTGCCGGACCGCGCTACCTCGGGTTCGTGACCGGCGGGGCGACCCCCGCGGCACTGGCGGGTGACTGGCTCACCAGCACCCACGACCAGAACGTCGTGTCCGGCGACTCCAGCGCGGTGTTGCTGGAACGGGAGACCGTGCGCTGGATCGGGCGGCTGCTCGGCCTTGGCCCAGACCACGACGGCGCGTTCGTCACCGGGGCGACCATGTCGAACCTGGTGGGGCTGTCGGTGGGCAGGGAGTGGATCGGCGCCCAGCGCGGGGTGTCGGTGTCACGCTCCGGCCTGGCGGCGCTGGGCGAGGTGCCGGTGCTGTCGGGGACGCCGCACTCGAGTGTCTACAAAGCACTGTCGATCACCGGGATGGGCCGGGACTGCCTGCGGCTCGTCCCGACGCTGCCCGGCCGGGAGGCGGTGGACGTCGGCGCGCTCGCCATGGCACTGGAATCGCTCGACGGCCCGGCGATCGTCGTGGCCAACGCGGGCACGGTCAACACCACGGACTTCGACGACCTCGTCGCCATCGCGGCCCTGCGCGAGCGCTTTCCGTTCTGGCTGCACGTCGACGCCGCGTTCGGCGGTTTCGCGGCGCTGTCGCCGGACCACGCGCACCTGGTCGCCGGGCTGGCGGAGGCCGACTCGGTGTGCGTGGACCTGCACAAGTGGCTCAACGTGCCCTACGACTCGGCGGTGCAGTTCACCCGGCGCCGGGACCTGCAGGTCGAGGTCTTCCAGAACTGGGCGCCCTACTTGGGCGACCCGGGCGCCGAGCCCTATCCGATGCACCTGGTGCCGGAGAACTCGCGGCGCCTGCGCGCGTTGCCCGCGTGGTTCACGCTGGTCGCCTACGGCGAAGAGGGACACCGCGACATCGTGGCGCGGTCGATCGCGTGCGCTTCGCGGCTTGGCGAACTGGTGGCCAGGATCCCCGGGGTGCGGCTGCTCGCCCCGGTGCGGCTGAACGTCGTCTGCTTCGAGGTCCCCGGGGACCCGCACGCGGTGCTGGGTGACGAGGTCTTCCTGACGCCGACGGTGTACGACGGGCGGCCCGCTCTCCGCGCCGCTTTCAGCAACTGGCGCACGACAGAGGCCGACGTCGATCGGGTCGCCGCGGCCATCGGGCGAGCGTACGAATGACCTGGAGACCGAACCGCCCCCGGCGCCTGGTTGGCGCCGGGGGCGGGGATCACGGGAGTGATCAGCCGTTCGACGTGTTGTCGTTGCAGGCCGCGTACTCCACCCAGTGACCGGCGGTCAGGGCCTCGAGCGGGCCGTTCCACTGCCACGGCAGCACGCAGGCGTTGCCCGCGAGGTCCAGGGTGTAGCCCTCGGCCGCGGTGTTGGCTGTGTTGCCGTTGCACGCGGCGTAGCCCGAGCCGTGGCCGACGGTGCCGCCCTCGATCGGACCGTTCCACTGCCACGGGGCGACGCAGGCGTTGCTCAGGATGTTGATGGTGTAGTTGGGGTGTCCGTCGCCATCGGCAGGCATGTGCGCGGGGGCGGCCGAGGCGGTGCCCAGTCCGGCGAACAGCGCAGCGCCGGTCGCGGCGGCGACGGTAAGGAACCTTGTGAACACGATGATGTACCTGTTTCTTGAGGGGAAGGTTGACGCCGGGGACGACGGTGCCGAAGACGCGCCGCCGCATCCGGCTGGCGCGCCGCGTTGTCACCCGTCCTAGGTACGGGTGCCATCCGATCGTGCGGAAACTGTCAGACCTGTTCGAGATCCTGGACGACGGCCGAGAAGGGGGAGACCGTGCGCAGATCCAGACGGGCGAAGGCGAAGGCGGCACCGGAACTGGCGGAGCTGTCGACGCTGTCGTGGTTCGGGCACAACGACGAGGTGGTGTCGGCGAGCCTGTGGCGGATGGCCAAGGCGCTGCCGTCGGCACTCGGGCTGGTCGGCGGCATCGCGTGGCGGTCCAACCGGGGTGCGCTCCTGGTGGGTTTCGCCGCGCAAGTGGTGTCCGGCGTGGTGACCGCGCTCGGGCTCCTCGCGGTGACCGGTGTGCTGACGACGCTGTTCGCCACCGGCCCGACGCCGGAGCGCGTGGTGGCCGCCGCGCCCGCGCTTCTGTTGCTCGCCGGGGCGTACGCGCTGCGCGGGCTGGCCGACACGCTCGTGTCCGGTGCGACAGCGCGGCTGCAGCCCTGCGTGCGCAACCGCGTCGAGCGGGACCTGGCCGAGGCGATGTCCAAGGTGGACCTGGTCGCCTTCGACGAACCCAACTTCCACGACGAACTGGAGCGGGCCCGCTACGGCGGCCTCGGCGCGGTGGAGACGGCGACCGACCACGCGATCGTGCTGGTGGGTGGCCTTATCTCGTTGATCGCGACCGCCGCGACCGCGGCGCTGCTGCATCCCTTGCTGCTGCCGGTGCTGCTGCTGTCGGTGATCCCGGAGGCGTGGTCGGCACTGCGGTCGGCGCGGCTGGAGTACGAGTCGCTCGCCCGCATGATCGAGACCCGCAGACGCCGCGCGCTGACCACCGACCTGCTGGCCTACAAGGACGCCGCGGCCGAGATCAGGGTGTTCACCGCGCGCCCGTTCCTGCTGGCCGAGCACGACAAGCACTCGGAGATCATCGTCAACGAGCAGGTGCGCCTCGGCACCCGCCAGACGCTGACCTCGCTCGTCGGCAGGAGCCTGTCGGGCATCGGCATCGCCGCGGCCTACGGCACACTCGGCTGGCTGCTCTACACGGGCGCGACCCCGCTGGCCGTGGCCGGTGCGGCCATCCTGGCGATCCGCACGGTCCGGTCCTCGCTCACCCAGGTCGTGCTCGCCGCGAACCGCGTCTTCGAGAAGTCCCTCTACATCAGCGACCTGCGTGCCTTCCTGGCCAACGCCGCCAACGGCACCCGTCCGGTGACGGGCCTGCACGCGCCCAAGGACCCGGCGGTGATCGAGGTGCGGTCGGTGTCGTTCACCTACCCCGGCGCCGACAAGCCCGCGCTGCGCCACGTCGACCTCGCCATCCACCGCGGCCAAGTCGTCGCGCTGGTCGGGGAGAACGGGTCGGGCAAATCGACCCTCGCGAAGGTGCTGGCGGGCCTCTACCTGCCGACCGACGGCGCGGTCACCTGGGACGGCGTCGACCTGGCCGAGGTCGATCAGGACTCGGTCGCCGCCGGGGTCGCCGTCGTCATGCAGGAGCCGACCCGCTGGCCGCTCACCGCCCGCCGCACGGTGACATTGGGCAGGCCGGACCTGCACGACCCGGACGATCACCTCCTGGAGCGGGTCGCCCGCGACTCGGGTGCGAACAGCGTCGTGGAGACGTTGACGCACGGCTGGGACTCGCTGCTCACCACCCGTTTCCGCGACGGCCACGACCTGTCCGGCGGCCAGTGGCAGCGGATGAGCGTCGCCAGGGCCCTCTACCGCGACGCGCCGGTATTGATCTGCGACGAGCCGACGGCGGCGCTGGACGCGCGTGCCGAGGCCGCGGTCTACGAGTCACTGCGGACCTTGCAGTCTGGGCGCACGGTTGTGCTGATCACCCACCGGCTCGCCTCGGTCCGGCACGCGGACCTGATCGTGGTGCTGCACCATGGCGAGGTCGCGGAGACGGGAACCCACGAGTCCCTGGTGGCGCTGGGCGGACGCTACGCGGAGCTGTACGACCTGCAGGCACGGTCCTATCGGGACGATCCGGCCGGTGTCTAGTGCTGTGTCGGGTCGCAGTCGGTTCGGTCGGGTGTCTTGAGCCAGCCGAGTCGGGCGGCCTGGATCCCCGCCTGGAACCGGGTGTCGGCCTCCAGCGCGATCAGCAGATCGCGCAGGTGGCGGCTCAGTGTCCGCTCGGTGATCCCCAGCGTGCGCGCGATCGCCCGGTCCTTCATCCCCGTCGACAGCAGCGACAGCAGCAGCTGGTCCCGTGTGGACGGACCGCTCAGCGGTTCGCCGGTCGGCAGGTCCGTCCCCGGCGACGGCACGGGGATCGCCTTCTCCCAGAGTGACTCGAAGCACTGCAGCAGCGCGTCGAGCATGGGGGAGGCGCGCACGATCAACCGGCTCTTGGTCTCCGTCGGGGTGAACGCGACCGGGATGACGGCCACCTTGCGGTCGACGATCTGCATCTTCATCGTCACCGAGATCAGCGTCCGCGCCTGTTCGCCCGCGCGGATGCACTCGGTCAGCTGCTCGAAGTGGCCGGGCAGCTCAAGCGCGGGCCGGTGGTACACACACCGGTAGGTGACTCCGCGCCGCAGGGCCTGCAGTTCTTCCTGGTTCTGGACCGGTGTGCCCTGAAGATAGGGCGGGGCGTCGACGATGAGGACTTCCTCGCGCGCGTCGAGTTGCAGCTGCGCGAGCTGGTGCTGGACGGCCTCCTCGCCCTCGATCAGCTCCACGAGGTCACCGGGGCCCGCCGAAGGCATGTCCTCCAGGCGCAGCGCGAGTTCGCTCGCGGCCACGCGCAGCTCCTGCAGCTCGCGCTCCCGTCGCACCACCAGCGCCTCCAGCGCGACCTCCGGGTGGGCGGCGAGATAGCGGGGCGGCCGGGTGAGCATCTTGGTGGCCAGCCCGACGTCGATCAGCCTGCCGAGGCAGCGCCGCACCGCCGCGGCCGGGAGTTCGGTCCGGTCGGCGAGCTCGGACAGCGTGCGGCGTGGCGTGTCCAGCATCGCCAGGTACACCTTGTTGTCGGACTCGCCGAGTCCGACCGGTTCGAGCAGGTACGCCATGCGCCCACCGTAGGAGAGTCGGGAAGGCGGGGCCGTCCGAAAGTGAGGGTCGGACGACCCCGCCGGTGCCGCTGACCAGCCCCCTGCCATCGCGCTGGTCAGCGCTATTCGAGTGGCATAGTGGTGTGACCCATGACGTTGACCGGGTCTCGACATGCCCACGACGCCGCTGCCTGCGTTGCGGGAACGGCCAAGTACACCCGGTACGAGTGCCGTCCCCGCGCCTTGGCACCGACGCCGCGGACACGCCGATACCCAGCCGACGCCATGAGTCACACCACTAGAACCCGTAGACCTGCCACCCGAACGTCGTGCTCCCCGTGCCGCCGCCGGAGTCCTTGGCCGTGACGGTCACGGAGAACGTGCTCGCCGCGGTCGGCGTGCCGGTGATCTGGCCGGTCGAGCTGATCGACAGGCCGGGCGGCAGGCCCGTCGCGGTGAATGTCAGCGGGCCGCCCGCGGTGCTGGTGGCGCGGATCTGCAGTGCCTGCACCGCCCAGCCCTTGAAGCCCCACTGGTCGGTCGGCTTGGTCACCGTGACGGTGCCGCCGCCGGTGCCGTCGGTGACGGTCCAGGTGAAGGACGCGGTGCCGGTCCGGTTGTCGGTGTTCTTCGCCGTCACCGTGACGTTGAAGCCGCCCGCGGCGCTGGGGGTGCCGGTGATGAGGCCCGACGAGCTGATCGACAGGCCGGTGGGAAGACCGGTGGCGGAGAAGGTCAGCGCCTTGCCGTCCGGGTCGGTCGCCTTGACCTGTAGGGAGACCGCCGCGCCGACCGTGCCGGACTGGTTGCCCGGGCTGGTGACCGACGGGGAACCCGGCTGCGGCGTGCCGCTGCCGACGGCTTCCTTCGCGTCGACGCGGCCCTCGCCGAAGAAGTTGTTCTTCGCCGCGGTGCCGGTGCAGTTCTGGCCGCCGAAGCTGGGGCACGGCAGATCGTCGGCCTGCGCGCCCAGCTTGGTCCGCAGCTGCGCGGTGGTCAGGTTCGGGTCGACGCTGAGCAGCAGCGCCGCGACGCCCGCGACGTGCGGGGAGGCCATCGACGTGCCCGACTTCGAGCCGTAGCTCCCGCCAGGCAGGGTCGACCGGACGTTGTCGCCGGGGGCGGCGACGTGGATCTTGTCTGTGCCGTAGTTGGAGAACGAGGACTTGTCGTTGCTCGAGGTGATCGAGGCGACGTTGACCACGCCCGGCAGCTCGCCGGGGATCTCCAGGCAGTCGTTGGTGACGGTGCGGTTCACCGGCGTCGAGTCGTCCGGGCTCTTCGAGTCGCTGGACTTGCTCGACAGGTTGTAGTTCTCGTTGCCCGCGGCGGCGACGTTCAGCGTGCCCTTGCCCTCGGCGTAGGCGATGGCCCGCTTGGTGCCCTCCAGGATGGCGGCCTGGTCGGCGTCGTTCGGGCAGTTGAACAGCCACGGGTCGGTGTAATAGCTGTTGTTGGTGACGTCGATGCCCTGGTCGCCCGCGAAGACGAAGGCGCACACGGTGTTCTCCGGGAAGAACAGCTCGGATCCCGCCTCGGCGACCCGGACCGACGAGATCTTGACGCCCGGCGCGACGCCGACGATCCCCTTGCCGTTCTTGGCCGCGGCGATGGTGCCCGCGACGTGGGTGCCGTGGTCGCCGACCGGGCGCCACGCGCCCGCGCGGGTGTCGAGCTTGCCGTAGGCGCAGGACGCGGACTTCGAGGTGTCGAAGTTGGCCTTCAGGTCGTAGTGCTGGTCGTCGACACCGGTGTCGAGGATGCCGACGGTGACGCTCGATGAGCCCTGGTTGACCGCCCACGCCTGGTCGGCGCCGATCTGCTTCATGTCCGACTCGACGGTCTCGTTCGATGTCGGGGTGGACTGGCTCGGCGCCGCCGGGATGGCCGGGTTGGCCGCCGCGGCGGGCACGTCGCTGGTGCGCGTCGCGCCCACCTTCTGCACGCCGCTGACCGAGCGCATCTTGGCGGCGAAGTCGGTGGCCGATGAGTGCGCCACGATGACGCCGATCGCGTCATAGGAGGCGTAGACGGTGCCGCTGTTGTCGCCGATCGCGGTCTTGGCGCCGTTGGTCGCGTTGGGTTCGGTGATGACGAAGTAGGCCCGTAGCCCGGCCGCGGCAGGCACAGCTTGGCTCGCGGAGCCTTGCCCAGCCGCGGCCGACAACGGCAGCGCGACGGCGGTGGTGGCGGCGATCAGGAGACCCAGGGTGGCGGGCCGCCACTTGCCTTTGAGTGAGAACACAGTTCCTCCAGAGGGATGGAAGTTCCGGCAGGCCGGAGGGCGTGTTCCATCCGGCCGGTACTAGTGGTCACGACCACTAGTGGGCTAGTGGTGCGGCGATCGCCAGACCGGCCGGAAGGCTCGTCGCCGAGCAGGAAAGGGCGGCGCCCAAGTTCGATGTGGACGCCTTGGTCGGCAGGTCGACGGCGGTGTTGACCACAGTGGACTGGATTGTGTCCGCGCCATGGGTGCCGTGCCACGGCGAATTGTGCGCGGCCTCATTCTGGCCGCATTCGTTCGCCGCGTCCCAGTCGCCCTGGTCGGCCGGATTCGAGTCGCGGCCATTGTTGCCGCGCGCGTTGCCCGAGTCGGAAATAAAGTCGTATCCGGCCCCGGTCGCCGCCGACCGGGCGCCGGGCACGCGCATGCAGGCCTTGTCCCCGAAGTAGTGCCACTGCTTGGCGTACTCCGGGTCGGCCATGCAGGCGGCCAGTGTCCACGCTCGCTTCACTCGATTGTTCCTTTCGCAGGGAGATCGAGCATGCCGCGGTGGAGCTCGCAGGGGCGGCATGCCCGAATGGGCGAAAGGTATCCACGCATTCGGGTGAGCATAAGGCGTAGGACCGGACATTGTCAGGTACACGACAGGGTATAAGTCATACCCATAATGAATTAAGTTTTGACAGAATTGGATTCTGTCGAGTCCGCTGGCGGAGTTCTGTTCGCGACCAGACGGGCATAGCGCGTCCCGGCGGTCAGCAGAACCAGGCCCGCGGCGAGGAAGACCGCGACCCGCGCCATTCCGTCGAGCGCCGACAGGTCGAACAGCACCAGCTTCACCACCGCGGCGCCGACCAGGGTCAGGCCGACCACCCGGAGCACGGCGTGGTCGATGCCGCGGACCAACAGCGCAAGTGCGGCCACGGTCCACGACACGGTGATCAGGACGTGCCCGACGAGGAAGCCGGTCCGGTCCGGGATCGCCAGCATCGCCAGTGCCAGCACGACGCCAGCCGCGCCATAGAGGACACCAGCGCCCGCGAACAGCCACGGTGCCAGGTGGTTCGACGGCGATGCCAGCACGCCCAGGCGGTTGCCCGCCCATGGCAGCAGGACCGAGACCGCCAGGATCAGCGCCGCGACGACAAGCGCGCCGACCAGGAAGCCCTTTGCGGGCGGGGCGAACTCGGCGAGGAACGTCGGCGGCAGGTCCTTGACCCACGCCAGCGCGGTGCCGAGCACGGCGAAGGCGAGCCCCGCGTAGAGCGCGACCCGGTGCCGGGCCCGGTGCGCGATCACGGCCAGCACCAGCGCCTCGCCGAGCAGGACCGCCGTGCGGCCGGACCCGTCGAACTGGGTGACGGTGGCCTGCAGCAGCGCGACCAGTCCCGCGACGGTGACCACGCCGGAGCGCACCGACCACTCGCGACCCGTCATCGCGGCCGCAACGCCGATCGCGAGCAGCACGGCCGCCGCGCCACCGGCCACACCGACGGCCTGCGCCTTCGACAGGAACAGCGCGGCGACGAGCGTCGGGATGACGGCGGTGCCCAACATCGAGAGCGCGGCGGCGTCCGCCGGTCGCCGCCACAGGTCCCACAGAGCGAGCGCGACACCGACCACACCGGTCGCCACGGCGGCGGCGGTGTTCTCCCACGAGCCGGGCCACAGCAACAGCAGCGTGCTGACGATCGACGCGACCCGCGGCGGGATCCCCGCGCCGAGCGTCACCGGCGTCCAGCCACGCCGCACGACCGCGGTGGCGACCTGCACCACGAGCAGGAACACGACCAGCGTCGGGGTGAATCCCTGGGTGATGAGCGGTGCGCAGACCGCGCTGCCCAGCACGACAGCGGCGCCGAGAAGTGCCGAGTCCCACCGCACCGCGAGGAACAGCCCACCCACCGCGATCGCGAGTGCCGCCGTGAGCCCCACCACGACCGGCAGGAACCCATAGAGCGCACTGGCCGCGATGGTGTCCAGATACAACACCGCGATCCCGGTCGCCGCGAGCGCGAACGCACCCGTGCGTGCGGCCGGGGTCCGGTGCAGCCAGAGGCCGGTACCGACCAGCCCGAGCCCGAACGCGGCGCCGACGAGGACTCGGGGCAGTGGGCCCAACCAGCCCCGCTGCACGGCGAGGACGAGGAGAAGGACGATGCCCAGCAGGGTGACCGCGCCGCCCACCCAGGCGAGCAGCCTGCTGCCCGCGCCGTCCTCGCTGAGGATCTGCCCGAGCGAGCGGCGAGGTGGGATCGGGGTGGGGGTCCACTGTGGCGGCCCCGCCTGCGCACCCGGCGCTCCTTGCGGCCAAGGTGCCCCTTGTGGCCAAGGCGTTCCCTGGGGCCACGGCGGCCGCGCGAAGGCGGCGGCCTGCGGCCACGGCACCTGGCCGGTGGGGATGCCCTGTGGGCCAGGGAGTTGGCCGGTCGGGGAGCCTGCCTGTGCATGCCCGGCGGCGCCTGCCTGCTGAGCCGGGTTGCCCGACGAGTCCAGTGCCTGCCCGCCAGGTCGCGGGGCGGGTGTCTGGGCCGCAACCGCTTGCGGCCCAGAGAGATGCCCACCGGGGGATCCCGGCGATTGGTCTGTCGCCTGTGGCATAGGTGCCGTGGCCGGAGAAGCTGCCTGCTCCGGCCCGGTCCGCAGCGCGCGCAGTTCGGCGCCCACCGCGCCGAGGCGGCGCCCGAGGTCGTCTATCTCTCCCGCGAGGCGGAGGATCGTGGTCGTATCGGCGGACATGGGCCCAGCATCCACCGATACGACCCAGAAGTGATCCGTAGCACTACTCAGGCCCGCTAACGATTAGGCACTGACCTTCGGGTGACGGGACGTCAGAGCCGGTTCTGGAGCGCGTCGGCCGCCGCGAGCAGGTCCGCTGCCCACCGCGCGCCGGGACGTCGGCCCATGCGGTCGATCGGGCCGGACACCGAGACGGCGGCCACGACCGCGCCCGACGTGTCGCGTACCGGGGCCGAGACCGAGGCCACACCAGGCTCCCGCTCCGCCACGCTCTGCGCCCACCCGCGCCGCCGGACCTCGAGCAGTGCGCGCTCGCCGAAGACGGCGTCGGCGAGCAGGCTGCGCTGGGTGGCCGGATCGGCCCACGCCGCCAGGACCTTCGCGCCTGAGCCCGCCGTCATCGGAAGGCGGCTGCCAACGGGAACGGTGTCACGCAAGCCCGACGGCGGCTCGGCCGAGCACACGCACACCCGGTGCAGGCCGTCGCGGCGGTAGAGCTGGACGCTCTCGCCGGTGCGGTCCCGAAGTCTGGGCAGCACCGCGGTCGCCGCGTCGAGCAGCGGGTCGGTCGCGCCGCCCGCGAGTTCGCTCAGTGCCGCGCCCGGCCGCCAGCGGCCGTCGGAACCCCGGCGCAGCAGGCGGTGCACCTCCAGACCGACCGCCAGACGGTGGGCCGTGGCCCGTGGCAGTCCGGTCTTGGTGCACAGCTCCGCCAGCCCACAGGGCTCCTTGGCCACGGCCTCCAATACGGCCATTGCCTTGTCCAGAACGCCGATGCCGCTATGCTGTCCCACGAAGCGATACTACGTTCCCGTCATATGGGATGTCCAGCCTGTGGGAAGCAGATGGTGATGAGCGATGGCTAAAACGCTCGCCGAGAAGGTTTGGGACCAGCACGTGGTGCGTCGCGGCAGCGACGCCGAACCGGACTTGCTCTACATCGACCTGCACCTTTTGCATGAGGTGACGAGTCCGCAGGCCTTCGACGGCCTGCGCCTCGCCGGTCGACCGGTTCGCAGGCCAGATCTCACGATAGCGACCGAGGACCACAACGTACCAACTATTGGGATCGACCTCCCGATCGCCGATCCGGTGTCGCGCACCCAGGTCGACACGCTGCGCCGCAACTGCGCGGAGTTCGGCGTGCGCCTGCACCCGATGGGCGATGTGGAGCAGGGCATCGTGCACGTCGTCGGTCCGCAGCTCGGGCTCACCCAGCCCGGCATGACCGTGGTGTGCGGTGACAGTCACACTTCCACGCACGGCGCGTTCGGCGCCCTCGCGTTCGGGATCGGCACCTCCGAGGTCGAGCACGTGCTCGCCACCCAGACCCTGCCGCTTCGTCCATTCAAGACGATGGCGATCACGCTGACCGGCGAGCTGCGCCCCGGCGTCACCGCCAAGGACGTCATCCTCGCCGTCATCGCCGAGATCGGCACCGGCGGCGGACAGGGCTATGTGCTGGAGTACCGCGGCGACGCCATCGAGAAGCTGTCGATGGAAGCCCGCATGACGGTGTGCAACATGTCCATCGAGGCCGGTGCCCGCGCGGGGATGATCGCCCCCGACGAGACGACCTTCGACTACATCAAGGGCCGCCCGCACGCGCCCGCCGACGAGGACTGGGCCGACGCGGTGGCCGCGTGGCGCGAACTGCGCACCGACGACGACGCCGAGTTCGACGCCGAGGTCGTCATCGACGCCTCGACACTGGCGCCGTTCGTGACGTGGGGCACCAACCCCGGCCAGGGTCTGCCGCTGTCGGCGTCGATCCCGGACCCGGCCGACATCGCCGACGAGAACGAGCGCGTCGCCGCCGAGAAGGCACTGGCCTACATGGGTCTGGAGCCGGGCACGCCGCTGCGCGACATCCACGTCGACACGGTGTTCCTGGGTTCCTGCACCAACGGCCGGATCGAGGACCTGCGGGCCGCCGCCGAGGTGCTGGCGGGCCACCGGGTCGCCGACGGCGTGCGGATGCTCGTGGTGCCCGGATCGATGCGGGTGCGCGCGCAGGCCGAGTCCGAGGGTCTGCACAAGGTGTTCCTGGACGCGGGCGCCGAGTGGCGTCAGGCGGGGTGCTCCATGTGTCTGGCGATGAACCCCGACAAGCTCGCCCCCGGCGAGCGCAGCGCGTCGACGTCGAACCGCAACTTCGAGGGCAGGCAGGGCAAGGGCGGGCGAACCCATCTGGTGTCGCCGCTGGTCGCGGCCGCCACGGCGGTGCGCGGAACCCTGTCCACCCCCGAAGACCTGCTTGTCGGGTCCGACCAGAGCTGAGGAGCGTCCATGAAGCCGTTCACCACCCACACCGGCGTCGGGGTGCCCCTGCGCCGGTCCAACGTGGACACCGACCAGATCATCCCCGCCGTCTACCTCAAGAGCGTGAGCCGCACGGGGTTCGAGGACGGCCTGTTCGCGGCCTGGCGGGCCGACGAGCAGTTCATCCTCAACCAGGAGCCCTTCCGGGCGGGCAGTGTGCTCGTCGCGGGCCCCGACTTCGGCACCGGGTCCTCCCGCGAGCACGCGGTCTGGGCGCTGTCGGACTACGGGTTCCGGGCCGTCATCTCCTCCCGGTTCGCCGACATCTTCCGGGGCAACTCGGGCAAGGCGGGCCTGGTGGCCGCCCAGTGTGAGCAGTCCGATATCGAGTTGTTGTGGAAGCTGCTGGAGAACGAGCCTGGGACGGAGGTCACGGTGGACCTCCAGGAGAAGACCGTCCGCGCCAAGGACTTCACCGCGCCCTTCTTCGTCGACGACTACACCCGCTGGCGGCTGCTCGAAGGGCTCGACGACATCGCCCTGACACTTCGCCACGAGGGCACCGTTACCGAGTTCGAGCAGGCCAGGCCCAAGTGGAAGCCGGTGACGACGCCGATCCCGGTGCCCGTCCCGAGTCTGGTCCAGGCCGACTGACGGTCGGCGAATCCCCTTCCGTGAAGGGGTATCCGAGAGGCGATCCGTAAGACCACAATCCACCGCCGCGGACCCACGCGACGCACCCGATTTCGGCGAATCGACCCCCTGAAGGGCCGAACATCGCACGATGCAAGGAAAAATCGGGCGCGTCGCGTGGAAATTCCGCGCCTATAGGCATACGGTGTGCAGAAGTCGGCCGAATTGGGCCGTTAACGGCAGTGTGGTCTCTTACGGAGGACTGAAGCGTGAACAAGGCCCAACTCATCGAGGCGTTGACCGAGCGTCTTGGCGACAAGAAGGCCGCAGGCGCTGCGGTCGACGGTCTGGTCGACGTGATCGTTCGCACGGTCAACAAGGGCGAGAAGGTCAACATCACAGGGTTCGGCGTGTTCGAGAAGCGCGCCCGCGCTGCCCGTACCGCGCGCAACCCGCGCACCGGTGAGACCGTGAAGGTGAAGAAGACCAACGTTCCCGCGTTCCGCGCGGGCACGATGTTCAAGGAGGTCGTGAGCGGGACGAAGAAGCTGCCGAAGGTGGCGGCGACCCGTCCGGCCGCGGCAGCTCCGGCCGCCCGCGCCACCGCCACGCGCGCCACCACGGCGACGCGGGCCACCACCGCCCCCCGCACCACGCGCGCGGCGGCGGGCACCACCACGGCACGGTCGACCGCGGCCCGCGGCACGACCACCCGAACCCGCGCGGCGGCGGCGAAGCCCGCCACCACGGCGGCGGCGCCCAAGGCGACCACCACCCGCGCGACCACCACCAGGGCCGCCGCGGCCAAGCCCGCGACGACCCGCACCACGGCGGCGAAGACCACGGCGGCCAAGGCCCCCGCGGCCAAGACCGCCGCCGCGAAGCCCGCCGCTGCCGCGAAGCCCGCGGCCGCCGCCAAGGCTCCCGCGGCGAAGAAGACCGCGGCCGCCAAGGCTCCCGCGGCGAAGAAGACCGCCACCGCCGCGAAGGCCGCCGCTCCTAAGGCAACGGCCAAGGCACCGGCACCGAAGAAGGCAGTCAAGAAGTAGCACGGCCCGCCTCTTTGGAGGCGCGCCAGCATAGTCGCGAGAGCCCCGCACGCTTCTCCCGTGCGGGGCTCTCGCGTGTCCGGGGTCAGTTCGAAGATGAGCGGCTATGGGCGGGTTGCCCCGCATGCGCGAGAGTCCGTCTGAGCAGGATCGAATGCGCGGATGAACCTGTTGCCAGGCGGGGTAGGTGAGCGACGGGCACCCGCAAGCGCACCCGAATGAATGTGGTCGATTATGCCTCGTCTGACAATGGCCCCGCCCAAGCGAAAGAACACCGTCTTACCTGGACTGGGCGAGACCCGCGCCAACCCCGGCAGGCACCAATCGAAGCGCATGGGGGTGTCTGCCGCTGCGCGGAAGAAGGTTGGGCTGGCGACGTGGCTGACAGGGGCGGCTACTTGGACAGTTCGCAGGCCCGCAACAGCATCGACGAGGCGCGCCGCGACCAGTCGTAGGCGACCACCCGGAAAGCACTTGGGGAGTCGGAGAAGCCCACATCGAGGTAGCCGGCCACCAGCACAAAGCCGCACGAGATCGCCTGAGCAGTTCCCGGGGAAGGCGGCGAATCCCGAGCCGTCCGCCCAAGCCGCACGAGATCGCCTGAACACAGCATCCGGCGAAGGCTGGCGAATCCCGAGCCGTCCGCCCAAGCCGCACAAGATCGCCTGAGCGGCAGCGGGTGGAGGCGGGTGCGGCGGTGACTTCCCGACCAAGCCGCACGAGATCGCCTGAACACCCACCTTCACCCGATGGTGCGGACAGCAGCACACGCCACCCCGAGAACGATCAAGAGCGGTCAATGTAATGAGCAGCCACCAACGCCTCCTTGGCAAAGCTCAACACCCAAACGCTCCCCTTCCGGGAAGCAACCGCCCCCAACTCCAATCCAGACTCCCCAGCCAAGTGCTCCACCAGATCCGGAATGACCCCACCCTGGCTGCACACCACCGGCGTCCGACCCTCAGCCGCAATCTCCAGCAGCCGAGAAACCGCACAAGCCGGATAGCTCACATGACTCGACTCCGACAGCGCGGGCTCCGACTGGATCTCAATCCCAAGCCGTCCAGCCAACGGCGCGACAGTCGCCACGCACCGGGCTTTCGGGGTCGCGTGCACCTGGGTCGGCCCGAACAGCGGCAGCAACCGATCCAACATCGCACGCTGACCCAGCCCAGCAGGCGAAAGCGGCCGATCGTCGTCCGGCCCCTTCCACTCAGACTTGTTCCCCGCATGCGCGTGACGCACCAATAACAGAGTCGTCGTCACGGGATGCTCAAGGAACGCCCCCAACACCCCACGATCATGATCATGGGTGAGCAGGGGCGCGGCTTTGTCCGGTGGGAGCCAGCGCAGTTCGTCCACTTCGTCATTGACCGTGAACGCACCCGCTACAGCCTCGGCGGCGAAGTAGTCGACGGTCTTGTCCGCACCCATGACCTGGTAGGACACCTGGCCGAGGTGGCGGCCGAGGACAGCCTGGTAGCCGGTCTCCTCGGCCACCTCACGGACCGCCGCCTCGTAGATCGTCTCGTTCTTGTCGAGTTTGCCCTTGGGGAAGGTCCAGTCGTCATAGCGCGGGCGGTGGACGACCGC
>DATLIA010000257.1:0-7048 GCA_035540215.1 Actinokineospora sp. | reverse complement strand
GCGGTTGTCGCCGTCGTACTTGCCGCCGTCGGTGTCGCTGATGGCGGCGAACCCGCCGCCGTTGAGCACCGGGCCCAGGATCGGGGTGGCCGTCGTCCCGGTGGCGTCGACGCGGCCGCCGCGGGCGTGGTTGGACTCGATGCGGCCGATGCTGGCCAGCAGCGACCACTCCATGTGGCAGTTGGGCAGCGTCGTGTTGATCGTCTGGGAGGCGCGCATGTAGGCGTCGAGCATGGTGCCCGGGATGCCGAGCGGGCCGCTGGGCACGCTGCTGGGGCCGAACGCCAGCACACCCGGGTTGCCTGCCGCGGCCAGCACGCCACTGCCCAGCGCCGAGCTCTCCGGCAGGGAGCCGTCAGCACTCACCTCGGACGGGTCGGTCAGGCCGACGAGGCCACCGCCCGCGTTTCTGGCCAGTGCCACGTTCGTGGGGTCTTCGGCAGAGACATACACCGGCTCACCGGCGGCGACCGCCGGCACGATCAGCAGTGCCCCAGCCGCGGCGGCGGCGCTCCGACGTTTGCCAGTGCGCTTACCCCTGCCGGCCCTCTCTCCGGTCTTCGCACTCACTACAGATCCCCTCGCAGTTGACTGACCGCCGGCGATTAGCCGACCTGGGTGACGCTCCTCCGAATGTCTACCCTGCCCCATTCATAGCCTTGAGTCACCGTCATCGTTACAACCCGGTGCGAAATAGGGCCAGAAGTCGGTTTACCGCTGCCCTTCCGGACACCCTTTGTTCACCGCTGACAGATCCCGCCCACCACCGATGGACGAGCTGGTCACGCGTTCAGGTTGCACGTCAGAGGAACAATTCCCGGTGAGGTTCGAGCTTGGCCTAGCGGGCGCAGTCCCCGCTGGGCCAGTTGGGCGCGAGCAACTCGAGCGCCTCGTCCCCGAACGGGTTCACCCCGGGCCCCTTGGCCAGGGCGTGCGCGACGTGCACGTGCAGGCACTTCACCCGGCTGGGCATGCCGCCCGCGCTGAAGTCGGTGCCAAGCGACTCGATCGCGTCGCGCTCGGCGAGGTAGTCGACGTGGGCGGCCAGGTACTGGGCGGCCAGGGCGTCGTCCTCGCTGAGGCGGTCGGTCATCTCCTTCATGAGACCGGAGGTCTCCAGGGTGCTGACCAGCGACGCGAGCTTCGAGCAGGTCAAGTAGTACAGCGTGGGGAACGGGGTGCCGTCCTCCAGCCGGGGGCTGGTCTGCACGACCGACGGGTGGCCGCTGGGGCAGCGCGCGGCGACCGCGCGCATGGCCCGCGGTACCCGGCCAAGCTGCTGGGCGACCATGTCGATGTCGGCGTCGGTGACCGGTTCGAGGGTCATCGGCCCGCTCCGTGGACCGACTCCCACAGCGCCTGGTACCAGGCCTGCTGCGAGATCGGCTGGGTCGGCTGCTGACCGGCGCCGGGTCCGCCCGCGTCGGCGGGCAGCTCGACCATGTAGGGGGTCTCCCCTGGCATCACGTACCGCAATCTCTTCCTGGCCTCGGCCTGCACCTGCGCCGGGTCGGCCAGCTGGGCCTTGCGCCGCTGCAGCTGCTCGACCTCGGCGCGCAGCTCGGCCTGGCGCTGCTGCTGGATCTCGACGTCGGACCGCTGGGACAGGTACGTCCGCAGCGGCACCGCCACACTCAGGGCCAACGCGCACACGACCGTCGCGAGGATGGCCGCGCGGCGCGTCGTGGACAAGCCGAGCGGGCCCCCGCGCACCCGCCGGTTGACGGGCTGGCGCGCGGGGTGTTCCCGCGGGGCGGCCGCGGCGGCCGGGCGCGTGCGACGGACACTGCCGGGCCTGCGGGCGGCGGTTGTCCCGCCGCGCCGCCCGCCCCGTTCCGCCCCGCGCCCGGCCATCTGGGTCAGGACTCCGGCGTGAAGCGCGGGAACGCGAGGTCGCCCGCGTACCGCGCGGCGTCGCCGAGGGTCTCCTCGATGCGCAGGAGCTGGTTGTACTTCGCGGTGCGCTCGCCGCGGGCGGGCGCACCGGTCTTGATCTGGCCGACCCCGGTCGCGACGGCGAGGTCGGCGATCGTGGTGTCCTCGGTCTCGCCGGAGCGGTGGCTCATCATGCTGCGGTAGCCGTAGGAGGTGGCCAGGGTGACCGCGTCCAGCGTCTCCGACAGGGTGCCGATCTGGTTGACCTTCACCAGCAGCGCGTTGGCCGCGCGGCGGGCGATGCCCTCTTCGAGGCGGTCGGGGTTGGTGACGAACAGGTCGTCGCCGACGATCTGCACGCGCTCGCCGATCTCGGCGGTCAGGCGCACCCAGCCGTCCCAGTCGTCCTCCGCCAGCGGGTCCTCGATGGAGACCATCGGGTAGTCGGTGACGAGCTGGGTGTAGTACGCGGTGAGCTGCTCGGCGCTCTTCTTGGTGCCCTCGAAGCTGTAGGCGCCGTCGGAGTAGAACTCGGTGGCGGCCACGTCGAGCGCCAGCGCGATGTCGCGACCCGCCTTGTAGCCCGCCTTCTCGATGGCGACCAGGATCAGGTCGAGCGCCTCGCGGTTGTTGCCCAGGCTCGGGGCGAAGCCGCCCTCGTCGCCGAGGCCGGTGGCCAGGCCCTTGCTCTTCAGGACCGACTTGAGCGCGTGGTAGACCTCGACGCCCCAGCGCAGGCCTTCCCGGAAGCTGTCCGCGCCGATGGGCGCGATCATGAACTCCTGGATGTCGACGTCGGTGTCGGCGTGCGAGCCACCGTTGAGGATGTTGAGCATCGGCACCGGCAGCACGTGCGCGTTGGGGCCGCCCAGGTAGCGGAACAGCTCGAGGCCACTGGACTCGGCGGCGGCCTTGGCCACCGCGAGCGAGACGCCGAGGATGGCGTTGGCACCGAGGCGGGACTTGTCCGGGGTGCCGTCGAGGTCGACCAGCTTCTGGTCGACGATGCGCTGGTCGACCGCGTCCAGGCCGGTCAGCTCCGGGCCGATCTCGTCGAGGACCGCGGTGACGGCCTTCTCGACGCCCTTGCCCAGGTAGCGCTTGGGGTCGCCGTCCCGCAGCTCGACCGCCTCGTGCTCACCGGTCGACGCGCCCGAGGGCACCGCCGCCCGGGCCAGCGTCCCGTCGTCGAGTGCGACCTCCACCTCGACGGTCGGATTGCCCCGGGAATCCAGGATCTCGCGTGCGCCGACCTGCTCGATCACTGCCACGTGGTGCTCCCTCACAAAGCGTCCTACTACTCGACATGAGCCTAGCGGGGCCGGTCATGGCGCCGTAGCAGGCACGTCGGGCAAAACCCCTGGACGGAGGGTCGATCAACGGGCCGCACACCCGTAATGTGATGCGGACCATGAGTGAGGACACCAGCAGCACCTTCGACGCGTTCCGCCAGGCGGAGGCCCTGGTCGCCCAGCGCAGGCCACTGGACGCGCTGGCGGCGCTGGCGCCTGTGCTGGAGGCGGAGCCGAACACGCCTTCGGTGCAGTTGCTGGCGGGGCGGGCGTATCTGGGGTCGGCCCAGCTGCGGCGGGCGGAGGCGGCGTTCCGGCGGGTGCTGGAGCTCGACCCGACCGACCACTACGCGATGTTCGCGCTGGGCAAGACTTTGCAGCGGCAGAGCAGGCTGAGCGAGGCACAGACCCAGCTGCGGCTGGCGGCGGCGATGTACCCCTCGCCGGAGTACCAGGAAGCGCTCGGCGAGGTCAACGCACGCATCGCCGTGCAGCGCGACTGGTAGGTCTTCGGGGCGCTGGCGACTTCAGCCGAGTGAGCGAGCCGACCGTCGGGTCTGCCCGCGATCCCCTCAGTCGAGTCGCCCGCCCCGATCGATTGTCGAACAATCCCATTGTTGAAATGTAGGATCGTCGAACAATCCGAGTGAGCTCGGGTTTGATGGAGATCACAGCGCTGAAGATCCGGTCAGCCGAGTTCGGCGACCTTGCGCGCGTAGGCGTCGGCGCCGCTGTAGACGTCGCGGCCGTACTCGACGGAGTTGTTGTAGGTGAGGACGGCCTTCCACCAGCCATCGCCGGTCGACAGGTCGCCGCCGCTGGCGCACAGGTAGCGGGCGGCGGTGAGGGCGGCGTCGTCCATGTCCTGCGGGTCGGGCGCGGTGTTGTCCTCGCCCGCGCGGGCGGCCCAGCGGGTCCAGGTGCTCGGAAGGAACTGCATCGCGCCGACCGCGCGGTCCCACTGGGTGTCGCCGTCGAGCTCGCCGCGGTCGGTGTCGCGGATGGCCCGCACCCCAGGGGACCCATCGAGCGGGATCCCGATGATCGGCTTGGTGAGTTTGCCGTCCTCCCCGACCCGGGCGCCGCGGAAGTGGCCGTGGTGGGACTCGACCCTGCCGACGCCCGCGAGCGTCGCCCAGGTGATCTTGCAGTCCGGATCCCGCCGCTGGGTGAGAAGGTCCGCGTTGACGTAGGCGACGAGCGTGCGGGCGGGTATGTCGGTGACCTCGGACGCGCGCTTGGCCCAGGCGACGACGTCGGGTTCGGTCGGCAGCGGGCGGCCCTGGGCGAGCGCGGTACCGGGGAGCACCTTGAGGTCCGGGATCTCGATGCCGTCGCCAGCGCTGTCGGCGGCGGGGGGCTCACTGGCCTTGACCACCAGGTACGCCGCTCCCGCCGCCACAGCCAGCAGCACGATGACGAGCATGAAGCGGCCCAGCGGCCCCCGGCGGCGGCGCCCCGGCGGCGTGAGCGGCCGGGGCGGGGACGCGGAGGTCGGTGTGGTGGTCACGCATCCAGGCTACGTGGCCGCGGGTGGTGGTTTGTCCGAATCTTCTGAAACGATCATGACTTGACGGCCTTGATGGCATACAGGAGTGGTACCCGCGGAGCCGCGCGCGGAAGCCGGTGCCACACGCCGCGGGTGTTCTCCATCGATGCCCAGCGCCGCCACGGAATCTCCTCCGACTCCCGGATTGACGTGATCCGCAGGCCCGCACCGATCAGAGCGGTGATGACCTCGCCGAGACCGTGGCACCACTCGAAGTACTCGGGGCTCTCTGGGACGGTCGAGCCGTCCGTGTAGGTGTATGTGCCGTCCTCACGCGCGTGCCCGCGGCCTGCGAGGTAGTCATGCTTGATGACGAGGTCGGTCTCGGCGTCGGGCACCCGACCGAGGGCGTGCAGCAGCGGGTGGAACTCGACGATGTAGAACACCCCACCAGGCTTGAGCAACCCCGACACCTGCTCAGCCCACGGCGCGAGGTCGGGCAGGAAGCAAAGCGCCCCCTTCCCGGTGTAGACGACGTCGAACCGCCCACGCCCCAACACATCCGCCGCGCTGTACACATCGGACTGGACGTAGTCGACGGCAAGCCCTCTGCCAACGGCGATGTCCGCGGCGGCGCGGACGGAGGCGCCGGACAGGTCGAGCCCGGTCACCCGCGCCCCACGCTCGGCGAAGGCGAGCGTCTCCGAGCCGATGTGACACTGCAGATGCGCGAGTTCACGGCCTCGAAGATCGCCGAGGTCGTCCCACTCGTAGTCGGCGAACCACTCAGCCGGATCCCGGGTCGCGACAGAGTAGAACTCACTGGCGACGTGGATCGGGGTACGCGCGTCCCAGTTGACTTCGTTCGCCTTGATCATGCGCTCGGTCTGGAGATCGAATTCCATGATCCCCATGCTGCACCGAGAACGCCGCTATCGTCGCGCCTGTGCTGGCACACATCGAGATCGAAGCCACGGTGAAGACGGACCCGCAGGCACACTTCTATTGGAAACCCCAGGTCGAGTTCTCGCACGACTGCTTCGTCTGCAGGCGACGTGGACGCACGGTGCTCCTCGACACAGGGTGGACCGAAGGCCGGTGTGCGTCAGGCAGCACGCCTGTCGAACTCGCGTCGACGGCGGCCCCCAACCATGACAAGAAGGCATCGACCCATCCCGCGCCGATTCGGCTGGTGGCTTTCGACACCGCCCAGCGCGGCGACGGACTGAGCGTGGTCCAGACACTGCGCTGTCGCGTCACCTCCTGGTGGTCGCCTTTCCACGACATCACCGACCCCGCCCAGGCTGGGGCCGCGCTGACCGAGCGCCCGTGGGTCCGGCTGGCCTTCGGACTCGGCTGCACCTCTTGCTTCGACGACGGCGACCGCGACCCGCTGAACGTGCCCGGCACGAGCAGCATCCAGACCAACCTCGTCTGGCCGTCGGAGATGCGCTGCCCGAAGTGCGCGCGCGTTCTCGTCACCACGGAGACCAGCCCACGGATCACCCTCGTCGCGTGACCAGTCTCTACCGACGACGCGCGCCCGCGCTCATCGCGCAGTCGCCGGTCGGCTCACCTCCCAAATACGGCTATGGGCGCACCTCCGTCCCCGGAACCTCCGGCAGTTCGGGCGGGGTGGCGGCGGGGTGTTCGGCGAGGGCTTCCATGGCCATCCGGATAGCCGTGTCCAACTGCGGGTCGCGGGCGGCCGCGTGGTCCTGCGGAGTGACCACGACCTCGACATCCGGGTCCACGCCGTGGTTCTCCATGGACCAGCCGGGCCCCTGCATCCAGGTGGCGTAGCGGGGCTGGGTGACAAGAGTGCCGTCGATCAGGTGGTAGCGGTTGTCGATGCCGATCACCCCACCCCACGTTCTGGTGCCTACCACCGGGCCGATGCCCAGCGCGCGGATGGCGGCGTTGACGATGTCGCCGTCGGAGCCGGAGAACTCGTCGGCGACCGCGATGACGGGGCCGCGGGGGGCGTCGAGGGGGTAGGTCTCGTCGTAGTAGCCGTCGCGGGCTCGGCTCCAGCCGACGATCTTGCGGCCGAGTTTCTCGATCACGAGCTGGGACAGGTGGCCGCCGCGGTTCTCGCGGAGGTCCACGACCACCCCCTCCCTGCGCATCTCCAGGCGGATGTCGCGATGCAACTGCGCCCAGCCGTTGGCGACCATGTCGGGGATGTGCAGGTAGCCGATGCGGCCCGCTGTGGCGGTGTGCACGTGCTCCCGCCTTCCGGCCACCCAAGCCTGGTAGCGCAGGGGCATGTCGTCCAGCAGGGGCACGACGACGACGCGGCGGGGTTCGCCGCCGCCCTTGGGGGCTATGGCGAGTTCGATGGGGTGGTCCGCGGTGCCGACGAGCAGTGGCGCCGGGCCGTGGTGGGGGT
>DATLIA010000256.1:0-11299 GCA_035540215.1 Actinokineospora sp. | reverse complement strand
ACGCAGTTGTAGAACGCCATCGGGGTGTCGGCGACGTTCCAGACGACCAGCAGCTTCTGTCGCCCGGTGTAGCCGCTCAGGTCCACTACGTGGCTGAACGAGGCCGGGGGCCGGGCGCCGTTGTCGTTGAACACCGCGATCCGGGTGCTCCCGATGAAGTATTCCCAGCTCGCGGTCGAGTGCCGGGCGGTGATGACCCAGTTGAAGGTGACCCGGCCCGCGGCCACGGACGTGGCGGGCCAGTTGCGCGTGTCGTCGTTGAGCTGGGCGAACTGGCTCAGCCCGCCATGGCAGTTGCGCTGGCCCTTGGCGCCTTCGACGCTCTGCGGCTCCCAGATGATGGGACCACAGTCGGCGATCTTGCCCGCGGCGCAGACGGCCTGCCTGCTCGGCGGGTTCGAGATGTAGCCGTGCGCGCTGGCGGGGGAGGACGGAATGAGGACGAGCAGGAGCGGGGCCAGACAGGCGCCCGCCGCGAGGGCGAATCGGCGTTTCACGGCAGTCCTTCCACATCTGTTCTGCGTGTGTGTCTTGGTTTTCACAGCGGAACGGGAGCAGTGGGACGCCTGCTGCCGAGCGGGTGCTCAGTTGTCTAGACCATATGAAGGGGTGTCGTCCGCGTCAAGATCCGGGGGCCGACCGGGAAATTCCCAGTGCCCGCGACGGGCCGTTCGGCCAGGTTGGCGAGTGCGCGGCCGGGGCTCGGGTATTTTGGGACACCTGTTCGAGTCATCACCACGAGCCTGGAGAGCGCACCCGTGACTGCCGAGACCCTCTACGGAGCGGACGACCTGACCCATCTGGAGGGTCTGGAGGCGGTCCGCAAGCGGCCCGGCATGTACATCGGGTCCACCGACAGCCGGGGCATCAACCACCTGTTCAGCGAGGTCGTCGACAACTCGACCGATGAAGGTGTCGCCGGTCACGCCGCCAGGGTCGTGGTCACCCTGCACGCCGACAGCAGCGTCCAGGTCGACGACGACGGCCGCGGCATCCCGACCGGCACCCACGCCAAGTCCGGCCTCTCCGGTGTCGAGCTGGTCCTTACCCGGCTGCACGCGGGCGGAAAGTTCGGCGGCTCCGGCTACAAGACCTCCGGCGGCCTGCACGGCGTCGGCGCCTCCGCGGTCAACGCCCTGTCCCACCGCTTCGACGTCACGGTCAAGCGCGAGGGCAAGGTCCACCAGATGTCCTTCGCCCACGGCGTGCCCGGCCTGTTCGACGGGCCGGGTCCGAAGGCCAAGTTCACCCGCCAGTCCGGCCTGCAGATCGTCGGCAAGATGAAGCGCGGGGAGAAGACGGGCACGTCGATCCGCTACTGGTACGACGCGCGCTACTTCGAGAACGGCGCCGCGCTCGACGTCGAAGGCGTCCGGGCCAAGCTGCGCAACACCGCGTTCCTCGTGCCGGGCGTCACCTACGTCCTGCGCACCGCGATCGAGGGCGCGATCAACGAGGAGACCTTCCACTACCCCAACGGCCTGCCCGACATGGTCGACTTCCTGGCCCCGTCGAGCGAGCGCTCGGTCTCCGGTACCTTCCTGATCACCGGCGATGGCACGTACCTGGAGAACGCCGCCGACGAGAACGGCGTCATGCGGTCCAAAGTGGAACGCCGCGCCGAGGTCGAACTGGCGCTGCGCTGGGGCACCGGATACGACCGCACGGTCGAGTGCTTCACCAACACCATCCGCAACATGCATGGCGGCACTCACCGCAAGGGCTTCGAGCGCTCCGCGCTGAAAGCCTTACAGGAAGCCGTTTCCCGCACGCGTGGATTGCTGAAGCCGAAAGAGGACCTGCCCACCCTCGATGACGTGCTCGAAGGGATGACCGCGGTCATCCACGTGCGCATCCCGGAGCCGCAGTTCACCTCGCAGACCAAGGACGAACTGAGCACCGCGGGCATCACCAAGGTCATCGGCGCCATCGTCGAACGCCACCTCAAAGCCTGGGTCGACGACCGCAAGACCAAGGCCGAGGCCAAGGTCGTCCTCCAGAAGATCGTCGACGCGGGCCGCGTTCGCGTCGCCCAGAAACAGCAGAAGGACGCCGCCCGCCGCAAGACGGCCCTGGAAGGCGCGGCGATGCCCGCCAAACTGGTCGACTGCCGCGCCACCGGCGTCGCCCGCAGTGAGCTGTTCTTGGTGGAGGGCGACAGCGCCCTTGGCTGCTTTACCGGCGACACAATGGTCGCTCTCGCATCGGGCACCAGCCGATCCTTCGCGGACCTGGCGGACGACTGGTCCAAGGGTGTCACCCACTTCGGCTACACGACCAACAAGGCTGGGCGCGTCGTGGTCGCGCCGCTGGTCGAACCGCGTATGACCAAGCGCGATGCGCCATTGGTGCGAGTACGGCTGGACAACGGTGAGTCGGTCCGGTGCACGCCGGATCACCGCTTCCGCCTGCGCGATGGCTCTTATCGGCGGGCCGATGAACTGAGTCCGGGCGACTCTCTGATGCCGCTGTATCGGACGTTCTCCTCGAAGGCCGCCGGGGACAAACTCGATGGCTACGAGCGGGTATGGATGAACGACAGCAACGAATGGGTCTATACCCACTACGTGGCCGACGCCTTCAACCTCCGCCACGGACTGGACAGTGCCGAGAACGGCTCGGTCCGCCACGATGCCGATGTCGACAGGCCTGCCCCACTGCTCGAACGTGGCGACGTCGATCGGTTGCGGGAAGCGGCCTCGATGGTCAACCACAAGGTCGCGTCCGTGGAACCGCTGGCAGAGACCGCGGACGTCTACGACTTGACCGTCGAGGGCTATCACAACTTCGCGCTTGAGGCGGGCGTGTTCGTCCACAACAGCGCGCGGCTCGCGCGGGTTTCGGAGTATCAGGCGCTCCTTCCCTTGCGGGGCAAGATTCTCAACGTGCAGAAGGCCAGCCTCGCCGACACCCTGCGCAACGCCGAGATCGCCTCGATCGTGCAGGTGCTCGGTGCCGGGACCGGGCGGACGTTCGACCTCAGCGTCATGCGTTACGGCCGGGTCATCCTGATGGCCGACGCCGACGTCGACGGGTCGCACATCCGTACGCTGCTGATCACGCTGTTCGCCAAGTACATGCGCCCCGTCATCGAGGACGGCAGGCTCTACGCCGCGATGCCGCCGCTGCACAAGGTCGTCACCAAGGGCCGCAACGCCGAGACCCACTTCACCTTCACCCAGCGCGAGATGGAGACCACGGTCGCCCGCCTGGAGAAGGCGGGCAAGACGATCGTCAAACCCGTCCCCCGATTCAAGGGCCTTGGCGAGATGGACGCCGACGAACTGTGGGACACCACGATGAACCCGGCCACCCGCTCCGTCCGCCGCATCACCCTCGACGACGCGGAGGCGGCCGAGGCCGCGCTCGAACTGCTGATGGGGGAGAAGGTCGAACCCCGCCGCAACTGGCTCATCGACTCGTCGGCCCGGGTCGACCAGTCCGCGATTGACGTCTGAGTACGAGAGAGAGCATCGCAGCGATGGCACGCCGCAAGGGCCCCACGACCAAGGTCGACCCCAACGCGTTCGACCGGGCGGGCGCCCAGGTCTTCGACACCCCGGTGAAGACGGAGATCGAGGACTCGTACCTGGAGTACGCGTACTCGGTCATCCACTCCCGGGCCCTGCCGGACGCGCGGGACGGTCTCAAGCCGGTCCACCGCCGGATCCTGTTCTCGATGAACGAACAGGGCTACCGCCCTACCAGCGCCTACGTGAAGTCCTCCCGCGTCGTCGGCGACTGTATGGGCAAGTACCACCCGCACGGCGACATGGCGATCTACGACGCCATGGTGCGTATGGCGCAGGACTTCTCGCTCAACACGCCCCTGGTTGACGGGCATGGAAACTTTGGCAGCCCAGACGATGGTCCGGCCGCGAGCCGGTACTGCGTCGTCGGTGACACACGGATCCGGTTGGCTGATGGGACGAGCCCGCGCATCGCCGACTTGGTCGATCTCCCGGCTGACTCGGAGGCTGATGTCGACTTCGAGGTGCTGGACAAGGACGGTAAGTCCGTCCGGGTCAATCGGGTGTTCAACTCCGGCGTTCACCCGACGATCAGGATTCGGACGGACACGGGATTCTCCCTGCGAGGAAGCGAGAATCATCTCGTCCTTTGTCTCGAGGCGCCCATGGGTGTGCCGCTGTTCCAGTGGCGACGGCTTGACGAGCTGTCATCGGGAGCTGTGGTGTGCGTCGCCCGAAACGCTTGGGCGCAGGTCATCCCGACGGCTCGCGAGTACATGCTCGGTGTCCTCGCGGGCGCATGGGTCTCCGAAGGGTGGGCCAGTAAAGATCGAGCAGGCTTCAACAATGCCGATCAGCATTTCTTCGACGAGGTCTTGCATGCCTACGACGGCATCGTCGGGGGGCATCGCTACATCTCCGAGCGGGAGACTCGACGAGACCGAAAGAAGATCTACGAACTCGACATTCAGACGTACCGGGGCGGGATGGACGCGTTCCGGGCTAGCCCGCTAGGCGAGCTGATTGGCCATCAGGCTAGGGAGAAGTTCGTTCCTGAGTGCGTGTGGAACGGCGGCTGGGGCGTCAAACGTGCCTTCCTGATGGCCTTGTTCGAAGGTGACGGCGGGCCTCGCGTGGCCGCTGACGGCTTCACCGTCCACTACTCGAGTTACAGTGAACGCCTTGTGTACGAGGTGCAGGAGCTTCTCGCCGAGTTCGGGGTGATCGCGAGGCTGCACTCCTATATTCGGCCGAGTGGTTCCGTCGAGTTCCGATTGATCGTGTCTGGTCTGCGGAATGTCCGCGCGTTCGCTGAGCGAGTCGGCTTCCTCAAGACGAAGCAGGCGAAGATCCGAGAACTCCTGCGTCACTCGCCGTTGCGACCGCATCGGCTGAGCCAGGATCGCGTCCCGTTCGTGGCCGACTATGTTCGTGACACCTTGGACTTCGACCGCAGAGGAAGCGGCCGCAGTTGGTTGATCAAGCACAACTTCGACCGGGTCGAGCGCTGGGAAACCGAGCGACTGCGCATCATCGACCGGATCAAGGATCCGGAGATCCTTGCCACGATCCTGCCGGTCATGGACTCCGGGTATCGGTTCGAAACGATCTCCGACGTCGAGCCGTGCGATCCGGCTGAGGTCTACTCGGTCCGAGTCGAGTCTGAGGACCACTCGTTCCTGGCGGGTGGATTCGTCAACCACAACACCGAAGCGCGTATGTCCCAGGCCGCCATGCTTCTCGTTGGGGAGCTTGGCGAGGACACTGTGGACTTCCGGCCGAACTACGACGGTTCCCTGCAGGAGCCCAGTGTTCTGCCCGCCGCCTTCCCCAATCTATTGGTGAACGGCACTTCCGGCATCGCGGTCGGCATGGCGACCAACATGATCCCGCACAACCTCGGCGAGATCGTCACCGCCGCCCGCTGGCTGGTCACCCACCCCGACGCCACCCTCGACAAGCTCATGGAGTTCATCCCCGGCCCCGACCTGCCCACCGGCGGGATGCTGCTCGGCCTCGACGAGGTGCGCCGCGCCTACGAGACCGGCCGCGGGGTCGTGCGGATGCGGGCGAAGGTGGAGATCGGGCCGCTGGAGGGCAGTCGGGGCAGGCAGGCGATCACCATCACCGAACTGCCCTACCAGGTCGGCGCCGAGAAGATCATCGAGAAGATCACCGACGAGGTCACCAAGTCCAAGCGCCTCACCGGGATCGCCGACGTCAAGGACCTGACCGACCGGGAGAACGGCACCCGGGTCGTGGTGGAGTGCAAGGTCGGCGTCAACCCGCAGGCGCTGCTGGCCGACCTCTACCGGCTCACCCCGATGGAATCGTCCTTCGGCATCAACAACCTCGTGCTGGTCGACGGCAAGCCGCAGACCCTGGGCCTCAAGGCCCTGCTCGACGTCTTCCTCAAGCACCGCTACGAGGTCGTCACCCGCCGCACCCGCTACCGCAAGCGCAAGCGTGAGGAACGCCTGCACCTGGTCGACGGCCTGCTGATCGCGCTGCTCAACATCGACGCGGTGATCAAGCTGATCCGGGGCAGCGACGACGCCTCCGCCGCGAAGACCGGCCTGATGACGAAGTTCAAGCTGTCGGAGATCCAGGCCACCTACATCCTCGACACCCCGCTGCGCCGCCTCACCAGGTACGACAAGCTCGAACTGGAAGCCGAGCAGGACAAGCTGCGCGCCGAGATCGCCGAGTTGGACAAGATCCTCGACGACGACGCGGTGCTGCGGAAGGTCGTCTCCGCCGAGCTGGCCGCGGTCGCCAAGGACCTCGCGGAGGAACGGCGGACCGCGCTGATCGACGGCGACCTCAAGGAGGTTCTCGCCGCCTCGAAGCCCGCGGGCCCGCTGGAGGTCGCCGACGACCCGTGCCAGGTGATCCTGTCCGCGACCGGCCTGGTCGCGCGTACGGCCGCCGAGTCCGAGGAGTCTTCGGAGGCGCGGCGCCGCAACGGGCGGGTCAAGCACGACGCCGTCTCCGCCGTGGTGCACTCGACCGCGCGCGGGCAGATCCTGCTGATCACCAACCGCGGTCGGGCGGTCAAGACCGACGTCCTCCCGCTGCCCGTGCTGCCCGACCAGAGCGGCACAGTCTCACTCAGCGGCGGCATGGCGGCCAGCGAGCTGCTCGACCTCGACGCGGGGGAGCGGGTCGTCGGGATCGCCCCGCTCGACGACGACAAGTCGCCCGGTCTGGCGCTCGGCACGCGCCAGGGCGTGGTCAAGATCTGTTCGCCGGAGTGGCCGGTTCGGTCCGACGACTTCGAGGTGATCACCCTCAAGGACGGCGACGAGGTCATCGGCGCCTGCTGGCTGGGCGACGACACGGAGTCGCTGGTGTTCGTCTCGTCGGACTCGTCGCTGCTGCGGTACGCGGCGTCGCTGGTGCGGCCGCAGGGTCTCAAGGGCGGCGGCATGGCTGGTATCAACCTGCCCGCGGACGCGCACGCGGTGTTCTTCGCCGCGATCCGCACCGACGACCCGGAGCACGGCGCGCCGCAAGTGGTCACGTCGACAGGGCAGAGCGTCAAGGTCACCCCGTTCGAGCTCTATCCCGCGAAGGGTCGGGCAACCGGCGGCGTCCGGTCGCACCGCTTCCTCAAAGGCGAGGTCGGGTTGGCGCTGGCCTGGGTCGGGCCGCGTCCGGCAGGATCGAGCCGAACCGGGTCCGCCGTCGAATTGCCCGAGGCCGACCCGCGCCGCGATGGCTCCGGTCACGCGCATCCGGGGCCGGATGTCGTGGGGCATCTGATCGAACGTGATTGAGCCTACGGACCAGTTCGGGTGCCCTAGGGTTTTCCCCGATGCTGGGCGGGGTACTGGGCAATAACGTAGTCCTCGGTCGCCCGGGGCGACTGGGCGCGCAAACCAACGCAGCCCGGGCGGCCGTGTGACTTTGTGGACAACGAAAAAGAGTGCCGATGACTCGGGCCCGGTGGGAATCCGGCCCGTAGCAGCCACGGACCCCGCTGCATTGCCCGCCTTACGCCCGAGGTTGGCGGGGTCCGTGTCTGTCTTTCCGGCACCGATTCGCCTGGGAGGACACCTGATGGGAGCACCGGGATGCCTGCCCGGTTCCGCGCCAGAACCACTGCTCTCTTCGGCCCCGGTGGCCGAACGGACCAGTAGGTCGCGCGGGTCGCTGTCCCATCCCGGCGTGCTGCGCGCGGGTTCCGCCAGGGTGCTGTGGCTGGCCGGCTACCAGCCGACCGGCCCGCGACCCCATTCGTTCCCGGCGGAGCCGTTCTTCCCGCCGATCGTCGACACGCCGTACGGGCTGTCTCTGGAGACCGATCAGGTCCGCTTGGGTGTGCCCGCGCGTACGTCGAGCTGGTAGCCCGCGCGCGCGGAGAAGTCGGCGACCACGCTGAACCGGTCGCCGCGCACGAGGGTGTTGCGCCATTCCATCGCGGTGCCGTCCGCGGTGCCCAGCCGGTCGATCGAGAACGCGGCCACCCCGGCCGGGATGTCCAGCAGTCGCCGCTCGGCCGCGGTCGGGATGACCGCGCGGATTTGCTCGTGACCGCCGGTCAGCCGTACCCCGCAGCGCGCGTCCAGTTCCTGGTAGAGCGATGTGTCGGCGAAGTCGACGCCAAGCAGTGGGGCGGCGCGTGACTTGGGCAGCCAGACCCGGTCGACGGCCAGTGGCTCGTCGTCGGCCAGCCGCAGCCGCTCCAGGTAAAGCAGCGGGGTCGACTCCTCGAGGCCGAGTCGCACCGCGATCACGCCGTCGGCGCGGATGTCGAGGGTGCGGACCACGCTGTGCTGGTCCATGCCGAGCGCCCGGACCGAGGCGAAGAGGCTGTAGAGCGCCCCGATGGGCTGAGTGATCTCGGTGGGCTTGCCCAACCTGGGCGGCTGGCCACGGCCCGCGACCACAAGGCCGTCGGCGCGCAGCCTGCGCAGCGCCTCCCGGACGGTGTTGCGGCTGACCTGGTACTCCGCGGCCAGCGCCAGCTCTCCTGGGAACGCGTCGTCGAAGTGGCCCGCGCCCACCCGACGCAGCAGATCGGCGTGCAGCTGGGCCCAGAGCGGCGTGTGACTGCGCCGGTCCAGTACGGAGATCCCCACGCGCTGAATTTAGCAGGCGGCGTTTTCCAGCAGCCGGTGCGCGCGCAGCGCTATCTCCAGGTCGAGGCGGGAGCCGGGCGCGGTGAGGCGGTCGCCGAACAGCTTCTCCACCTGGCGCATGCGGTAGCGGACGGTCTGCGGGTGGACGTGCAGCTGCTCGGCGATCTCGGGGGCGCTTCCCCGGCCCGCCAGCCACGCGAGCAGGGTCTCCACCGTGCGGGCGCGCTGTTTGGCGGTGAGGTCGGCGAGCGGCGCGAGCGCGCCCTTGATCAGCTCGCCGACCAGGAACTCGTCGGCGAGCAGCCACAGCGTGGTCAGGTGGTCGCGGCACCAGACGACCGGGCCGCCTTTGATGATCCCGCGGTCCATCAGCTCCATCGTGCGTCTCGCCCAGCGCCGTGACGTGGCGGCGTCGGCGAGGGGGACCGTGGGGCCGACGCAGATCCGGTGGCCGCGCACCCGTTCCCGCAGGGCCGCGACCCGGGCGGCCGGGTCGGCGACGATCAGGCACGGGCGGTCGCCGTCGTGGTCGGCCAGCACGTCCTCGGGCATGCCGGCGCCGAACAGCTCCTCGATGTCGCCGTCGACCACCAGCACCCCGACGGACGGCGGTGGCCGCCAGCGGGCGGTGGCGGCCAGCTTGGCCAGCGTCGCGCCTGCCGTGGGGGTGTCGCTGAGGAGCAGGTCGACCAGCCTGCGGCGGCTGCGCTCGATCACGCCGACCGACTGGGCTTGGGCGGCGGTGTATCCCTCGATGGACAGCGCGGAGATCTCATCGACGTAGGCGAAGATCGCCTCGGCGGCCTTGGCCAGCATCGGGGTGGGCAGCCGGTGCTGCTGGCACCACACGGCGACGTGCCGCCAGGCCACCCGGCCGCCGACCCGATAAGCGGTCTGCAGGCAGTCGAGGCTGCGGCCCTCGGCGAACTCCATTCGGCCGAGCTGGCGAAACACGTTCGCCCAATTCTCTGTCGGCGCGCCCATTCGGAGTACGGCTTGTTCGACGCCCGCGACCATCGCCGCGCCGAACTGGCCTTTCAGCGGTTTCGCGTAGGCCGGTACGGCGCGCTGGATCTCGTGGATCATGTCTTTGGTCAGCCTGCCGACCAGTGGCCGGAATCGGTCGACCACCTCGCGCGGCAGGGTGGCCCACAGCGCCGCGGCCGGTCCGTCCTGTACGACCCCTGTGCTCATCGAGAGTCCCCTGCCGGTCGCCTGACGGGCGGAATTGTGTTGGTGACAATAAGATCCGGGCGCGCCGCGTGTCAAAGATCGACGTTACGTGACGCGAGCGGCATTCGGAAGCGCGGCCGTTTCTGTGAATATCGCGCAATGTCCTCCTGGAAACTTGTGCCACCTGGCTAAATCGGCGAAATCGACATTGCCCTGCTCGGCGCGTGACAACTTTCGCCAGCGCAGTTCGCGGTGAACGCGAAGAATGTTTGTGCCTATCGACACTTCGGATATCGCGCCGTTAACGTCCCCGATATGTCCATTCCCCGGCGTGTGTTCTCCCTTTCGGCGGTCGCCGCGGTGGCCGCTGCCGTGCTACTGGTGCCCACCGCCCCGGTCGGCGCCGCTGGTGTGCCGGTCGGCCCGGCGGGCGACGCGTTCTACCAGCCGCCCACCCCGCTGCCGGGCAGCGCGCCCGGCGACCCGATCTGGTACCGGGCGACCAGCGCGCCCATCGCCGCGATGAGCGGAGCGACCGCGTACCACGTGCTCTACCGCTCGAAGAACGCCACCGGGGCCGACATCGCGGTGTCCTCGACCGTCTTCGTGCCGCTGGTGCCGACGCTGGGGACCCGCCCGATCGTCGCGCTCGCTCCCGGCACCCAGGGCATCGGTGACAAGTGCGCGCCGTCGAAGGCGTTCGCGTCCGGCACCGAGTACGACCAGCTCTACGTCAGCGAGCTGCTGAACAAGGGCTGGGCGGTCGCGGTCACCGACTACGAGGGCCTTAGCACGCCAGAGGACCACACGTACGTGATCGGGCAGTCCGAGGGCCGGGCCATGCTCGACTCCGTCCGGGCCGCGACCAGGGTGCCCGCCACGGGGCTGCGCGCGGGCGGCAAGGTCGGCTTGATCGGCTACTCGCAAGGCGGTGGTGCGGCGGCCTGGGCGGGTGAACTGCAGCCGTCCTTCGCGCCCGAGCTGAACCTGGTCGGCATCTCCGCAGGCGGCGTGCCCGCCGACCTGGGCGCGGTCGCCAAGGCGCTCGACGGCGGCGCGGGCTTCGGCTTGCTGCTGTTCGCCGCGGTCGGCCTCGACGCGGCCTACCCGGAACTCGACCTTGAGTCCTACCTCAACGACGCCGGGCGCAAGGAGTTCGCCGACCGGGAGAAGTGCGTCGCGGACTTCCTGCCCTACATCGGCAAGCGCATCAGCGACTACACAACGCACAACCCGCTCGCCGAGCCCGACTGGCAGGCCCGGTTGGCGGAGAACAAGCTCGGCGCCCGCGTGCCAGGCGCCCCGATCTTCCTCTACCACGGGCTCATCGACGAACTCGTTCCGTTCGCCCAGGCCGACGCCCTGCACCGGGAGTACTGCGCCAAGGGCGTGGCGGTGAAGTGGGGCGTCCACGTCGGTGAGCACCTGTCGGCGTTCGCGTCGGGCCGTGCTGACGCCGTGGGCTTCCTCGCCGATCGGTTCGCGGGGAAACCGGTCAGCCGCTCATGCTGACCAGGGTCCACGCCACCATCGCGCTCATCGCGTTCCTGACCGCCGCGGACAACACAGTGG
>DATLIA010000255.1:0-4344 GCA_035540215.1 Actinokineospora sp. | reverse complement strand
AGCACGAGCAACTGCCGGAAGGCCACGTAAGCGCAGAGGCGGTCTCGTCGCCCGGAACCAATCATCGCGAGTGCGCGATCGGCGTTCGCGTGCTACGCCACTACTACGCCATTTGAGTGGCGTAGTACGCCGTTTCTAGGCGTTTGGTAATCGGCGCGCAATTCAGGCTCTCCCGCACTCTTGGTGCAACCGGCTCTGCCTTCCACCGGAGCGAATCCGGTCGTTCGTCGCTACCCGGTGTTCAGGACGCGGGCCTTGAGCAGGGCGAACCCGGCCCGCCCGTACATCGAGCGCTTGACCAGCTTTAGCCGGTTGATCCTGCCCTCCACCGGGCCGTTGCTCCACGCCTCGCTCAGCCCGGCGCGCACCGCCGCCTCGTCCTGGCGGATCGAGCGGGCGAATCCCCGGAACTCGGGCAGCCCTCTCGCCTCCGCGCGGTCGAGCCACGCGCCCAACCCCTGTGCCTGCCGGCCGCGCACCAACTCTCCGAACTGTTCGGTCAGCTCGATCGTCGTCTGCACCGCCCCACCGGCAACGCGAAGACGGTCCACCCAGCGGGCGGGTTGTTCCTTCCGCTCGCTCGGGAGACGCACGACCTCGAACGACAGCCGGCGGGCGGTCGGAACCTCTGCGCGGATCTGGATCGGGCCACCGGCGCGAGACCGACCGTCCCGGTCCGTGCGTCTCCGAATCGCGCGGCGGACCTGATCGTAGCCGCCCGTGTACCCCACCCCGACCAACTCGCGGTGGAGCGTCCTCGCGTTGCAACACCCTTCGCCCACGCGACGGTCGATGTACTCGCGGTGGGCGTCGAGCCGACTTGGAGCCGTTCGCCCCGGCTTCCAATCGGGCATGCGCTCGGTGCGCGTGTACTGGATCACGGTCTTCGGGCTGATGTGCAACGCGCGAGCGATGGCCCGGATCGACTGACCTTGGGCGCGTAACTGGCGAGTCTGCTCGAACCGCTGACGACGGTGCTCCCGCCGGCCCGCGACCGCTTGCTGTCGGGAGTTGGGCGTGCGGGCCGGTGCCGGAGACGCGGCTGGTGTCTGGACCTGTGGGGCCGTGGCGTCGTCGGCCGCACGGAACGCACCGCGGATGACGGCCGTGTGCCGTGCGAGGACCCGATCGGTGACGTCCCGCGCGTTCATCAGCAGGTGGAACCGATCGGCGACCTGCGTCGCCGTCGGCGCGGCGTCCGTCACGGCTTGCGCGTAGGCGGATGCCCGATCGCGACTGACCACCCGAACGCCGGGGTGACCCCGGAACCACGCCGCCAGGGTGTCCCTCGTGCGATCGGGGAGCAGATCGATGACGCACCGCCGCTCCAGGTCGATGAGGATCGTGCCGTAGTTCACGCCCTTGCGGAACGCGAAGTCATCGACGCCCAGAACACGTGGCGTCGGGTGCACCGGAAGCGGGGCGGACTTCACACGCCGCAGGAGTGTGTCGGGACTGGTCGGGAGGGCGAGGCGTGCGGCCAACCGACTGCCCGGTTCGCCACCCAGGGCGAATCCGATCGCTCGGTGGGCGTCGGTCAAGCGAGTCGTGGTCCGGGCGTGCGTGGGGAGGGCGGGTAGGCGCTCGCAGAAGATGGCCCGCTCGCACCCGGCGGTGGCGCAGCGGAAGCGCCGCACGGTGATGCGGAGAACGACGCGCCGTCCCTGCCAGGGGAGATCGGCGGCGGTGCGGAGGTAGTGGCTGTGGACGCGACCCGAGGGCCGGGCGCAGCGTGGGCCGGGCGCGGTCGGCGCAGTCGCGGTGGCAGCGATGGCGACCGAGCCGGGGGTGACGGCGACGGCCGTGACGGCCAGCCCGGCGGCGGGCGGGAACAGGTCGGGGAAGGACATGACGCAGTGCCCCGCGACGGGCGACACGCAGCGGAACGGGCCGCGTCATTCTAACAAGCGTACTGCATCAACCCGGCGGGAGAGCCGCAATTCTGGACCACCCTCGGCATCGAATTCTGGACCACCGTAGCACAGCCTCTGCGACCGGCATCAACGCCGATCGTAGGGGGGAAGGATGCGAACGGTGGACGACTTCGCCGAGATCCGACGGCTGCACGCCAACAAGCTGAGCATCCGCGCCATCGCCCTCCGACTGGGCGTCGGACGGGCCACCGTTCGTAAAGCGATCGCCAACCCCGAGCCGGTCCCGTACACCCTCGCCGCGCCGCGCCCGGCACCCACCTTCGGGCCGTTCCGCGCCATCGTCGATGACATCCTCGCCGCCGACCGGACCGCGCCACCCAAGCAGCGCCACACCGCCACCCAGATCTTCCGACGACTCGTCGCCGAGCACCACTACGCCGGCGGCTACGACCAGGTCCGGCGCTACCTGAAGCAACAGCGCCTCGACCGGCGCGAGACGTTCATCCCGCTGGCGCACCCGCCCGGCCATCGCGCCGAGGCCGACTTCGGGCACATCCACGTGGACTTCCCCGACGGGCGCCGGCTGGTGCCCGTGCTGGTCGTCACCTGGAGCTACTCGAACTGCCCCTTCGCCCTCGCGCTCCCGACCGAGCGCACCGAGGCCGTGCTCCACGGGCTCGTCGAGGCGTTCACGTTCTTCGGCTGTGTCCCGCGCGAGTTGTGGTGGGACAACCCGAAGACGGTCGCGGTCCACATCTTCAAGGGCCGGGATCGGACCCCGCACGCGCGGTACGCGGCGCTGGCGAGTCACTACACGTTCGCGCCGCGGTTCTGCATGCCCGCGGCCCCGACCGAGAAGCCGCGCGTCGAGAAGCGGGTGCAGGACCTCGAGCGCCAGTGGGCGACGCCCGTGCCGCGGGTCGACGACCTCGACCAGTTGAACGCGCACTTGCGGCGCCAGTACCTCGCGGCCCGGGACCGGACATGCGGTGACAACGCGTTGTCAGTGGCCGCGCTGTTCGAGCACGACCGCGCGGCCGGTCCCGGCGCGCCGGTTCGACGCGTGCGTGATCCAACCGGGCCAGGTGGACAAGTACCAGACCGTGCGGTTCGACCGCAACTGCTACAGCGTGCCGCGCCGGTGGGCGTTCCGCGCGGTGAGCGCCAAGGGGTACGTGGACCGCGTCGAGGTGGTCGGCGGTGGGGCCACGATCGCCGCGCACGTCCGCAGTTACGGGCGCGGGCAGAAGGTCCTCGACCCGCTCCACTTCCTGGGGGTTCTGGAGCGCAAGCCCGCCGCCCTGGATCACGCGCCGGTGTACCGCGACTGGCAACTGCCGGCCGCGTTCACCGCGCTGCGCGCCGCCCTCGCGGATCGGCTCGGGTCGAGCGCCGGCGCGCGGCACTACATCCGCGTGTTGCAGTTGCTCGCGAGCCACCCGGCCGAGCGCCTGGAGCGCGTCATCGCGGGGTGCCTGTCGCGCAGCGAACTCGACGCCACGATCATCACGGCCGCCGCCCGACAGCTCCGTTGCGACGACGCGCCGTCGCTCACTAACAGCGCGTTGCCACTCGACCTCGCCGCCGTGACCGTGCGGCCCACCGACCTCGCCCAGTTCGATCGCCTGCTGTCCCGTTCCCCAACCGAAGGAGATGCCGATGCCCGCCGAGACGACCCCGCTGTTACTCAAGGGCAACCTGAAGCAACTGAAGCTGCCGACGATGCTCGCCGAGTGGGAGAAGCTGGCCCGTGAGGCCACCGCGAAGAACGAGGCGTACGAGGGCTACCTGCTGCGCCTGACCGAGGCCGAGGTCACCACGCGATCGGCCAACGCGCTGGCCGCGCGGATCCGCGCCGCGGGGTTCCCGGTGGTGAAGGATCTGGATACGTTCGACTTCAGCGCGGTCCCGTCGGTGCCCAAACAGAAGGTGCTGGAGCTGGCGCGCGGAGCGTGGGTCGAGGAGCACTCGAACTGCTGCCTGATCGGGAACGCGGGTACGGGCAAGACGCACCTGGCGATCGCGCTGGGCCTGGCGATGTGCCGGCTCGGGAGGCGCGTGCGGTTCGTGACGGCGGCGAACCTGGTGACCCAGTTGGAGGAGGCGCAACAGCAGCACCGGCTGGAGCGGGTGCTGAGCCAACTGGACCGCGTCGAGCTGCTGGTCATCGACGAGCTGGGTTACCTGTCGTTCAGCCGCGCGGGTGCCGAGCTGCTGTTCCAGGTGTTCGCGGACCGGTACGAGCGGCGCAGCGTGCTGGTGACGAGCAACCTGGCGTTCAGCGAGTGGGGCACCGTGTTCCAGGGCGACCGGATGACCGCGGCGCTGTTGGACCGGCTGACCCACCGGTGCGAGATCTTCGAGATGAACGGCGAGAGCTACCGGTTCCGCGAGTCCATGAAGGCCAAGAAGCAGAAAGACCCCAGGAAGGGGAGCTGATAACCTCGACCCTCACCACGGCAGGTGGTCC